>JAJFGY010000280.1 GCA_021775935.1 Alphaproteobacteria bacterium
AAGCGGGTGACGGTGGCCTGCCACCCATTGCCAGCGGTTGCTCGCGGCGGCGGCAGTGCTTGTGAAAGTGGACGAACCGTTACACTCCCGCTCTGGGGTTCAATAGCAGCGACATCAGGTGGGGTGAGCCTAATCGTCTGACCCAGGCTTGACGCTGCTTGCGGTACACGAATGCCATCCAGCGTGGCGGTTGATCTGCTATCAGAAACAGGTTCTGGTGCGTTTGGTGCCTGCATTGTTGCTCTTACTGTTCTCACAGCAGGCGCTTGAGCTGGTTCAGGTGCCGCGGGTTCAGGAATTGAGGCTGTCACCAGCGAGGCGTCAGCTGCTGGGGCTGCGGCGATGCGCGACAGTCGACCATCGTCCCATTCGACCAATGCAATCTTGGCAGGCTCAAAATCACTTTTAAGCTCAAGCGCGCGCGCCGCATCGTCAAGGGCCGCTGATTTCTCGCCAAGTTCATTGTAGGAGAGCGCCCGCGCAAAATAGGTGAGGTGTGCCCGTGGTTGCATGCCAAGCGTCAGCGCCTGATTGTAGTCCGCAACAGCATCTTCGTGTCGCCCGAGATGCCGCCTCAAGTTGCCGCGATTGTGAAACGCTGACGCATAATCAGGCGCAAGTTCAATCGCTTTGTCATAGTCTCGTTCGGCACGCGTCTGTTGTCCCATGCCCGCATAAGCAACGGCGCGGTTATAGTAACTCCGAGGAAGCACCTGGGCGGGCAGTCCCCCTTGCCAAATGGCGCTCGTATAATCAGCCACCGCATGGCCACTCAACCCAAGCTTTTGGTTGGCAATGCCTCGATGGTGATAGGCAAGCGCCATGCGTTCTGCATCAAGCGCATTGCCTTCAATGGCAACGTTCAGAAAGTCGATAGCTTCCAGCGCGCGACCGGATTGGATCGCAGCCGTTCCAGCATTAAGAGAGGCAATTGCCGATGCTTCTTCTTCGCTGGTAGCGGCCTCGATCGGCAACGACCAGAAAAGCGCCAAAAAAAGGACACCGGCGGTAAGCAGAAGACGCAGGTCGGCCCTATTATCGATTTTGGCCCCAACTTGGGTTTTGCGCATCTAGGTCCACCTCTCCACCGCGAGGCTGCAAAGAGCGAATCACGACAACCTCAGGCCATTAGCGTAAGCCAATGGCCTGCATTTGTCGCCAACCTCTAGTGCCAAGAAAGCCCAGGCGAGGTTGAGTTGAATTCCGTTGAATTAGGCCGCTGCAGACGCGCCAAGTGGGTCACTGCCAAATTCGTTGTCGCCTGTCGTTCCTGGCTGAACAAACCAATAGATCAAGACCAGCACGCCGATCAGGGGAACAAAGACAATCAGGTACCACCACCCGCTTCTGTCAATATCGTGGAGGCGGCGGACACCTACGGCAATCCCGGGGATTATGAGACCAAGCGCAACGAGACCAGCAAGGACAGGCCCGCCGAATATGATGCCATCGATGATGTTGGCCACTATTGAAACGAGGAACGCAAAGAGAGCCCAATACCAATACTCAGAACGCGACGAGCGTGTGTCGAAATCGATGTATCGAGACAGGCCGGATGCAATTGCTTCTTGAAAAGTCATGATTTCCCCTAACCCTATGGAATGAAGGGTTATGAAATCAGGTTTTGGGATCATTGCAATCTTTATGTCACTCAACGGTGACGGATTTTGCCAGGTTTCGCGGTTGATCCACGTCAGTCCCCTTAGCGACTGCGGTGTAATAGGCAAGTAGCTGAACGGGGATTGTTGCGACAATGGGCTGCACAAACGGGTCGCAAGTGGGTAATTCCACGGAATGCCAGGGAGAATCAGCAGCCCTGGCGATACCAGCTGCATCGGAAATCAGAAGGACTTTCCCGCCACGTGCGATGACTTCCTGCATATTGGAGACGGTCTTATCAAAAAGCCGATCACTTGGCGCAATTACAATGACTGGCACGTCTTCGTCAATAAGAGCAATTGGTCCGTGCTTTAACTCACCGGCCGCATAGCCTTCTGCATGAATATAGGAAATCTCTTTGAGCTTCAGGGCGCCCTCTAGCGCAATTGGATAATTGGTACCCCGACCGAGATAGAGAACATCCCGCGCCCGAGAGAGCGAGTGGGAGAGCTCCTCGAGCTGACCTATATGAGCCAGAGCGGCTGAGATATGACGGGGGACCTCAAGAAGAGAGCGCACGAGATGATGCTCGTCTGTTTCAGTCAGGGTTTTGCGGGCGCGCCCTGTTGCAATGGCCAGCAACGCCAGAACGGTAAGCTGACAGGTAAAGGCCTTGGTCGAGGCAACGCCAATTTCCGGTCCAGCAAAGGTCGGCAGGATCACGTCAGAAGCACGCGCAATAGTCGACTCCGTCACATTGACGATCGACATAATGTGTTGCCCTTGATCCCGGCAATAGGCGAGCGCTGCGTGCGTATCGGCCGTTTCGCCAGACTGCGAGATGAAGATGGCAAGTCCACCCTTTGGCAGTGCTGCCTCGCGATACCTGAATTCAGAAGCGATATCGATCTCAACAGAAATCCGCGCCTTCTCCTCAAACCAGTATTTCGCAACATGGGCGGCAAAAGACGCAGTGCCACAAGCAACGATAGTGATCTTCGGAACTGTCGCCAGATCAAACGGCAGATTGGGAAGACGAACCGTCTCTGTCATCGGATCGATATAATCACCGAGCGTGTGTCCGATGACTTCCGGCTGCTCAAAAATTTCCTTTGCCATAAAGTGGCGGTGATTGCCTTTGTCGACAAGCTGCGACGATGCATCTGTTGTCTTGATCGGGCGCTCAACAATCTCGTCGGAGACATCGCGGATGATCACGCCGGTTCGGCTGATCTCAGCCCAATCCCCATCGTCCAGAAAAGTAACTCTATTGGTCATCGGCGCCAGCGCGAAGGCATCTGAGCCGAGATACATCGCGCCCTCACCATAGCCGATGGCAAGGGGACTACCGCGCCTGGCACCGACAATCAGATCATTCTCTCCACGGAACATAACGCCGAGCGCGAAAGCGCCTTCAAGCATGTCAAAGGCTGTTTTGGCGGCTTGAACTGGCGCAAGGCCCTTCTCAAGTTGTGCGGTGACGAGGTGCGCCACAACTTCGGAATCTGTGTCAGTCTGAAAATCCGCGCCCGAAGCGATCAAACCTTCCTTGAGCTCCCGAAAATTTTCGATGATGCCGTTATGGACGATCGCAACCTGGTCCGTTGCGTGAGGGTGTGCATTGCGCTCAATCGGTGCCCCGTGTGTTGCCCACCTAGTGTGCCCAATGCCAATGACGCCCTTCAGGGGATCTGACCGAAGCACGGCTTCCAGATTTGCAAGCTTGCCTTCTGCCCGGCGGCGCGCAATCTCACCATCAATCAATGTGGCGATGCCGGCTGAGTCATACCCGCGATACTCAAGCCTTTTAAGGGCCTCAAGAATAAGAGGTGACGCTGTCTCGTCGCCTATAACGCCGATAATCCCACACATGGCTCAGTCTTTCTTATCTTTGGCGTTATGATGGCGATCACGAAAAGCGGCGCCCCAGCCGGATTTTTCCATTTGCTTGCCGCGCGCGACTGCAAGTGCGTCCTGGGTTACATTTTTGGTGACCACACTGCCCGATCCAACATAGGCGCCGTCGCCGATTTTTACTGGCGCGACAAGGGAACTGTTGGAGCCAACAAATGCACCTGCGCCAATATCAGTAAAGTGCTTGTTGAAGCCGTCATAGTTACACGTGATGGTGCCCGCCCCAATATTGGCTTCCTCCCCGACCCGGGCATCCCCGATATAGGTGAGGTGGCTAACCTTCGCGCCAGCTTCGATGTTTGCTTTCTTTGTCTCGACAAAGTTGCCGATCTTTGCGCCTGGTCCCAATTCTGTTCCCGGTCGCAACCGGGCAAAAGGTCCGACGCTGCATTCATAAGCAACACTTGTTCCTTCAAGGTGGGAGAAGGCTTTGATAGTGACATTGTTGCCAATGCGAACGCCCGGTCGGAAGACCACGTTGGGTTCAATCGTTACGTCAGTGCCGATTTCGGTGTCCACGCAAAAGTAGACACTCGAAGGATCATGCATGGTGACGCCATTGGTCAGAAATTTCTCACGAAGGCGATCCTGAAAGATCGCCTCAGCAGCGGCGAGGTCTGCGCGACTATCCACACCGATAACACTATTACCCATATCCCGAGCAATCGTTGAACAGGCGAGCCCGCGCTCTTGTGCAATCTGTGGAAGATCCGTGAGGTAAATCTCACCGCTTGCCGGGTTGGGGGTCAATGCGCCTATCAGGTCGTGTAGTGATGCACGAGAGATGGCCATCACACCGCTATTGCAGAGTGTGATTTTCTTTTCAGCATCCGTCGCAGCCTTTTCTTCAACAATGCGAAGAAGTGCGCCGTTGGCATCACAAACGAGACGTCCGTAGTTGGTCGGGTCAGGCGTATCAAAACCGAGCACGACAATTGCTGATCCACCTGCACAGGCATCGCGCATGGCCGACAGCGTTGAGGGATCGAGAAAGGCAGCATCGCCAAAGACCACCAGAACTACGCCTGGGTCTGACGAGACAAGATCCAGCGCTGAGCGTGTGGCATCGCCTGTGCCCTTAGGTTCTGATTGAATGCAGGTTTCGACGTCCTCGCCCGCTCCGCGCGCAAAGGCCGCGACGTCATCCATATCGGGTGCAACAACAGTGATGACCTGCTGCGGGTTAACTGCGTGCGACGCCTTGAGCACGTGACCAAGCAGCGGCTGTCCGGCAACTTCGTGCATGACCTTCGGTATTGCCGATTTCATACGGGTTCCCTTGCCAGCGGCAAGGATGATAACCGTGGTATCGCTTCTGCTCATTTTTCTCGTTCATTTCCACATAATCGACGGAATTCCGCCAGCGTTCGCGGCAGAAAATGCCACACCCGTATATTCGCCCAAAATAACTTAATGTTTCATTCTGTTGCGATTGGGTCCGAGGTAGAGGGGGCTGCTGCCACGGTAGGCACGTCAGCACTCCTAAAGTCCGGAATAAGCCGTCGCATATGCTCGCGTACGGACCCATCATCGCCCTCGCCCGCAGCGATAAGCATGGCATCAATGCCTCTTTCGACGAAGGCACGGTCTGCAACCCGCGGGCGCGCTGCCATCATTGCCGGGTGGCTGGTCGGCAGCAATTCTTCCGCATCGTCAAAAAGGTCCTCGTAAAGACGTTCACCTGGTCGCAATCCGGTGATCTTTACTTCGATGTCTTCATTTGGCGTTAAACCCGCGAGCTTGATCATTTCGTGGGCCATATCGATGATTTTCACGGGCTCACCCATATCCAGCACGAGGATGGCTCCCCCCTCATTGACCGTATCGTCCTGCAGTGTTGCTGCCTGGAGAACGAGTTCAACGGCTTCGCGAATTGTCATGAAGTACCGGGTCATGTCTTCGTGGGTTACCGTAATCGGACCCCCCTGACGAAGCTGTTTTTCAAACAGCGGAATAACCGACCCGGCCGATCCCAGGACATTCCCAAACCGCACCGTGACAAAGCGGGTCTGCTTGTTTTTGCGCGCATCAATGTCGAGCGACTGGCAATAGGTTTCTGCAATTCGTTTGGACGCGCCCATCGCGTTGACCGGATGTGTCGCTTTGTCGGTAGAAATCATCACCATGGCATCAACGCCGTGACGGACTGTTGCATCAGCGATGTTTCTTGTGCCCATCACATTGGTAAGCACTGCCTGGGAGGGTTGGGGCTCGAGCATGGGAACATGCTTAAGCGCAGCCGCATGGAAGACAATTTCAGGCTGTTCCTTTGAAAACACCCGTTCCACATGGTCGCCGTCACGGACATTGCCCAAGATGGCCGAACGTGAAATCTCTGGATAAATCTCGCTGAGCTGGCGGTCAATCTCGTAGAGATTGAACTCGGAACTATCAAGCAATGTGAGGTGCGCAGGGGCAAAGCTCGCAACCTGTCGGGCAAGTTCAGCGCCGATACTGCCACCTGCCCCGGTTACCAACACACGCTTGTTGCTGATGAGCGCGGCCATCGCGTCTCGATCAAGCTCTGCTTGGGGACGGCTGAGCAGGTCTTCAACGTCAACAGGTCGGACATCAATTTCCTGAGCGGAAGCCTTTGTGAGATGAGAAATTTGAGGCAGGCGGTCCAAGCGCAGATTGTGGGTGCGCGCGGTTTCCAGTAGGTCGCGCACTGGGTCGCCCCGCAGGTCAGGATCGGCAAGAACCAGACTGGAGAGAATATTCCGGTAGCTACCAATGATGTCAGGTAGGTCGTTCACCCGGCCGACAATTTTGACGCCCCGTATTCGGCTGCCGATGGGTCTTGCGCCGGTTTCTACAAGCCCCAGAACGCGATACCGCGAGTTGGGATCGCGGGCCATTTTGCGAATAAAGGCTTCGGCTTCATCCGTCGCGCCGATCAGCAGCACAGATTGGATGGCGGCGCCAGACGTTGAAATGCGCAAGAGCCCAATCTGTTTTTCGTACCAAATCCTGACGCTTAATCGGGCACCGACGAAAAGAGCGCTGAGCACCATGGTGTCGATAACTACAGAGGAGCGCGGAATGCCGTCCAACCGAACGGTGAAAAACATCACCACCAGAAATGTCAGATTGATGATGAGTGCTGTTCGGCCCAGTAAGAGAACATCATCTAGGGAAATATAGCGCGAAGAGATGCGATGGAGCTTCGACTGAAAAATCACTAGCGCAGCAACGAGCGTAAAGGCGCTCGTTGACGTGACAACAAGTTCCATTCCATTGTTGAAAATATCATGCCCCAGGCGCAAGTAGAGAGAAATGGGGAGAGAGATAGCTGCGAGGGCGATATCGCCGAGAAAGATGGCAGCATTGCGACGCCACGCATCGGATGTATGAATGTCTGTGATCGGCACGTCCAGTAGCCTCAAAAATTACTTTACAGCTGCGCCTCAGATAGCAGCGTCCGAAGGTGATAGCATGATTATAATATGCCTGTCACCGCGCCAACGAGAGAGAAAAGTCCGGTTTTCTGCGGTTGACGGCGGTTCTGACCCCTTATTCGGCGGGTTCGGCCAATTGGCTTTCCCATCGATACGCGTGAGAGACAATCTCTTCAAGATTATCATGGGTGGGCACCCATCCAAGAACCTGCCGTGCGCGCGATGCATCCGCAACAATTTCTGCCGGATCGCCTGCCCGACGTGTGTCCATGCGCGCGTCAATCTTCCGATTTGTGACTCGTTCCACAGCCGCAATCACCTCTTTGACGCTCGACCCATGGCCATAACCACAATTTGCAGTGAGACTCTTCCCTCCTGTACGCAGGTGTTTTAGAGCGGCTTCATGAGCTGAAATAAGATCGCTGACATGGATGTAATCGCGAATGCAGGTTCCATCAGGCGTGTCGTAATCGTCACCGAAAATCTTCATGTGATCACGAACGCCAAGTGCGGCCTGAACCGCCACTTTGATGAGGTGCGTGGCGTCTTTTGTTGACTGTCCGGACCGGCCCGCTGGGTCGGCACCGGCAACGTTGAAATACCGAAGAACAACATAGTCAAAGTCGTGGGCTGCAGCCACGTCTTGCAACATCCACTCACTTATCAGTTTTGAGCGGCCATAGGGCGACATGGGCGCCAGGTCCACATCCTCCGTCACGGGAACCTGATCGGGCGAGCCATAGACGGCGGCGGTCGACGAAAACACAAAACGTGATACGCCCTCGCTCACGCAGGCATCGATCAGACTGCGGGTTTTGACTGTGTTGTTGGAGTAATATTTGAGCGGATCGGAAACAGACTCAGGTACCACAATGGAACCTGCAAAATGTACGACTTCCTTAATCTTCTTTCGGGCGATTGTTTCGCAGACGAGCGCACCGTCCCCAATATCACCTTCGACAAGTTCTGCGCGGGCATCTACCGCTGATCGCGCGCCGGTCGTCAGATTGTCCAGGACGGTGACGTCTTCGCCGGCGTCGCAGAGAGCCAGCACCATGTGGCTGCCAATGTAGCCAGCACCACCCGTAACAAGGACACCCATGAAATTCTCCCGTTCAACGTTCCGATAAAAAGTTATACCCGGAAGTTCCTATCTACGTAATTAACGAGTTCCTCAACGCAGGCGTCAATCGAAAGAGTTTCTGTATCAATCACCAGCTCAGGCCGCTCCGGTGCTTCGTAAGGTGCGGAAATGCCCGTAAATTCTGGGATATCTCCCTTGAGAGCCCGCTCATAAAGACCCTTGGGATCTCGCTTGATACAGGTCTCAATGTCGGCCTTGATATGAATTTCGTGGAAGGAGGAGTAAGCAGCATGACGGGCTCTGTCACGGTCCGATCTATAAGGCGAAATAAACGAAGAGATGACGATCGTTCCGGCCTGACGAAAAAGGGCCGCGACCTCGCCAACCCGGCGGATGTTTTCCGATCTGTCATCAGGAGAAAAACCCAGATTAGCGGTGAGGCCCTGGCGCACATTATCTCCGTCCAGAACGAACACCTGGTATCCCTTCTCAAAAAGCCGCGCTTCCAACGCGACAGCGAGAGTTGACTTCCCTGAGCCTGAAAGACCAGTGAACCAGAGGACACCACCTTCATGCCCATTGCGCGCAGCGCGGTCTTTTTCTCCAACGGAAAAATGGACCGGGGTCGTGTTGAAAGATCTGGGCGTTAACTGGTTGCGTTGATCTGCATATCCCACCATTGAGATATGCCCTAGGGCGAGAGAACTCTTGGCTCCGTCTGGGTCCGTGAGTTGGATCCATCCCGCTTCCGGTAGAGTTTCTCGATGGTCGATCGCGAGCATCTGATTAGAGCGAACGATCAGCTCGATAAACGAGCCACTTGTCACCTCGCCGCCAGCTGTCACCTTGTTTGTGGCCGGATCAAGCACTTGTTCAATGGATTGAATAGTGCCGATGATTTGTCCATAGGCCGTTTTGCAGATCACCGCGTCGCCTTCAGAAACTGAGCGCCCCTGCCAGATGGCTTTGACGCGAAAGACATCCGTCTCGGTTGGGGCCGCATCAACAGGTGAAAGTACTTCACCCGGCTCTGCGAAAAAGGGTTCATTGAAAGTGAGCATGGTCTCACCGCCCTCTTCCTCTGAAGGATCAAGGGCACGAACCACACCGACCTGATTGGAAGGAGAGCTGAGCACAGTATCGCCGGGATTGAGCGTTCCAAAAAGCACCTGCCCCTGGACGCTCCAACAATCCCCATTATTCATTGATGAGGTCACCAAAAACCTGAGGGGGGGGCTGGTGGATAGCTTCATTTCTGAAGCGGCAGGTCTCAGGAAACCGTTTGGGGGGCTTTCTTCCTGCCAGGGTATCAAGTCAGGTCGGTTCAATGGTAAGGGAAAGACGCTTGGAGAGGCGCTGCCTACCGCGCTCAGCAAATCCACGACTTCTTCTTCGATAAGATCAAACTGCTCCTGCTCAAAGCCGATCTGGTCCAGATTGCCAACGAGAATGACGGGCGCGCCCAAGCCCAAAAAGCGGATCAAATGCACATGTAACCGGTCTTCGGGCTGAAGGCCCAGCGTCGCATCCAGCACAATGACGGGTGTGTGAGTGTTTACTGCATCCTCGGGGTGCGCGAACCACCTGGCCGCCTCAAAGCGGACAACCTCTCCCGCGCCAAGTGATCGGATCTCCGACCCTGTTTGTTCCGGGTCACAGCTATTGCCACCGAATACGAGAACGGTCGGACGCCTTTCGGCGACGTCGGCACGGGGGGGTGAAAAATTCACTGCAAACTCTATTCACAAATTATGAGTGGAAAATATTATATTTCCCATATCTAACTTGTGGAGTTAAGCCCCTGCCGGAGATAAATCAAGTCCCGGACGAGCACCACTGCGGACATTCAGCGTTTGCACGGCTACAGATTTGTTTGTTTGCCACTGATGATGGAGCGACTACCTGTGCGGGACCTGGACGGACGTGCAGGTGGCGCCAAACCATGGACAGAGGGGCGTGACGCCGCGCTGCTCCTTGCATCATGCCGTAGACCTTGGATTTCTCCACGAAGAGCATCAAAGGAGGCTTTCTGTGCCTTTGATTTGTCCGACGAAACGCTCAAAGTTTGGGCGATGGCCAAAAGAACAAGGGCGATAGCAAACGCGATGATCCCAATTTGTGCGGTCGCTGGCAGCGCGCCGAAATCTTCAAAAGCCATCGTCTTCCGTTCTCCCAGGTAATTTGAGCACGAGCGGTCTACCCGTGAGACTGGACAAAGCAAAAGTCGCGCCGCTAGAGCAATGGCGCGTGGCATGGACATTTTCGGTAGGTCCTGCTGCGGGGTTGACGCAATTTTAAGCATAGTGAGCTCAAAATTGGCGCTGGGTGCAGCGTGATTGGGCGATTTGACGATATTCGCGACTCACTCTACCCAGAAAGACAGACTTTGACTGGTAAGCCATTGAGGCAAGCCTCGCAGGAGCGGAAGCATATGGTTGCGCAGATGATCAAGTCACGATCAGGCAAGCCTCCTAAGAGGTCCTTTTTTCCATCGATTTTGGCCGCGAGCCTGGCTATGGCCTTGAGCGCCTGTGCGGGGGCCAACGGCACAGCAGCATCGAACAATTCCTATGAGGGCAATGCGTCCGCTGAAGAAACGCTGACCCAGAGGGTCGACCGTCTTGAGCGAGACCTGGCGACGTTACGGATCGATTATTCGGTTGTACGGCCTTCAATGGAACGGATTGTCTCGTCTGAGACAGGCCTTGAAGCGCGTCTCCAAGCCATCGAGGGCGCCTTCGGCCCGATCACAGCCTCAATTTCTCCAGAAGCCGCTGAAGTGCCCGCCTACCAACCACCAACAGCATCGGCACTTCCATCTGTCGGCATTCATCTGGCGTCTTACAGAGACAGGGAAAATGTCGAACGCGGTTGGAGTGAACTTGTTGCCGGGCACGGAGATCTCCTGTCAGACCTCAACCTCAAAATTGTCGATTATAGAAGTACCCACGATGGCCTTTATCGACGCCTTGTCGCCGGGCCCGTTGATCCAGCCGCGGCTGAAAGCCGATGTGCAAGCCTGAAAGACCGAGGTATTTGGTGTCAGGTCGTGAATCTCGAAGGTTTGTAAGCCAAGACGCTAGCTCGCCATCCGCGCAGCGATACTATTTTCCAGGTGCCTATTTTCGCACATTGCATCGACGTGAATGTGATTTGGGCGATGCGCAAATTTATAGGTCATTTTGGGACCATCAAAAACCAGCTTTGTGTTTAGGTCCCTGTCTATCGCGCCGCTTTGTCGTTTGATCGTTGGATAATATTTGTCGAAAAGCAGGTTGATGGGGATACCCATACCGTGGCCGCAAAATTTGATGAATTTTCCATCCACATCCTTGTCTCCAACCATATCCAGTGAGGCGTCAAAGCCAAGATCAGTCAGCAGCGCCTCCTGTGTCTTTTTGAACGTCGGTGGCGAAATATTATCAACCTCTGAATGGATCATTCGGAACTGACATTTTCTAAGAGCGCTTGCAGCAGTCATCATCAATTGGTCTTCGTATGCGGTGTCTCGGATCAGGGCGCGATCGGGTCCAAAGAAAGTCTGTTCCCCCGGGAACGAAAACTGCCACCGTTGAACCACTGAACAGGCGTAAGAGAGATTGCCATCATTGAGAACTATCTCATCTCCTAAGCCACTTATGAACCGTGGCTCAGTCTGCGTATATGCAGATGCCTCAATAATTCCGTTGAAACTATTGGGCGCAAATTTATGCATCATGTGGGCAATGTAGCCACCATGAGACGAACCGACACAGACGATGTTGGACGTATCGAACTTCATGTCGGAGTCCAAGAGCGTGTTTAACACCGCAATATGATCAAGAGCGGATAGAACCCCAAAGTTCTGATATTGCTCTCCAGGCGGAACAAGTGTCGCTTTGACCTTGAACTGAGTTGAAGTTGCTTCTTTCAGCATTGAAAGAATATCGGAGTGAAGATTCAAGGGGCGGTCAATTTTACCCCCCGCCGCGATAAAGACGCCAAGCGCGGCAATGATGGAGTCTGTGTCAAACTCCAAGCCAACAGTGCCGAACTCAGTTGAACGGGACAAACGGCAGGTATTGCAGTGGCTGTCTACGGATACCGCAATCAGGTTGTATTTCGTTGAGAGATAGCGTCTTTGCATCGCCGAATAGTCAGCGTCTTTTTCACCGCCCATGCCGGAAATGATAAAAACAAGACCATCAGCCGTCTCTGTGTCAGGCGTTTCGACAATTGCAGTTACCGGGTGTTTCCGCTCGATGCCAAGCTCGAAGTCAGGCTGGCCCTCTATTTCAAATCTATGAATTGCCATGCGTACTCTTCTCCAAGAGAGACAGCGCCTCCTCCGCGAGACCAACAAGGTCGCCAACACAATCAAGGTCGAACAATTTGTCGCCGGGAAATCTGATGGCCAGTCTGTCTTCAATGGTCATGATAAGGCGCGCGTGCGCCAAAGAATCCCACCCATCAACATCTTCGGCAGTTGTTGAGAGCGTCAGGTCCGCTTGTGGACAATTGAATTCGTCGGAAATGATTGTACATATCCGATCAAACGGAGCGAGTGATGTGCTCATAACAGTTCCTCTGAGATGTCTGGAGACAGGTACTTCTCCAATGTCGCCTCACGGCTGATTTTGCCGCTGGTACTTTTTCGAAGCCACAAAGGTGGAAGCAGATGAATTGACGCGGGAACAAGACCCGTCTCATCGACCATCCTGTCTCGAATGTTCTTTTTGATGACTTTGAGTGCTGCGGCATCATTTTCGCGCGTTTCGGCCAGGACGATTAGCGCGTCGCTTCCCGTTTCCGCACGGTAGCGAGAAAGCGCTATTACCCGCCCCGGGATAATGCCTGATGTGTCCCTTAGCGCGAACTCAAGATCATGCGCATAGTGGTTGCGGCCATTCAGGATCAAGAGGTCGTCCAGGCGACCCGTGACGAACAATTCACCATTGGTAAGATAACCAAGATCGCGTGTGTGGTACCAACCTTCGCGAAAGACAGCATTTGATTTATCTGGTTGTCGGTCGTAGCCCCGCGCAAGACAAGGCCCACTTACACAGACCTCACCAATGCGTCGGTCCGGCAGGCGATTGCCATTTTCATCCATGATGAGAACGGTGAGCCCGTCCAATGGATGACCGCAGGACAGGACTTGCTTGGTCGCAACGTGGGTCTCAAGGGTCGGGCGTGCGACGCCTTCGTCCAAGAGTGCAGTGCTATCTATGGTCTCCGCCCTTGGCGTAGCGTCGAGATTGCTCTGTGTGGCTGCGAAAACGGTTTCGGCCATCGCGTAGCAAGTATGCAGGGACCGTTTCTGGATCCCCATCGGCCCAAATGTCTTTGCAAACAAATCAAGGGTTTCTGGTCGGCACCGTTCGGAACAATCAATGAAAGCTCTAACCGAGGACAGGTCCCAGTGGTCATCATGCCGGACACAATTGATCAGATGTTGAAAGGCAAAGTTAGGCTGCCAGACAAGGGTCGCTTTGGTGCGTTCAATCAGGTCGAACAAGCTGGTTGGACGCAAGGTCCATTCAAAGGGACTGATCATTGTCACGGGGACGCCTGTGAGCACGGGGAGCAGGCAGCAGGCAATGAGGCCCATGTCATGATAGAGCGGCAACCAACTCACAATGTGATCGTCACTCGAAAGAGATAGCCGGTTTGAATAAGCGTCGATCTGGTGCAACAAAGCGGCATGAGAGATCATCACGCCCTTTTTGGTGCCGGTCGTACCAGAACTGTGTTGAAGGAACGCGATTTCCTGGGAGCTCACTGGCACGACTGGAAGTGATGCCGTCTCAGGAAGCTCGGCGGGTGTCATTACGGTCGCCTCGAAGTCCGGCGAGATACTGACCAGCTCAGTCTTCAGTTTTGAGGTTGTGAAAACAATTTGGGCATCGATGCGATCAATCACCTCTCTTTGTCCGCGCCAAAAATGAACAGGGTCTTGTCGGGGACTGGGAGGCGCAAGAATGGTTGGCACCGCACCGGCAAACATTGCACCAAAGAAAGCGTAGAGAAGATCAGGCCCATGATCGCAGAGGACGATAACACGGTCTCCGTGCGACACCTGCGTTAACTGACAGGCTGCGGCGTACCGAGCCGCTCCCTCAGCCAATCGCCGATAGCTGATTGAGTGTGTTTCATCGCCTGCGTGTACCCGCGCATAAAGCCGGTCAGGCGTTTCATCTAAGTGGTGAAGGATACGTTGCGTAACGGTGTCTTGGTCATACTTTTTCCAGAACGATAGCAACGACATGACGCTTCCTATGGAACGCTTAAAATTCAAGCTCATTCCATAGAAACAGGGTAAATTTCAGGTAAACGGATACGCTAGGGCGTCTGTTAGGCGGGCATTAACGAGAGTGTCTTGGCGGAGGCCGGTCAAAAGCTCTGCCGCGACCCTGCCCTCTCCGATCTGGCGGCCCGCCACGTTCCTCTAGACCTGTAACAGACACCGGCTCCCCACGGAAACAGGAAACCGTGTAGGGATAGTCTGGCGTTGCGTGATAGTGGTAGCTGGTCTGCATTTGTCCATCGATCATGATTGCGCCCACATGACCATGACAAACGTCCAGATCAGCGCTTGAGAGCAGCGCACCGCCCTCATCGTAATATCCATAGATGCCGAAACCATCGAATGCGTAGCCAATCAGCCCAGAATGCTCGCTCCTGGATGCTGGGTCGGGTTGGCACGGGCTTTTGCCATGATAGTGGTAGAGGCCACTGCGTTGAGGGTGCCCCTGACAGGCATCCAGAATTTCGTGAGCAAGTGCATTCTCACCGCGTGCATCAAGCGCATTGAAAAGGACAGCGCCGGTGAGCATGATCCCTATAGCCCCCATAGGAACGCAGGTTGGCTCGCTGGAGACAATCGGATGCAGCGGAAAAGATGCCGTGAAGTCATGTGCCTGAATTCGATTGGGATTTCTGTC
>JAJFGY010000029.1 GCA_021775935.1 Alphaproteobacteria bacterium
ATCCCAAGCCGGTTCTTTTCGAAAGCGTTCAAGCAGAGCGGTGGTGCGATCGCTCACCCCATACCAGAAGATACGAAGGCGGCTCGGTTCAGCATCAGCGTTAATCGCGCGCTTTTCAGCCCGGCCATCTGACCAGTCATAATAGGCATCGACCATCTGCCATCTGAGTTCTGAAACCTGATCAATGCTGACGTCGCTGGCATAGCTCAAAAGAAAGAGCGCGAGGCTGAGAGCGATGACTCCAACCAGGGCGTAGGCGGGGGCGGCACCAATCAGGATACCAAGGTTGCCAGCGGTCAGGGAGGCAAGTGCGTCACCGATCACACCGCCAAAGCCTGCGCTGAGCGGCCAATTGCTTGTGGTGGGCATTACGCTGGCAAGGAGTGCGAGCACGCAGAGTGCGGCGAGTCCGACGAGGGTTCGCCGACGCATTTGATCGACAGGCACGTGGGTTAGAAGCCGCCAGCCCCAAAGAGCAGCCAGGGGCACAAGGACAAGGCCTGCCAATCCCAACATCTGATAGGTGAGGTCGGCGGTGATAGCGCCCGCTTCGCCCATCCAGTTTTGAAGCGGAGTGCCTGTGGCCTGGTTCCAATTGGGGTCGGCCGCAGACCAGCTTGCGAAGGCGAGTGCCAAAAACCCTGCGAGCGCCAGGAGGCCAAGTCCTGTGATCTCCAACGTTCGGTCGCGGAAGAAAACCCGCACACCCATTGGCAGATAGTTTACCGGGTTTGGAATGGATCGGACGAGGGCCATGGTTTTCCCCTTAGCTCAAAACGTTTGTGAGGCGGGTGAGGGCGTCTTCAATTGTCTTTTCATCTTGCACGAGGGCGAGACGGATAAAGCGCGTGCCCGGGTTGCCATCAGGCAGGCTTGCATCATCTCTGGCCAGATAGCCGCCGGGCAATCCCTTGATGCCGGCTTCTTTCCAGAGTTGTTTTGTCACCGCTTCGCCGTCGCCGACATCCAGCCAGAGAAAGAAGCCACCAGCGGGGCGATAAAATCCAAAGCGGTTTCCGATGATCCGTTCTGCGACATCGTTCTTTGTTTGATAGCGCAGACGGTTTTCTGTGGCATGGGCATCATCGTTCCAGCAGGCTGCAGCAGCAGCAAGAACCGGCAGCGGTGACTGTGGTGCGGAAATATTGCGAAAGGCGCGGAAGCGATTGATGAGGGATTTGTCCCCTGCACAAAACCCTGTGCGCAAACCGGGCAAGTTTGAACGCTTGGACAGCGAATGAAAGACCATGATGTTTTCAAACACATCACCAGATTTAGGCACGGCGAGTTCAAGAGCTGCTTGAAGCGCGCCGGGCGGTTCATCCCGGTCGTATATATCTGCGTAGCATTCATCGACGACCAGCGTGATGTCGTGCTCACGGGCAAGGGCGATCAGGTTCTTGAGATATTCAAGGGGTGCCACAGTGCCTTGCGGGTTGGCGGGCGAGCAAAAATAGATCATTGCCGTGCGCGCCAGGAGATCTTCATCTAGCGCGCCAAAGTCCGGGAGAAATCCGTTCTCAGGGGTCGCCGCGATGTAATGAGGCTCCGCGCCCGCGGCAATCGCTGCCGATGCATAACATTGATAAAATGGGTTGGGCATTAAGACAGCCGGCTGCTTGCTCGCTTTTTGGGTCGGGCAGGCGACGAGCGCCAGATTGAACAGCGCTTCGCGGGTGCCGTTCACCGGCAGGATGCGTGCATCGGGCTCTAAGACTTCCGGCGGCAGATTGTAGCGCCGCGCGAGCCAGCCTGCGGCCGCGTCTCTAAAGGGCGTGGTGCCGATGATCGGGGGATATTTGCCATAGTCTTTTTCATGGGCCCGCAACACATCAGATACAAACTCTGGAAAGGCGTGCTGGGGTTCCCCGATGCTCAGCATGATCGGGTCCTGGCCAGGCTGGACACCCTCTAAGAGAGAGTTCAGACGGGCGAAGGGCCCATCGGGCATTTGTGCGAAACGGTCACTCATGGGCCGATCTTAACCATGAGCCTAGCCCTTCGTCTAGAGCACCAATCAGGAAAACCTGTTAAAAAGCAGGTGCTTAGGGCTGATTTCGCATGCACTCTGTTAACCGCTTGTTAACCATATTCCCGGCGATGTCGCAAAGAAAAACGGGCACCTGACCGATGTCAGATGCCCGTCCACATTTTCTATAAGCCTGTGAGAGGTTAGCGCGGGCCCATGTCTGATTCCGGATTAGCCCCGATTTTGTGGATCGAGAGATCAGCGCCGAGCACTTCTTCCTCTTCAGACAATTTAATGCCCATGATGGCTTTCAGGATGCCATAGACGATGAGGCCCATGACGAAGGCATAAGTCGCGCCCATGAGGGAGCCGACAAGCTGGCCCATGAAGGTCACGCCGCCCAGGCCGCCGAGTGCTTCCGTGCCGAAGATGCCTGCGGCAACTGCACCCCAGACACCGCAGAGACCATGGAGCGGCCAGACGCCCAGCACGTCATCAATCTTCCATTTGTTCTGACAAAGGTTGAAGAGAAGGACGAAGATCACACCCGCACCGGCACCAACGGCAAGCGAGCCAAGCGGGTGCATAATGTCGGAGCCCGCACAGACAGCGACCAGACCAGCCAGCGCGCCATTGTGGATGAAGCCGGGATCGTTCTTGCCGACAATCAGTGCGGCCAGAATACCGCCTGCCATGGCAAGCAGTGAGTTCAAGGCGACGAGGCCGGACACGCTTTCCAGAGACTGTGCGGACATCACATTGAAGCCGAACCAGCCAATGCAGAGCAGCCAGGATCCTAGTGA
>JAJFGY010000281.1 GCA_021775935.1 Alphaproteobacteria bacterium
GACAACGGATTTGGCAAGAAAGGCGATCTGAAGCTCAACCCGCTTCAACTCACGAACAACCGTGTTCTTGTTCACTTCCATCCAGTACCAGATTTTAGCCAGTGCAACGACAAGCACCAGGACAACACACAGACCTCCCCAGACCGCCATTTCTTTGGGGTCGGTTGCTTCATAGAAGCGAAAGCCAGACCATACCGCTCCCGCAAATGCGGCCAGAGTGTAGATCCAGAGAAAAACAATCCAGTAGCGCATTTTGGAACGAAAGCTCTCTCCGATCATGTCGAACAGGCCCTGTTCACCTGTAAGGGTCTCAAGTTCATCCATTTCATCAGCACTCAGCACGGCACGAATTTCATCATCAATGTTTGTCATCATTTTCTCCTTCATGGTGGCGGCGCAGCTCTTCTCTCAAACTGTGCAAACGGGACTTAACCGTGCCGCCAGGAACGCTCAGATGCGTGGCAATCTCTTCAATCGAATAACCCTGTTTGTAATAGAGTGTCAGCAGGTGTCTCTGCTCAGCCGGCAACGCCCGGATTGCAGCCTTTAGATCCAGCACGGCCGCTTGGGTCTCTGTCGGCTCCTCAGCATCTCCATTAAGGGCCAGGTCTTTATAGTGCGCAGCCAATGTCCGCCGGTGTATCTGCCCCCTCACCTGGTCGGCACAAAGACGGGACGCAATGGTGAAAAGCCAGGCGGGAAAGCGCGCTGGGTCTTCCAACCGGCGCAGGCCTTTGACAACTTGAAACCAGACAGCCTGCATCACGTCCCGCGCACTATCACCATCGTCTGTGCGTCGCCGACAAAACCGCAGCAACTGAGGCGACCAGGTTTCGACCAGCCCGCGAAAAGCCCGCTCGTCGCCGCCCTGCGCGCGCAGAACCTGCAACTCGTTCACAATTGTCTTAACGTTTCTGACCATCAACCCGAGCCTAAAGCGCGGCCTTAGCAGGCACAAAAAATGTCTTTCTGTCCCTAGAGTCCGCCGCCGAGAGGTTTTGGTTCATTCAAAAGGTGGTTTTTTATTTTGCCCGCTAAACACCCAAATCGCGGATCAATTGATCTGGCGCGTTTTGTAAGCTAGCAAGAGCCTATGCCCGCACAAAACACCGCCAAAGACGAAAACAACACACCGGTCAGCCAGCAAGCGGCCCGCGTCTGTGTTGTCGGCGCAGGCCCCTCCGGCCTGACGACGACAAAGACATTGCTGGCGGCAGGTCTCAATGTCGATTGCTACGACATGTCACCTCACATTGGCGGCCATTGGGTCATTGAAAACCCGAACGGCAAGTCATCTGCTTACCGATCGCTGCGAACGAATACGACAAAACGCATGAGCCGTTTCAGCGATTTCGACATGCCCGCCGATTGGCCCGAATTCCCCACCTATGACTATGTGCGCACCTGGTTGGAGGCCTATGTCGATGCGTTCGGTTTTCGCCAGAACATCTCAACCAACACGGACGTTGTGTCTGCCCGACCTGAAACAGACGGGGGCTGGCAGGTAACCCTTGAGCACGACGGGTGTCGCTCAAAAGTATTTTATGACGCCGTCGTCGCTGCCAGCGGCAGCTATTGGGATCAACAATTGCCGACTTGGCCCGGCCATTTCGACGGGACGATATTCCATGCGCAGGACTATCTGGACCCGAGCGCGCCCCACGAGACAAAAGGCAAGAATGTCATCATTGTCGGTGTCGGCAATACCGGCTGTGAGCTTGCCTGCGAGATTGCAAGAGCGGACGCGGAAAATGTCTATCTGTCCGCGCGCAGCGGCACCTGGATTATGCCCAAGACCATCGACGGCGTTCCTGCCGCCGAAGGTGTGCCAATGAACCACCCCACCGATGATATTCCGCTTGAGCTTCAGCGAATGCCACAAGACGAGCGGGAACTCCTACTCGAAAACCTCGCAACTCAAAAAATCAAAGAGACCTATGGCGAGCGCATGAAACAGTTTGAAGAATTGGGCCTGCCTGCGGCACCGGATCGTCCCCTCTTAAAGCGTCCCACAATGTCTCAGGATCTTCTTGAACATCTGGAGAAAGGTGACCTGCGTGCCATGCCCGCAATCGCCGAACTTCATGGCGATCATGTCGCATTCGAAAATGGCGAGACGATCAAAGCTGAGATCATCATCGCTGCCACCGGCTATAAACTGTCCTATCCCTATCTCAGTGCTGATATCGCTGACACCCGTCAGAATGATCTGACCTTGTTTTGCGGAATTGTTCCGCCAGAGCGGAAAGACCTGTTTTTTGTTGGTGTCAGCCGTCCCAGCGGCGCCTTTTGGCCGGTTGCAGAGGCCCAGGCAAAATTCGTGGCCGCCCTTCTCACCGGCGCCTACACACTGCCAAATCAAGACGAGCTGGATCAGCGTTCAAGGCCAGTCCTGAACCGCGCGGCCATGAGCCCCGGCCTCTATGGCTTCGCTCTGCGCGAAGAATTGGCGCGCGGCACCCACCACCGGGAAGGTGCCTGATATTTTCTCGGGCAAAACCCGACTATTCGTTTGACCAAATCAGGTAAGCGCCTTATCAGACTGTTTCAAACGGCTTTTTACCCAATTAGCCAGTGGCCGGCTTAGCTCAGTTGGTAGAGCACCTGATTTGTAATCAGGGGGTCGGGAGTTCGAGTCTCTCAGCCGGCACCATCAAAACCTCCACAAAATCCATGAATGCCAACGCCCCGTGCAGGCGTGGTTAAGAATTTGACAACACCTCTAGATCTGAAAATTACCCGACTTTAACAATTGGTAGGATTCAGCCGTCATCCTGTTTCCATCGACGATTACGGTCGAACATCAGGCTCCAAAGCACAGCAGCACCAGCAAACACAGAGCCCAATCGGGCGAGACAGGTATATGGCCAAAGGCTTAGCGTCGCACTGCGTACAAGCTGAACAGACTCACCCACAAACTTCCATTAAGTATGAAGGTTCCAGAGCGAAAAATTCGGCCCATCGGTGTTACCTTAACCAAAAGATGACCCGCCTAAGGACCCAAAAATGACCTCAACGCTTCTTCATCCTGCCTTGCAAACAGGCGGTACCGCCGTCATCACAGGAGGTGCCAGCGGCATCGGCCTTGCCAGCGGGCTGCGTT
>JAJFGY010000282.1 GCA_021775935.1 Alphaproteobacteria bacterium
GAGCTGGATGGCGCGGAAGGTGTCACTCATGAGATTTCCCTGTTTCGTGGGGCAGCCGGTTTCAGGCGCATGTTCGCCAGGGCCGCCAATTTTTGATTTTTGTTGGGCACAACCCACCTGAAAATGGGCCCGTGGTCAAGCTATCCTCCTGAATGGCCCTCGAAAAACGGCGGAATTGAGCGTAAACTGGCCAAATGCGCCCCGCCTTCACCCATATCGCCCTACATGTGGCGGATCTGGACCGATCCATCCGCTTTTATGAAGATTTTTGCGGGCTGGAGACAGTGCATCTCAGAGATGATCCAGAAGGTGCAAAAGTAGCCTGGTTGGCTGAACCCGGTAAGGGGGACCAGCTCGTCATCGTCCTGATCGACAAAGGCAATCCCCTGCCCCAACCTGACGGTGATTTCAGCCATTTGGGTTTTGCGCTTGAAAGCAGGGACGCCGTCGATGCACTCGCTGCCCGTGGGGGTGAGCTGCTCGCCTGGCCACCAAGGCAAGCTCCCTACCCGGTCGGCTATTACTGCGCGTTGAAAGACCCGGATGGACGTTTCATCGAGTTCTCATATGGCCAACCACTTGGCCCAGGCGCGGAAACCTAACTGGGCTACAGAACTTCTGTGAACCTGATCGGCTCGCCTTGGGCAGCGCCCAGAATTTCATCATCCCACATGACCTGACGCCCCCGGATCACTGTCCCAATCGGCCAGCCGGTCATGGTTCTGCCGCTAAAGGCACTCCATTTGGAAACAGATGCGATCCACTCATCTTCAATGGTGCGCTCTTTTTTCATGTCCACAATCGTAAGATCTGCATCATACCCAACAGCAATGCGGCCTTTGCGCGCAATGCCAAACACACGGTTGGGGCCGTGGGCAGTGAGGTCGACAAAACGCTCGAGGCTCAACTTGCCCTCATTCACATAATTCAACATGACCGGCACGAAGGTCTGTACACCGGGCATGCCGGAAGGAGCCTTGGGATAGGCTTGCGCTTTTTCTTCCAGGGTATGGGGCGAGTGATCCGTCGCCACAATGTCAACGATGCCTGCCGCAATGCCTGCCCACAGGCCCGCCCGATGTTCTGCTGTGCGGATCGGCGGGTTCATCAGGGCCCTGGTTCCAATCTCTTCATAGCAATCGGGTGCTGCAAATGTCAGATGCTGGGGTGTCACCTCAACGGTCGCGATGTCTTTGTTGGCTGCAAGGATCGGCATTTCGTCTGCCGTTGTAATGTGGAGCACGTGAATACGCGCGCCTTCTTCCCGCGCCAGACGCAGAAGCCGTTCTGTACATTGCACCGCGGTTTGCACATCTCGCCAGACCGGGTGGGTTTCCGGCTTGCCCAACTCTGCCAGTTCGCGGCGTTCGCGCAGGCGATATTCGTCCTCTGAGTGAACCGCACAGCGACGGTTGATGGCGCGCAGCACCGCGCGCACATGATCATCATCTGGAACCAACAGGTTGCCGGTGGATGAGCCCATAAAGATTTTGATGCCGCAACATCCGGGCTCTCGCTCCAGATCTGCCAGAATGTCTGCATTATCCGTTGTCGCCCCTGCATAAAATGCAAAATCGCACTGCATCCGGTGGCGGGCGCGGCTGACTTTGTCAGCCAGCGCGTCGGAATTTGTTGTAGGCGGTTTGGTGTTGGGCATTTCAAACACACCTGTCACACCACCCAGAACCGCCGCGTTGCCGCCTGCTTCCAAGTCTTCTTTGTGTTCGTTGCCGGGCTCACGCATGTGAACCTGGGTATCGATAACGCCGGGCAAGACATGAAGCCCCGTCACATCAATACGCGTGCCGGCGTCTGCTTTGGACAGGTCGCCAATAGCGGCAAACCGCCCATCGCGAATGCCAACATCTGCAATCCCGGTTCCATCCTGATTGATGACGGTCCCGCCGGAATAAATGACATCGAAGGTCTCGGCCACGATTGGCTCCTTGCTATTTGTTGGCGATCTTGTCGAGGAGATCGCTTGCCGCCTGGACAGTCCTATCAACACTCAGATCTGTCATGGCACTCACAGGACTGTAAAAATCATAGCCCGGATCAGATGTGATCTCATCACAGGTCCGGTCCCCCCGTATATTGGCACTATTGTCGCCCCAGGGGGCATAGAGATCATCGCGGGTAGGACCAAAAAGTCCGAGCGTCGGCACGCCTGAGGCAGCCGCCAGATGCATGAGGCCGGAATCATTGCCCACAAACAGAGAGACCCTCTCAAACTGCGCATAGGTATCAATAAGGTCCGCGCCAATCTGGTCGATCAGGCGCTCTGACGGCACCGCTTCATACAGAGCTGCGACTTGATCCTGCTCGCCGGGCCCTCCCGTTAACAGAACATGTGCCCCTTCCAGCTTGCCGCCGGGACCGGTCATCGCATGGACAAATTCGGCATACCGTTCTGCAGGCCACATTTTTTTTGGCCAGTTGGCCGTTGGCCCTACCGCGAGAATGGGTTTGTCCTTTGGCAGGAGTGCCGCCGCCCGGGTCCGGGTCACCTCATCAGGCCAAAGTCTTGGCGAGGGGGGCGGGCTCACCCCCATCACACCGGCAATATGTTCAACGCGAGGTTTTGTATGATCGGGCTTCAGCACATATCGACGTCCCGCGCGCAAGGCATAGGCCGTCGCAGAACCGCGTATATCAACGACCACATCCCACCTTGTTCCAATGGTTTTGCGCAGAAGGCGCAGCCAGTGGAGCGAGAATTTCTCCTTACGCATCACATGGACATGTGTGACGCCGGGAGCGCCTGCAAACAGGGGGGCTGCGACAGGCCCACAGGCCACCGTGATGTCCGGCCCACCTTCCGACCCCGCCAGCGTCTCCATCAAATGGCCCAAGAGACCGGTGGAAAAGATGGCGTCCCCGATCCGATTTGAGGTGATGAAGAGAAGGCGCATGATTGGTCCGTCTGGTTGCTCCTGCCGTTATAAGGGCCCCATCTGTCCCTGCCAAGACGTCTCACCATGATCTGGCGCTTGCGGGCGCCTTCTTTGAGACTTACATCATAGGACCCGCCTTTTTGGCGGATTTGCGACAAAGGTGGTCCCGTGACAAAAGTATGTCTCTTGCCCGATAGGTTGGTGTGTAAGATTGGTGGTGCAGAGCGCCAGGATTTTCTGCAGAACCTGCTGACGAACAATCTCGAGTGCGTTTCGTCCACTCAGGCGATCTATACCCTGCTTCAAACACCCCAGGGCAAATACCTGTTCGACTTTTTTATCATCGAACATGACGGACACTATCTTGTCGATTGCGACCGTACCGCGGCTCCGGTCCTTTTGAAGCGCCTCATGTTCTACAAACTGCGGGCTGACGTCACGTTGGCAAGCTTAGGCGACGGTTGGGTCGTCGGTGCCACCTGGGATGCGGGCAGCCCGAACCAACCTGGCACTGCAGGCCCTCTCTTGGGTGGTGTTCAGTTCCAGGATCCTCGACTTGCCCTGCTTGGTTCGCGGTTCCTTGTGCCCGCAGGTGATAGCGATGCCGCATTGAGCCCTCACGATACCGGGACAGCGCAAGAATATGACAGTCGCCGCATCAGCCTTGGTGTGCCGGGGAGCGCAGATCTGGTCAGTGAAAAAACATTTCCGATGGAAGCCAATCTCGATCTTTTGAATGCCATCGATTTCCAAAAAGGATGTTTTGTGGGCCAGGAAGTCACCTCGCGCACCCATCGCAAGGGGCAGGTCCGCAAGCGCATTCTTCCGGTCACCGCGTCCAGCACCCTTCCTGCGGCGCAAACACCCGTGATGGCGGGCGACCGACAGGCGGGCGAATTGCTCTCGTCGAACGGCGCACACGGCCTTGCCCTCCTGCGTCTCGACCGGCTGAGCGAAGGATTGGTCGCAGAGGATATTGAGCTGACGCCGGCGTTTCCTGACTGGATGCCGGACGCGCTAAAAGACATCTCAGCCTCATGACGGTTCAGCGCTGTTCCTGGCCGAACCCGGATGACCCTATCTATGTCACCTATCATGATAAAGAATGGGGCGTGCCGGAGTGGGATGACCGGGCCCTTTTCGAAAAGCTTCAGCTCGATGGGTTTCAGGCAGGCCTTTCTTGGATCACGATCCTGAAAAAACGGGACAATTTCCGAAAAGCCTTTGACGGGTTTAGCCCAGAGAAAATCGCGCGCTACACTCCCAAAAAAGTGGACCGTTTGCTGCAAGATACCGGCATCATCCGCCATCGGGGCAAGATTGAAGCGACCATCGGCAATGCTAAGGCCTATCTAAACATCATGGAAAAGCAAGGCAGCTTCGCAGACTTCCTCTGGGACTTTGTAGATGGCTCGCCGGTGCAGAACAGCTTCAAGACAATGAAGTCCGTTCCCACAGAGACAGAGATGAGCCGCAAACTCTCCAAAGAGCTAAAACGACGCGGTTTCAAGTTTTGCGGCCCCACCATCGTCTATGCGTTCGCAGAAGCCGTCGGCATGGTCAACGATCACACAACGAACTGCTTCCGGCACGCAGAGTGTGCCGCACTGGCGACGCGGTAGCAAAAAGTGCGTTGTTTTGAAGCGTCAAACTATGAAGCCGAGACCGACTGAAGAACCGCGTAGACGTTTCCCGACTCAGGCGGAGCAAGCACCGCACCAACCCGGGCCAGAACGTCTCCAGGCACAAGTTTTGGGATGCGCTCTTGCCATTCTAGATACGCTTCTTTGTTTTCCCATTCGGCCATGGCGACATATTCATGATCATCGCTTTCGTGGCGAAGAAGATCGGCGCGGATGAAGCCTGGCACATCCGCAGCGCGGGTCAAAAATTCGCCAGCATCATAGGCCGCCTGAAATTCATCGGCCATACCGGCCTGCACATGAAATCTCAAAATACTGCGATAGATCATCCGATCACTTCTCTCACCAAGAGGTTGTTAGTTGAGCTGTGCGCAAGTGTCAGCGCGCACTCAACCATATGGGAGACGACCAGGCCATTTCGGTGATGGTCGCCGGTAAATCCTCAGGCGGTGCGAGCCCCAGACGCAGAGCATCATAGGTCGACCAACGGCAGGTGGATGTCTCAACGACGCGGGCATAGTAGAACGCCCGCTGGTCAGCCTGGAAATCCGGGTCGTGCCAAACAGAATTGAGAACGGGTGCGCCCTGATCCTGATCGATGGCACAATTGGACAGATCGACTGTAACCTCCAACGCCGGGCATCGGCGTGTCGCCGGGTCAACGGATCTACCGCCGCTGCAAGCAACGTCATAAACGATCTCTTTCACATCACCGTCTTCCACCCATCCTTTCACAATCTGCACCCGATCGAGAGGGGCGCTCAAAGGATCGCGCAAGGCGGACACAAAAAAGCCGGGCGTTTCGCTGCCGCGAGACCCCAACGAACCACCCATGGGCACCCCTTGCGCATACGCTGCCTCAACCGAGTTATCGGCGCTCAGCAGGTTTTCGTCATAACCGTGCCCTGCAAAGAAGCGCAGTCGAATGCGCGTGCCGCTGGTGGCATATACTTCTTTGCGTTCCATAGCGTCGAACAAAGCGTCGCGCGTATTCTCTGGTGCCCAAATGGCAGCGAGCCCACCGGGATTTCGGAGGCTTGCGTTGCGCCCGCCGCCTAACCCCATTCGGCGCATATTAGCCGTCCCTGAAAAGAACGCGGAGGCACCGCGAAAATCATATTCCTCAGTATCTCCTGGATTCGAATTGTGGGTGTCGGTGCTGCCGATCATTCCAAAGTCCAGCGGATTGAAACCAAGGTCTTCTTCCAGAGCCAAGCCGATCTTCAAACCATCTCGCGCCATGGATGTTGAATGAATACACCCCGTTGTCTCGCCATCTTCACAAACGGGCAGGAATTGTTCAAAACCACACTCCTCGTCCGTGGCGCCAAAGCCCAAGCTGCACTCCGAATTACCCTTGATCTGAAAGGTCTCGACGATCGGTTCGACAGCATCTCGCAGTTTCCAATCCTCCGGCGTGTACACATCACCGTCGAGCGTCTGGCCAGCAAACGCGAGACCCCAGGTTTTGTTTGGATTGTGGGGAATGGTGAGAAAATCACACGGTGCCTCACACGTCTCAGACAACATACGCCACAGGTCGAGCTCCGTACGCGCGTCGTAAGCCGATACGGCGTCAGAGGGCACCGTTCCATTGCGGAAAATAATGTTACGGTGAATTTTTCCCCGATCGGGCAGCGGTGGTGAGTATTCATAGGCTGCGAAGGTCGTGAACTCGCCTGGTACATTGTGCCGATTTGCAACCTCGACAATTTTCGCCCAGGTCGTGCGTGCCTGGCTCGCCGTCACCGTCTCGCCATCACCCCACGTCGTTCGTTGTGGGGGACGTCGCTGACCCTCGTCTCGCAGCGCCAGGAAGAAACTGGCGTTTGGCGTTTCAAAACGGGCGCAAAATTCCTGCAGCCCCGCTGAGGCATTTTCCGCGTCGCAGGCTTCAAACAGACCAAATCCTTCCGCATGGTCGGTCACCGCTGCAAAGTCGAGCGGCACCGAGAGTTGGAGCCGTTCGCCCCAGGCGCCTTCGACGGCCTTACCCCGGGCAATAAGGTAGGCATCATCCAACGAGATACGGTTTCCAAAAATGTAGGAATCAAATGACAGATTGGAATGGCTGTGCAGATCGCCAAAATAGGCATTGTTCAATGGGGTCGCGGGCGGATATTGAGCAGCCTTAGGGGCAGGCTGCGCGAACGCCTCTTCATTTTGCTCCGACGCATCGGTTCGCATCTGTTCCCGCGCTTCTTGGGAAAACATAGGTGCGGTCAGCAGGGATTGTACATACCAATAGCCGCCCCCAGCGGCGATCACACCCACCACCAAAATGCCGTAGATCCAGCGCATGCCCTACCCCCGATTATTCATTGAATTCAGCCAGCGCAACTTAGCCGCCAGCAAAACGTCGCGCGCCAATAATGGAGACATCCCTCTACAAACGCGACTGTTTCTTTCAGCAATCTGAACGATGCCAGGAAAGCTGATGTTCAATGAGCAACTATTCTCGCCTTTGCTCACGGACCGGCAGCTGCTCGACTTCTATCTGTTTCTTCTTCATTGTCGGGGTGATCGATAGGTAATTCATGAATGCCGTGAGCAAGATGGACACACATCCGATGATTGGTGATCGCGTTGTTGTCACCGGTATGGCGGGTGCTGGAAAAAGTACGCTTTCAAAAGTGCTCGCGGCACAGACCCGCCTCCCCCTTATCCATCTAGACCTTCATCGTTGGAACCCCGGCTGGGTTTTGGTGCCCGAGAGCGAATTCCTTCAAAAACAACGTGTGCTCCTGGCAGATGAGAGGTGGATTGTTGATAGCAATGACGTCGACACCAACCTGCTTTTTGCGCGCGCAGACACGCTTGTGGTCCTTGACACTCCCTGGTGGCTGTGTGCGTGGCGTGCTTTCAGACGCGGACTTCGCAGACCGCGCGGCGCTCAACTGCCAGACGGTTGCACTGAGTCAATTGCGCAACGCCTTGGGGACGAATGGGGAATCGTTTGGCGCAACTGGCGGGGCCGAAAGTCGGTGCGGGACCGAGAGCTTTCGATTGCTTCACAGTGTCAGCCTCTGATGGGAGTTCATATCTTAAAATCGAAACGCGAAGCGGCCGAATTTCTCGATTGCGTGAGGTCAGCGGAACGTCCGATCGTACCACCGGACCAGCATCTCTGACAGTAATATCACTACTTGTGATGTAAGCAGGCTGGCTATGGCGTGAGACCTATTACCAGTTCTCACCAAACGGCCGGATGACCACATCCGAGGACCAGACAGACTTGGCTTGATGAGCTATGCGGTAACACTCCTCGGCAATGTCTGTCGGTTTACAGAAAAAGTCGTCAGGTTGATCTGGCATCGCCTCGCGCGCCCAGGGCACATCGATGACTGCATCAATCGCGACATAGGCGGCGTGAACGCCTTGCGGGCCCGCGTGGCGTGCAATGCTTTCAAGCAAAATGCGCTGCGCGGCTTTGGTCGGGGCGAAGGCAGCGAAATTCGCCTTTCCGCGATAGGCTGATGTGTTGCCTGTTCCCAAGACCACACCATGGCCCTTTTCAATCATGGCGGGCACGGTCATTTGCGCGAGATGCAAAAGCGCTGTTGTGTTGATTTTGAAGTTGCGCTCCAAGACCTTGGCGTCAACGTCGAGGAAGCTACCAAACGCACCGCCGACTGCGTTATGCACAACAATCTCTGGTGCCCCGAGGTCCGATTGAATTTGGGTGACAGTGGCTTTCAGCGCATCTGCATCTGACACATCGCAGGGGAAAGCATGGACATCACTCAGTGTTCCCGCGAGCGTCGCAAGGCGATCCTCATTGCGCGCAATCATGGCGACAACATATCCACCCTCAGCAAAGCGCCTCACAAGAGCCGTCCCCGTGCCGGGCCCAACACCCGTGATCAAACAGATTTTTTTGGTTTCGCTCATACCGCCTGTCCTCCAACAAATTCCCTATTTGATATAGGCAGTGTTCAGGTGATTTCCGACCCCCAATAATGCCCCACGTTAAGGCGCCAGCCACGTGCCCTGCCAAGCCTCGTCCTGAAAGACGAATTTCGCACGACGATTTCCGGCAGGATTGAGAAACAGCCAGTCGATTCGATCAAAAACGACCTGAAGTGCAGCGAAATTTGTGCGGCCACCCCGTAACCTCTCCTCCGAGGGGACTTTCCCTTCCACATCTAATGGCAGCCCTGAGACCGGCCTCTCCGAGACTGATCCCGGTGTGACTTCGGCAAGATAGGCCCGTCTGCTTGACGGTGGAGCACCAGCCCAAGCCGCGTCGGCATACGCATCATCGCGATGCGCCGTTGCCTTGCCACTCACCTGCACCTGGATCTCTTCGGTCGGGTCATAAAATGTCAACATGACGTTGGGGTTTGCTTCAATTTCTCCGACTTTTCCTGAGCGGGCATCCGTGTGAAGCCGGATTGACCTCTCTCCCAAATCAACATCTCGCAAAATGATGATCCGCGCTTTGGGCTGCCCGTTGGAGCTCAAAGTAGACAAAACCGGCTTTTTGAATGGATGGCCGCGCTCGCTGCTGCCGGCGCGCAACAGCGTCTTCCACGCCCCCTCGACCGCGGTTAGGTCTTCATAATGGGCAGGCAAATCGGTGCTCTTGGGCATGCGGGTAACCACTCTGTGAAATCGCTCGTCAAAACCTATAGCCAGCCCGCGCTCGCTGCACTATTTTTGGGGCAACGAGCCAATTTTACATATGCCGTTGGACCCTGACACATGAGTGAAGACTTTTGTGTGGGGAGTCCAAGGCAATTTCTTCAGGTGGGAAGCGTGGCAAAAGTCGTCATTAGTGGCACTGGGGTATTTACACCCCCCAATTCAATCAGCAATGAGGAACTCGTCCAGTCCTTCAATGCCTATGTTGAAAAATTCAACGCAGAAAACAAGGACGCTATTGAGAGCGGCGACGTGGAAGCCCTCAATCCGTCCAGCGCTGAATTCATCTACAAAGCATCGGGTATTGAAAACCGGTATGTGATGAACAAAGACGGCATTCTGGACGTCGATGTGATGCATCCGCTTTTGCCAGAGCGCCCAAATACTGAACCATCGATACTTGCAGAAATGTCTGTGATCGCCGCGAAGGAAGCAATGGCGCGCGCGAACAAGAAGCCAGAAGACATTGATGCCATTCTGGTGGCCTGTTCAAACCTGCAGCGTGCTTACCCTGCCATCTCTGTCGAAGTACAGGACCTATTGGGCATTGAAGGGTTCGGCTTTGATATGAATGTTGCCTGCTCTTCAGCCACGTTCGGATTGAAGGCAGCCCACGACATGGTCATCAGCGGTGGCGCTGATTGCGTCATGGTCATCGATCCAGAGATTTGCACCGGCCACCTCAACTTCCGTGACCGCGACAGCCACTTCATCTTTGGTGATGTATGCACAGCAATTGTTATTGAGCGTGACGACACGTGCACTGTTGATGGTGCGTGGGAAGTGTTGGGAACACGTCTAACCACTCAGTTTTCCAACAATATCCGAAACAATTTTGGGTTCCTGAACCGGACTGCTCCTGAAACAGCGCAGGACGCTGACAAGCTGTTCGTTCAGGAAGGTCGAAAGGTCTTCAAAGAAGTTGTGCCGATGGTGTCAAAGCTCATCATCTCCCATGCGAGTGATGAAGGGCTCGACCCGACCGCCCTCAAACGCCTCTGGCTGCATCAAGCCAATAAGGGCATGAACGACTTTATCGGCAAGAAGGTATTGGGGCGCGAACCCACGGTTGAAGAGTCCCCCAATATTTTGAAAGACTATGCCAATACCAGTTCGGCTGGATCGATTGTCGCCTTCAACAAATTCAGCGATGACCTGGTCGAAGGCGACGTTGGCGTGATCTGCAGCTTTGGGGCGGGCTATTCCGCCGGTAGCGTTATCATCCGCAAGCGCGCGTAGTCATGTCCTAACAGGCCCCGCGGCTGGGCAACCCTGAAACTGAATTTCGGCACTTTTCTGCCTGCGCACATAATCGGTATTCGCCGCGCATGCAGACGGAAAACCGCATACACTTTTCCTACCTGCGCTGTCGCGTCTACTATTTGAGGTAGGGCTGCACCGCGACGATATGAAAAGTGCGCAGCTCCCCGTCATCTTCTCTAACAGAGAGGTATTCCCCCACACTGATCAGGTGCTTATCCAGCTTGAAGAAAGGTTCATCGCCTTCTGGTGTGTCCGGGTCATAATCAATGGTCCAGCCCTTACCGATGTGTCGAAGCAGCCCGCGTTCATCTGGCTCGCCATTGCTGAAGCGTCGCACCACGCAGTCGTCCTTGTGGGCCTTCCACGCTTTGGGATCCAGATGATTGTCTTCGTCCAGAGGCGCAACAAAGTCATAGCCATGCTTGTCACTGCCCTCGGGAAACTCCTCGCTGCGGGCAGCGTTCATATGAATGCGATATAGGGTCATGCCTGCCCTCCTTCTTCAAACTCACATCTGGTGATGCTCAACTGAGCGTTTAGTGCGCCATAAGAACAGGCACACTGGCGTGGGCGCGCACATGTTGCGTTGCTCCGCCAAAGAGGAATTCCCTCAGACGGCTATGCCCATACCCGCCCATCACAAGCAGGTCTGCACCTGCACTTGCCGCCTCTTCAAGCAGGATTTCGCCGACCGCACGGCCGTCCGCTTTTACAAACCGCGTTGTCGCGGTTGCACCGTGAAGTGCGAGATAGTTCTCAAGAACAGAATTGGGCACACCATCTTCATCGCCTTCGTCGATACAAAGGATGGTGACTTTGGCCGCTTTCTCAATGAATGGAATAGCGGCTGTTACTGCGGCTGATGCCTGCAAGCTTCCATCCCAGCCAACAAGAATATTTTCGCCAATGGACGCGGTTGATGTTTTGGGTGCAATCAAGACAGGACGGTCGGCGCTCATGAGCGCACCTTCCAATGCGTCGCCACCGGCAATTCCATCTTCGACTTCCGAGCCGGAAAACATCACAAGATCAGAAAGTCTGCTCTCTTCTGCCACCACAAGATCGCGACGACCTGTGGCCTCGCCAAAGCGGGCGGAGGGAAGAGTTCCGGTGTCCTTCACGACCGGAACACCTGCCGTCGCTGCTTCAGTCTCCACATTCTGCTGAGCTGCTATCACCGCTGCGTCTGAGCCTTCTTTCGCTGCCTGCAACAGGTCCTCTATGACCTGACCGGAAACGCCATCCCCAAGATAGGGCAGCGCCTCGCTCGGGTCTGGGCGCACGAACAAGACCTTCGCCTGGGCACCAAATTTTCTTGCGACCAATAAAGCTGCGTTCAATACAGGTTTGTCTGATGCGGTTCCGTGAACGGGAACGAGAATTTTCCGAATAGGCATTGCCGACCTCCTTGCTGCCATTCCATGAGTTCACTCTAAGACTAGACCAAAGACACGCTCATGACACAGATCAAACATGCAGATTATTTTTGCTAGGTAAGGTCTCGCTCCGAGCCCAGAAGCAGAACCGGACACCCAACCGCCATGGAAAATGCCGTCGCATCGCCATCTTTTTCAAAGAATTTTGACTGTGCACTTGCGATGACAAGGCCTGCCCCCATCTGCCGGACGATCTCTGCCAGATCTGTCAAGTGGGTGTCGGCACCACGCACCGGCAGGCAAGTCATGCCAGCCTTCGACGCCAGGGCCTCCGCAGCGTGTGCGCAGAACTCGCCCTGACTGGTCATATCGTCCAAGACGACCAAAGGAGCATCGCCTGCTCCAATGCCCCGCCGGGCACTGGTTAGAAGTACATCTGCATGGACCTCAGCTGTGGCGGCCCTCAGCGCCCGACCGATATCACTCAGCGGTGTCAGGTGGTTGCCTGTGTTCATCACGAGCACATCTTCTCGCGCAGCGCTTTCAACGATGGCAAAGAGCGGCCGACCGCGTTTCACGTCGAATGTCCACTCAAGACCCATTTCCACCGCCGCTGCCGCAAAAGCCGCTTTGGCCTGCCCTGCCTGTGCGCCCCATTCACGCACCAAGCGCTCGCTTTCCAGTGGCCGTACAACCCCGCTAAAAGAAACTTCAGAGGCAAAGGGCAGTTCTGCCAGATCCATCAACGCCTGGTTCTCTACAAAGCACCCCACAAGCTGCGCCCCGATAGGATCGCCCAAGCGTTTGGCGAAAGTAATGGCTTCGGCTTGTGGCACGGCGGAGTCAATTTCGATCAGGATCTTATGCAAGCCTGTGTGAGTTGTTTCCTTCGGATCTGTATTCATGACCTGCCCTCTGCGTCATCGGACTTTCCAAACGACGCTTGTGCCAGCGCAAATTCCGCCAGGCGATCATCAACGCGCTGGAATACAGTCCCGCGTTCAAATTCATCATCCTCATCGCGCAGACCGGCATGAATGCCGGTCATCACTGTCACGGCGTCCTCGATGGTCTCGGCGGGGTAGATTGAGAAGACCCCTCGTTCAACCGCATCAATGACGTCTCGACGCAACATCAGATGCTTTACATTTGCATGAGGAATAACCACGCCCTGATCGCCGGTCAGGCCACGGCGCACACAGATGTCGAAGAAGCCTTCGATCTTTTCGTTTACCCCACCAATGGCCTGGATCTGCCCCAATTGATTGAGTGAGCCTGTGACCGCCAGCCCCTGATTGATCGGGAGCTCTGCAAGCGAAGAGATGAGTGCCACCAATTCTGCAGCCGACGCACTGTCCCCGTCGACACCACCATAGCTTTGTTCAAAAACGAGCGTTGCTGCGAGAGAAAGAGGAACTGCTGCAGCAAAATGCGCGCTCAGGAATCCGGTGAGAATGAGAACACCTTTCGAATGCAGCGCCCCGCCCAGATCCACCTCTCTTTCAATGTCGACAACATTTCCTTGTCCCATTCGGGTTCGCGCAGTGATCCGCGTTGGACGGCCAAAGCTTGCCTGCCCAAGGCTCAAAACCGACAGGCCATTAATCTGACCGACAACCGCCCCTTCCGTATCGATCATGATCACATCACGGGTGATGGCCTCAAGGCTACGCTCTCTCAAGCGATCTGATCGGTGAACGCGTTCGTCAACAGCGCGTTGAACGTGGCTCACATCAATGGCATCTGCAGCGCCTTCGCGCGCATACAGATCTGCCTCCTGCATCAGGTCGGTAACACTGCCCACTTCAAGAGAGAGTTTTTCTGCGTCTTCTGCAAATCGAGAGCTTTCTTCTATGACACGCCCCACCGCGGCAGCTGTTAGCGGCAGCAGCTCATTTTCTCTGCAAAGGGTCGCGATCATTTCGGCGTAGAGCATGTCGGTCTCGCCATCCCGGTCTATCTGATCATCGAAATCCGCCGAGACCTTGAACAGATCCCGAAACTCCGGATCGTTTTCTGCCAACATGTAATAGAGCAGTCTGTCGCCAAACAAGATGACCTTTGTGTCGAGCGGAATGGGATCAGGCTCCAGCGCCACTGTGCTGACGAGACTGAGATACTCACCCGGTGCTTCCAACACGATGCGCCTTGTGCGCAGCGCCCGTTTTAACCCATCCCAGGCGAGCGGCTCACGGAGCAAACGCAGGGCGTCAATAAGCAGATAGCCGCCATTTGCGCGATGGAGAGAACCTGCTTTGATCAGGCTGAAATCTGTTACGAGCGCGCCCATGTGCGACATGTGCTCTACGCGCCCGATCAGATTTGCAAATGCCGGGTGTTCTTCCGTAATAATCGGCGCGCCACCTCCGATGAAGCCACCATTGCTATTTCCTGCAGTAGGTTCAGGGACTGCGTCCGGTCCGTTCTCAACAATGATGTTGACGGTGTAGCGCCGAAAAATGTCTCCTCCAATGGGGGCCATGGCGGCTGTCTGTTGTTCACGATCCTCCTGCGTGAAATAACCAATATTGTCGACCAGGTCTGTTTCCAACTCAGTGAGCCATGCCGCGACTTTTTCATTGCCTTCGAACATAGCCACCAAGTCGTGAATGGAGTGCCCAACAGCATTTGTCGCGACTTCACGATTCAACTCATGCACCTGAGTTCGGCGTTCTTTCTCCCAACCAGGGACATGCTGAAAGATTGCCGCAAGTTCCTGTTCCAGCTCGCCAACAGTTTTTTTGATCTTCTCGCGCTCGTCTTCGGGCAGCTCGTTGAAGGCTTCCGGCGTCATCACCTCGCCCTCACGCTGGGGCGCAAAAGCAAAACCAGATGGCGTTGATAGAAGCGTGATGTTCTTTGCTTCTGCGCGGAGGCGAAGGGTCTCAAATGCCTGACCTTGATGCTGCGTATAATTCGCATCAATCGTTGCCAACCGCTTTTTATACTCCTCACTCTCCAGTATTGCAGGGATAGAGCCCCGCAAGTCCTGGATGAGGTTTGCAACACCGCTTCTAAGCGCTGCCGCACGTCCCGCAGTAGTTCGCAGCGCAATCGGTTTGTTGGGGTTGGTGAAATTATTCACATAGACCCAGTCGCTTGGCACCGGACGCTGCCCAATGATGGATTGCAGGTGCCGGATCACGCCGTCGCGCATTCCGGCACCATGGGGCCCGAGGGCAAAGATGTTGTAGCCCGACTTCTCCATACGGGTGCCGAACCGGATCGCGTCCAGCGCCCGGTCCTGACCAACAAGACCTTTGGCATCCGACAGCTCAGCAGTTGTTTCGAATTCAAACTGCGAGATGTCGCATTCGCGGTACAGCAGGTCGGAGCTCAGGGGTTGTGGTGGCACAGCTTAGGTCTTTGTCTCTGTTCATTGCGAAAACTACGAGGTTTGAGTCTAGGCGGTCTGGTGTGCCACAACAATGGGCCCCCTCATCGACAAGACAAATAGGAAAGATTAGGGTCTGCGGCCCTTCCCCACCTGGACCCGCTCATGGCCACTTCCAAGACATCCCCAAAAGCAGCATCTTCAAAACGGGCCAAGACGCCCCGTGCCTGGCAACGGATGTTGAGCGGTCGTCGCCTGGACTTGCTGGACCCCTCGCCCTTTGACGTTGAGATAGAGGATATCGCACATGGGCTTGCCAGGGTTGCCCGCTGGAACGGTCAAACTATTGGCGATGAGCCCTTCTCCGTCGCCGAGCATAGCGTCTTGGTTGAGCAAATTTGTCACCAGCTGCGCCCGGGGTGGCCCGCCAAGTGGCGGCTTGCGGCCCTGCTTCACGATGCGCCCGAATATGTGATCGGCGATATGATCAGCCCCTTTAAAGCAGCGCTTGGACTTGACTATAAAAGCTTCGAGCACCGGCTGGAAAGCGCCATCCATATGCGGTTTGGCTTGCCTGCGGCTCTGCCCAAGACGGTTGAGACCCTGATCAAACGCGCAGATCATGTCTCCGCCTTTCTTGAAGCAACCCAATTGGCCGGTTTCTCCGATGAGGAAGCTGCCGCCATATTTGGCCGTCCACGCGGGATCGTTCCGATCAAATTGAAGCCGCTCAATCCGAGCGCGGCACAGGCCCTCTTCCTGAAGAGGTTTAAATCACTCCTGAAGTTAACCGAGCGGGACCGGTAGTCGACCAAACCGCGCCAGAATCACGTAGACTATCGATGATATGCCTCGCCTTCCCGGAGACCCCTGACGATGGCCCCAGTACCTAAGGATCCTGCGCCAAAGGACCCTGCGCCTATGGATCCAGTGCCACCGAAAAAACCAACCAATCCGGTTGTGATCGACCTGAATGCAGCGATTGTGCAGGTTGCCGACGGGTTTCCGCAAATTGTGGTTGTCCGGCCTGAAAACAGCGATCTGGACATTTGGGATGCGCTGCCCTTTGGCCCTTTTGACCCCTTCACCCATCGGACGATGGAGATCGGCCTTCGATCCTGGGTGCAGGAGCAAACGCAAATTGGTCTGGGTTATGTCGAGCAGCTTTACACATTTGGGGACAGAGGACGCCACGCACTGGAAGTGCTGGAGGAAACAGATCACATTGTCTCTGTCGGTTATCTGGCCCTTACCCGCGGTGGTGAAGAGCGGGCTGGCGTAAGCTGGCGCAGCTGGTACCAATATTTTCCCTGGGAAGACTGGCGTGACGGGCGCCCTGCCATTCTCGATAAAGCGATCCTGCCTTTGCTCCAGGAATGGGCAGCCGACACGTCTGGATCAAAAAGTGACGAGCTTAATCGGGGACGTCGCCTTGACCGCGCGCGCTTGACCTTCGGACTGGACGGCGGTGCGTGGGATGAAGAGAATGTTCTTGAACGCTATGAGCTTTTGTACGAAGCGGGGCTTGTGCGCGAGGCTTTGAGAGACGGGCGTCCAAACGCAACAGAGCTCGAAAAAGCTGACGCACCGCAGCTCGGCCTGCCCATGCAATATGACCATCGGCGTATCCTTGCGACGGCGATTAGCCGCCTTCGATCTAAACTAAAGTATCGCCCGGTTGTGTTTGAATTGATGCCAGACACGTTCACCCTCTATGAGTTGCAACGCACAAGTGAGGCGCTTCTGGGCCTCCATGTTCACAAACAAAA
>JAJFGY010000283.1 GCA_021775935.1 Alphaproteobacteria bacterium
GCTGTAATGAATGAGCCCATCGCAGTGGGCGCCATCGCAGAACGACTGGGTCTCTCACCCTCCCTCGTCAGCCATCATCTGCGGCTGTTACGCGCCGCTCGTCTGGTTCGCCATGAGCGAGACGGGCGCACGGTTCGTTACTCCATCCACGACCATCACATTGAACATGTGGTGAAAGACATGCTGGATCATATTCGGGAAGGAGACAGATCATGAGCCCCCACGCCTCCGACATACATGGCCATGACCACGATCATTCCCATAGCCACGCGCCTGATGTGACACGCGGAAACCAGCGACGTGTGCTTGCAGCCATGTGTCTCACCGCGGGCTTCATGGTGGCCGAAGTCATAGGCGGGATACTGTCAGGATCTCTGGCTCTCATCGCCGACGCCGGTCATATGGCAACAGACGCCGCCGCCCTCTTCCTCGCCTACATCGCCTTTCGTCTCGCGACGCGGCCCGCGGATGCAAACCAATCCTATGGATATCATCGCGCTGAGACCCTTGCTGCTTTCGTAAATGCGCTGTCCATGATCGCACTCGTTGGGTGGATCCTCTTTGAGGCGGTACAGCGCTTTTTCGAGCCAGTGCAAATCCTCGGCGGTCTCATGCTTTGGATCGCTGCCGGTGGCTTGCTGGTGAACGTGCTGGCCTTCTGGCTGTTGCACTCCGGTGAAAAAGAAAACCTCAACATGCAGGGCGCCGCCGTTCACGTGTTAGGTGACCTGTTGGGATCTGTCGCAGCTATCGCAGCTGCCATCATCATCCTCTACACGGGCTGGACGCCCATTGATCCGCTGCTTTCTATATTTGTCGCCTTGCTAATATTGCGCTCTGCCATTTCCCTCGCCCGCCAATCAGGACACATCCTGATGGAAGGCACACCCAAAGGCCTTGATATGGAAGAGATCAAGAGCGACTTACTCAACTCCATTGCGGGGATCGAGGACGTCCATCATCTGCACGCCTGGTCTCTGACCGCGACCCGGGATGTGATGACACTCCATGCCCGCATTGCAGAAGGCGTCAACGCCGACGCTGCATTGAGTGCGATCAAAGAAAGACTGAGCCATAAGTTTCAGATCGAACACGCCACTGTCCAGATTGAGACAGAAGCGTGCTCGCACTGAACGCTAGGCCATTTCTGGAACCATCCCGGCAATTGCTGCTTGAAAGCCTGTAACCGGACTGGAAAGAATTGGAACACCAATATCCCCGCACAGATCCGCCGCGGGCGCCATGGAAGCTTGGGCCAGGACAACAACATCCGCCGTCATCGCAACATCGCGGAGACGCGCGGCAATGCCGCCATGGTAATCCCGCAGGCGTCCGTCCCGGAAATCATCCCAGACACCATCAAATACGCGGGCCTGAACCGTTGAAAACCGACCGGTCTTCTCGATCTCCTCTTCCACCAGCGACAAGGTTGGTCCAAGCGTCTCAGGAAGTGCCGCACAAACGGCAACACGTCCGCCAATCCACGCAGCTTCCCGCGCCATCGGTCGGTCGATCCGCATCACGTGAGCATCAGCGACATCGGCAGACTCAGCAACACCTCCAAGCGTGGAACAGGTGCAGACGATACGCTCTGCCCCTGCCTTCGCCGCCTCACTGAGTGCCTCTTCCAGTTTGAGCTCAACCGCAACGGTGACCGCCCCCGCTTTCCGGACCGCACAAAGCAGGTCTTCACGGACAATGTGTCCGATCCGCATGCCTGGCACGATTTGATCCCGCAGCCCGTTAAAGGTTGCGATATGAGCCGACGAGGTGTGCATAAACACCAAGCTGGCCCCGGACGTGTTAGACGGCGACGTGCTGGTCATTGGAGTGTCCTTTCATTACAGCACCGGAGCATTTTCAGTAAAAGTTGCAGATTTGTGTGGTTCGAAAATGCTGTAGATAAAGAAAAAGGCCCCCCGCGATCTTCGCGGAGAGCCTTAAGAAATTCGGCTTGTTGCTAGATCACATTTAAGTCGGGTCAGACCCCCAAATTTTGGCGAGCCCTGCCACTTTGGTAAGTGTGGCCACCACAACGACACCCGCCGCAACCGCAATGGGGGCTGTGGCAGGTTTCACGGTCGCAATGACAGCTGCCGGGGCGGCGCCCAGCAAGGTCAGGTCGACAGATGTGATCTCGTTGTTCATGCGTTTGTCTTAATCCGCTTCTATCGAAATGTCACGACACTTTTGGCTACTTACCTTCAATTTGAGTGACATCGCGGATAGCACCCTTCGAAGCATTCGTAACCATGGCAGCATAAGCCCGCAATGCAGGGGAGATTTTTCGCTCGCGAGGTTCAACCGGCTTCCAGCCTTTAGCATCCATTGCGGCCCGACGTTTCGCGATCTCTTCTTCAGAAAGAACTGCGTTGATGGACCGATTAGGAATGTCGATCTCGATCATATCGCCTTCTTCAATCAAGCCGATGAGACCACCTTCTGCTGCCTCTGGAGAGACGTGACCGATGGAGAGACCGGATGTACCGCCCGAAAAGCGACCATCAGTGACCAAGGCACACTCTTTCCCGAGGCCCATCGATTTAAGGTAGGACGTCGGATAGAGCATTTCCTGCATGCCCGGCCCGCCCTTCGGACCCTCATAGCGAATGACGACCACATCACCCGCCTTGATATCTTTGGTGGTGATGCGCTTCACGGCTTCATCCTGGCTTTCACAGACCCGCGCCGGACCGGAAAACTTCCAGATGCTTTCATCAACACCAGCGGTCTTCACGATACAGCCTTCTTCCGACAGGTTGCCGAACAACACCGCAAGCCCACCTTCTTTGGTGAAGGCAGTGGGAACAGAGCGAATAACACCCGTCTCCCGATCCGTGTCCAAATCGTTAAAGCGACTTTGTTGACTGAAGGCGACTGTGGTCCGAACACCCCCAGGCGCTGCCTTATAGAGCGTATGAACGTCCTCCGCGTCAGTCCGGGAAATATCCCATTGATCCAGCGCCTCCCCCATCGTGCGGGCATGAACTGTGGACGTGTCTCTATTGATCAAGCCACCATTGTCGAGCTGACCCAGAATAGCCATGATGCCACCAGCTCGGTGTACATCTTCAATGTGCACATCGGGAACGGCCGGAGCAACTTTGGACAGGCAGGGTACTTTGCGCGACAACTCGTCCATATCCGCCAGCGTGAAATCAACTTCTGCTTCACGCGCGATGGCGAGCAGATGAAGGATCGTGTTGGTTGATCCCCCCATTGCAATATCGAGAGTCATTGCGTTCTGAAACGCTTCAAACGTCGCAATGCCGCGCGGCAACACACTTTTGTCTTCATCTTGATAATAACGGCGGGTCAGCTCAACAATCTGTCGAGCCGCCCCAAGAAAAAGCTCTTTGCGGTCCGCATGGGTAGCGACCACGGTGCCATTACCCGGCAGAGCGATGCCCAACGCTTCGGCCAAACAATTCATGGAGTTCGCTGTAAACATGCCCGAGCACGACCCGCAGGTCGGGCACGCATTCTTCTCAATCTCTTCGACTTCGGCGTCTGTTCGATCTGGGTTAACGGCCTCGACAATCGCGTCCACAAGATCGACCGCAATCTCCTTCCCATCAACAACCACACGCCCCGCTTCCATGGGACCGCCTGTGACAAAGATGGTTGGAACGTTGAGGCGCATGGTCGCCATCATCATGCCCGGTGTGATCTTGTCACAATTGGAGATGCACACCATCGCATCCGCGCAATGCGCGTTGACCATATATTCAACCGAGTCAGCAATCAGGTCACGCGACGGCAGAGAATAGAGCATGCCGTCATGCCCCATCGCGATCCCATCATCGACGGCGATCGTATTGAACTCCTTGGCAACGCCACCGGCAGCCTCAATCTCCCGCGCCACCATCTGACCAAGGTCCTTCAGATGAACGTGACCGGGCACGAACTGGGTGAACGAATTCACCACAGCAATAATCGGCTTTCCGAAATCCTCATCCGTCATACCAGTTGCGCGCCAAAGGCCACGCGCACCGGCCATGTTACGACCATGGGTAGAAGTACGGGAGCGATACGGGATCATGTCAGTCACCTTAAGGGGTTGCGGTGAAAACCAGTGTTGGTCTCAGTTGATCACAAAAAAGGGGCCTTCGTGAACCTCACGAAAGCCCCTTTAATTTTGTGGCTTAAGTGAGTTGCCTTTAGTTCTTTTCTTTATCGACCATTTTGGTCTCAGCAATCCATGGCATCATGGCGCGAAGCTTTTCACCCACTTCTTCAATAGGGTGATCTGCATTCCGGGCGCGCGTCGCCTTAAAGCTTGTCTGGCCGACTTTGTTTTCCAGCATCCAGTCGCGGGTGAACTTACCCGTCTGAATGTCGGTCAGGATTTCCTTCATCGCCGCTTTACTGTCAGCCGTGATGACGCGGGGTCCAGAGACATACCCGCCATACTCAGCTGTATTCGACACAGAGTAATTCATGGTAGCGATGCCACCTTCATACATCATGTCGACAATGAGCTTCACTTCATGAAGGCACTCAAAATAGGCCATTTCAGGCGCGTAGCCTGCTTCGGTGAGTGTTTCATAGCCAGCTTTGATGAGCTCAGAGAGACCGCCACACAAAACAGCCTGTTCGCCAAAGAGGTCTGTTTCGCACTCTTCCTTAAAGGTTGTTTCGATGATGCCGGCCCGGCCACCGCCAATAGCTGACGCATAGGAAAGACCAAGGTCATGAGCGTTACCCGTTGCATCCTGATGGATCGCAATCAGACAAGGTACACCGGCACCGCGCTGGTATTCACCGCGCACTGTGTGACCAGGACCCTTAGGAGCAACCATCAACACGTCAATGTCTGAGCGTGGTGAGATCAGATTGAAGTGAACGTTCAAACCATGAGCAAACATCAATGCCGCACCAGGTTTCATGTTGGGCTCAAGTTCGTCGCGGTAGATCTCACCCTGCAGCTCATCCGGCGTCACCATCATCATGACGTCTGCCCACTTGGCAGCGTCCGCAACTGACATAACCGGCAAGCCTTCGGCTTCAGCTTTTTTCGCTGAGGCAGAACCTTCGCGAAGGGCAACAGCCACTTCCCCAACGCCGCTGTCGCGCATGTTCAGCGCGTGCGCATGGCCTTGTGAGCCATATCCAATGATGACAACTTTCTTGCCTTTGATCAGATTAACATCTGCATCGCGATCGTAATAAACGCGCATGGGTCTTATCCTTTTAGTCTCATGGAGCAGTGCATACCGCTCGAAATTCCCAATTAAAATTCCCAAAAATCTCTGGGGCAAAAATTCTTAAACCTCGGCTCACATGCCTTCGGCACCGCGGGCGATGGCGACAACGCCGGTCCGCGACACATCAACAAGGCCAAGCGGCCGCATCAAATTGATAAAAGCTTCAATCTTCTCAGGTGTACCTGTCACCTCGAAGACGAAAGAGCTATGGGTCGTATCGATCACCCGCGCACGGAAGGCCTCTGAAAGCCGCAGCGCTTCGACCCGCTTTTCACCGGTTGAAGCCACTTTGATCAGCGACATTTCCCGGTTCACCGAACGCACATCATCAACCGACAGATCCACGACCTTGTGCACAGGCACCAGTCGATCAAGCTGCGCTAGGATTTGATCGACAACAGCGGGCGTCGCTTTGGTCACAATCGTGATCCGCGACATATGCTCGGCTGCATCAACTTCAGCCACAGTGAGGCTCTCAATATTGTAGCCGCGACCGGAAAAGAGCCCGATCACGCGCGCAAGCACGCCCGCCTCATTGTCCACCAGGACGGCGAGGACATGTCGTTCGGATTTACTCAGATCACTCATTGCTTCTATTGCCAAATCTTGAGAGCGCCCGGTTCGGGCGGAATATCAGGTTGGAGTGGGACAGGTGCCCTCCCCCAAAGCTTGTCCCCAATGCTTCATACAACGGGGGGCTTATAGCGGATCAGAGGCCAAAGGCGAACCCTTATCGGCCCTGTTTCATCTAGACGAGCATTTTGCCCTCTTCCGTCACAGTCGGCGCATTAGGGTCTTCCCCAAGGATCATCTCATTGTGGGGAGCGCCAGATGGGATCATGGGATAGCAATTCTCCGCTGGGTCCACGAGACAGTCG
>JAJFGY010000284.1 GCA_021775935.1 Alphaproteobacteria bacterium
TTCACCTCCCCCATTCGGCGCTACGCCGATTTGATCGTGCACCGCAGTCTGATTAGCGGACTGAACCTCGGCGAGGATGGGTTGAGCGCTGATGACACCAAGCACCTGTCGCAAACTGCAGAACACATCTCGCAGACAGAGCGCCGCTCCATGGTGGCAGAACGTGACTCAAATGATCGCTACATCGCGTCCTACCTCGAAAAACAGATAGGCGGCGAATTTGCAGGCCGCATTTCCGGCGTCACCCGCTTCGGCCTTTTCATCCGACTGACCGACACCGGCGCCGATGGACTAGTTCCAATTGCGAGCCTTGATAATGACTACTACCACCATGATGAAGGTGCCCACGCCCTTATTGGCGATAGAACCGGCACCCGCTACCGGATTGGTGATCCCGTTCGCATCCGCCTGGATGAAGCTGTGCCGGTTACCGGCGGTCTGCGCTTCACGATGATTGAGGGCGGCACTGAAGGAAAAGGTGTCAGGCGAGGTAAAAACCGCGGACGTCCCAATTCTGGACGTCCCGGCGGTGGCAACAAGCCCTTTAAGCGTAGCGGCGGCAGAAACTCAAGGTCACGCGGGAAAAAGTAACGCAGTCCAGAAAGCCGCGCGTCACCCTGCCACATTGGCAATTTTCTTTACGACCCTCATGTTATCGCCACCACGGTCGGTCGGAGAAAACCAATGACGAGCCCCATGACAAACGTTCTAGACACGGTAGAAGAACGCCGTCCAGTTTGGCAGTCCATTAAGCGCGGCGCGTTCTTCAAGTGCCCCTCATGCGGTGAAGGCCAGGTGTTCCGCAAATATTTGAAGGTCGCAGACGAGTGCGGTCAGTGCGGCGAAGAACTGCACCACCACCGTGCAGACGACGCTCCACCCTATTTCACGATTTTCATCGTCGGGCATATTGTCGTACCTATCATGCTGTGGGTTGAGCTTGCCTACCGTCCCGATGCCTGGATCCATGCCGCCATCTGGGGTCCCCTGACACTCGCACTGGCGCTCATCACCCTGCCCATCACCAAAGGGGCCGTTGTCGGCATGCAATGGGCAGTCAAAATGCATGGATTTGGTGGCCACGAGGACTGAACGCCCCAGCGTTTTCCTGACTGAATTCGCCCTGTCTGGACAGACTCAGACGCAAAAGGCACATTGAGGTTCAAGGGCGTGACCGCCGGTCGCGCCTTTTTCACGTGTGGAGGGTGATATGGCGACCAAAAACAAAAAGCAGACAGCGCCAAGTGCGACATTTGATCCGAAGCAATCGCGCGGTCAGGAATACAAGAACGACAAAACAGCAGCCGTTCGTCCTAAAGAGGCAGCGACCCTCATCATCGTACGCCGCGACGCAGCCAAGCCACGCATCCTGATGGGAAAGCGTGCCGCTGGTCACAAATTCATGCCAAACAAATTTGTCTTTCCAGGTGGCCGCATGGATGCGGCAGACAGCCGCGTAAAAGCCCACAAGGGTTTACGCGCGCCAGTGGAACGCCGCCTGCTCGATAGGATGCGCGGGACGCCGAGTGCCAACAAGGCACGCGGTCTCGCTATGGCGGCGATCAGAGAGACGTTTGAAGAAACAGGCCTCGTCATAGGGAAAAAGGTGAGCGAACCTCTGCAGACCAAAAACCCCGAATGGCAGGCCTACTACAACGAACATGTTGCCCCAGACCTGTCATCGGTCGACTTCATTGCCAGGGCGATCACACCACCTTATCGGACACGTCGCTTCGACACGCGTTTCTTCACCATTGAAGCAGATCAAATTCGCGGTGATCTCCATGATACAGATCGCGCCTCAGGCGAACTGCTGGAATTGCATTGGCTCGAGATCAACGAAGCCTATGACCTGGATCTGCCAAACATTACGAGAATGATCTTGGGGGAGCTGGACGAGCGCTTGGCCTTGCCCAAACCACAACAGGCCAAACGCCCGGTTCCGTTCGTGCATTTCCGCGGCGCAAACCCTGTTCGAGATACTTTATGAACGCGCCGACACCCAACACAGGCAAAGCCGTCAAGCCGCGCGACGCTGCCTCTCTCGTCCTTGTTGATGAGACCGGCCCAGAGCCTCGCATCCTGATGGGCAAGCGCCATGCGAAGATGAGCTTCATCCCTGATGCCTTCGTTTTTCCTGGTGGAAAACTTGATCCACATGATCATGACGCCCTGCCCGCAAGCGCTCTCGCCAATGACCCAAGTCTGGGCCATACCGGCGCATCGAAGGCAAAGACTTTGGCGCTCGCTATGGCAGCAATACGCGAGACCTTTGAAGAAACTGGCATGTTGCTCGCTGATAAAGGCGACATCGGTCCGGCAACCGGCGAGACCTGGGGTCAATTCCGTGACATGGGGCTGGCACCTGCGCTCCGCCACGTGTCGTTCATGGCGCGCGCGATCACACCAACTGTAAGCCCGATCCGCTTCCATGCCCGGTTTTTCAAGGCCGATGCCTCAAACCTCACCGGAACCCTGAAGGGCAGCGGAGAGTTGAGCGACATTGATTGGTATCCGCTCTCAGAAGCCCTGAAACTCCCGATTATTGACGTGACGGAATTTGTGCTCACAGAACTGAAAAATTCTGCAGAAGGTTATCCCCGGGCCGTGCCACCGCTTTATTGTTACCTGAACGAAAAGCCCCGGATTCTGGAACCAAAGGTCCTTGAACCAAACCCCCGTTAACAAGTCTCGCTAAAAGGTAAGTGAATGGTAGGCGTTGCAGAGAAAGTCCAAGAACTGACACCGCGCCAGCGGACGATCAGCCTTGCGGCAGTCATCGCCTGCATCACGTCGGTTGGCATCGGCATGGGCGTCTCCATCCCCCTGCTTGCTATCTTGCTGGAGCGGCAAGGTGTCTCCAGCACGCTTATCGGTCTCAACACAGCAATGCCGTCCCTGGCCACCCTGGCTGTGACGCCTTTTATCGCCCCGCTGCTTCGAAGAATTTCTACAGGATCGTTTCTGCTCATTTGCCTCGTAACATCGGCAATTTGCATGCCGCTCTATTTCGTCTTCAACAATATCTGGATCTGGTTTCCTCTGCGCTTCATCAATGGACTGGCGCTCACAGGCCTCTTCGTTGTCAGCGAATTCTGGATCAACCAGTTGGCGACGGACAAAAACCGGGGCTTCCTGATCGGCATTTACGGCACCATCCTCTCAGCTGGGTTCGCAGTCGGCCCAATTGTCTTGCTGACGATAGGCCCCGACGGGATCGTGCCCTTTCTGATCGTGAGTGTGCTGACCCTGGTCTCAAGCATCCCGATCATTTATGCCCGCAAGCTGGCGCCTCAGGTGACGGAGAAGCCGAGCCACGGTCTACTCGCCTTCCTCACGGTAGCGCCTGCTGCCACGCTCGCCGGCCTGGTCTATGGTGCAACAGAGACGAACATGTTCAACATGCTGCCCATCTATGCGTTGCGGGTTGGGTTGACGGAGAACCTAGCAGCGCTGATCCTCACCATCTTCGCGGCAGGAAACGTCATCTTCCAAATCCCCATTGGATTGGCATCTGATCGATTCGACCGCCGCACCGTTTTGTTCATCTGTGCTGGTTTTGGTTTTGCAGGAACAGCTCTGCTTCCCATTGTTTCACAAAACATCTGGGTCTTTCTTCCGAGCCTCTTCATATTTGGTGGTGTCGTCGTCGGCATGTACACCGTGGGCCTCGCACTCCTTGGCGAAAGGTTCAAGGGAGCTGACCTTGCGGCCGCAAACTCCGCTTTCGTGCTGATGTTCTCAACCGGCGGTCTGCTGGGGCCTCCAATCGCAGGCGCCGCGATGGACATCTGGGATCCCCATGGATTGGCGATAGCCATGGCGGCCATATGTGGCATTTATCTGCTGGTCGTCGGCTGGCGCTGGTCAGACAGTAAATCGAGAGAAAAGCTGGAATAACGGGCCCAAAAGCCCGTTTTATCGGGGCCTTGACTTCTCTGCCCTGCTGGTTAGTCTGCGGCAACTTTTTCAAAGGCGCGGGCAACCGTCCAGGCGCCTGTCTACTTAAGGATTTGGTGATGGCGAAGCCAACCACGATCAAAATCAAGCTGCTCAGCACAGCTGACACTGGCTTCTACTACGTGGCCAAGAAAAACGCGCGGACGATGACCGAGAAGATGGTCGTCAAAAAGTACGACCCTGTTGTCCGCAAGCATGTTGAATTTAAGGAAACCAAGATCAAATGATTTTGGCCGACCTGACAAGGTCGCCGGAATGATTGGGATCAATAAGACGAACAAGGCAGGCTCCCGAGCCTGCCTTTTCTTTTGCCTAAAGCAGGGCAAATTGAGGATGATCTAACCCATGACCGTCCCCGCATTCGATGCCGCTCTGTTCGACATGGATGGCACTCTGATCGACACAGAGAGCCTCTATATGGAGGAATGGGTCCGGGCTGCAGAATTGCAGGGGTTCGAGCTGAAAGCGCAGCTGTGGCAGAAAATGCTGGGCAGGCCGACCGTTGATTGCCTGACCCTCATGCAAAATGAATTTGGACAGAGTTTCGATGTAGACGCACATATCGCGGAATGGCGTCCGCGCCTGAACGAAAAGCTCCAAAGCCACGTGCCGGTCATGCCGGGCGTCGTAGCTTTGTTAGAAGACCTTCAAGCAAACCGAATTGCATTGGCCGTCGCGACATCTGCAACGCGGGCGAGTGCTGAAGCCTATCTGGCAACCGCTGGTTTGAGAGGCTTCTTCAGCCATGTCGTTACAAGAGATGATGTGGCCCTGGGAAAGCCCCACCCTGAACCGTTCCAGACAGCCGCAGCATCTCTCTCAGTGCCGCCAATGCGGTGCCTTGCGCTGGAGGACACCGAAGCAGGCATTCGCTCTGCGCACGGCGCTGGTGCCATCCCCATTATGGTTCCATCGATGAAACAACCTGATGCGGACGTGGCCACGCTCTGCCACCTGATCTGCGATGACATGAGACAGGTGCACGAGCACCTACGCTCTGCGTTCTAAGATGTTTTGGAAAAAGGGTGGCCGATCGAACACGTGACGTAACAGAGGAGGCCACTCCTACCACGTCCCGATCGGCCGGTCCCGCGGACCCAGGAGATGCGGCGGACCCAGGCACACGCGAGATCAATCTCATTTCTATGGGAAACCATCCGGCAGCCTTACGCAGAACATGCCAGAAACAACGGCCCCCATCCGTCACCCTATGGTGAAAAAATACTATAGCACAGCCAAGACTAAACATGAACAATCGGTATAAGCGACTGCGCTAACGCATTGGATTATAATAAAAATTTAAGGTTAACGGCGAAGGGATATGGCTAAAACCCTGAAGAAAATCGTTTTTTCCTGCCGGTAAATCAGACACCAAGGACCTAAGCAGCTTCAGTATTCACGCGGTTACGGCCATCCCGTTTCGCCTTGTAGAGAGCCTGGTCAGCCCGCTCAAGCAGCGCTTCAGCACTGTCATATGGCCAGATCGCGCCAGCCAGGCCAATACTGACCGTGACTTCGATGGCCTGTTCCGCTTCGGTCTCAAAAGAGCGTTCCGCAACCCGCGACCGCAGACGTTCAGCGATGGAGATCGCTGTCTCAGCGTCAGTATCTGGCATGATGACAACAAACTCTTCCCCACCAAGGCGGCAGGCAAGGTCAATTCCACGCACATTGTCGGCAATCCGGCGGCCAAACTCAGTCAAAACTTCGTCGCCCGCACCGTGACCATACGTGTCATTCACAGCTTTAAAATAGTCGATGTCCAACAGCATGAGGGACAGAGGCTTGCCACTATGAGCGCCCTCGTCAACCAGCGTTGTCAAATGGTTGCTCATGTAGCGACGGTTGTAGAGCCCCGTCAGCGCATCGGTAAACGCCATCTCCAGGCTGCGCTGGAACGTATCTTTCAACTGGTCCTGATAGCGTTTGCGACGCAACTGGGTACGGCAACGGGCCATCAGCTCATTGCGCTCAACAGGACGCATCAGATAGTCATTCACACCCATATCAAGGGCACGAACCAGGCGATCCATGTCGCCCTCTTCCACCATCGCCAAAATAGGCGTCTGGCGGGTCGCATCCAGTGATCTCATCTGCGAGCACAGACGAAGGCCATCCTCTTCCTTCAGAGAAAGCGAGATAAGCACAAGGTCATATTCGTCATTGCTGACCAGCTCCATGAGATGAGCGGAGCTTTCGGCAACCGTCACGTCATGCTGCTCACTCAACATTTCACAGACACGGGCGCGCTGGCGCTCCCTGTCGTCAACGACCAGGCACCGCCCCCCGACATCACTTGGAAGAACGTTGGCAGACGCATCCATAGCGCCAATACGTTGACCCGTCGATTCGCGCATCCGCAGCTCGTCGGTCAGCGTTTTCAGCCGCACGAGGCTCTTAACCCGCGCAAACAGGGCAATATCATTGATCGGCTTGGTAAGAAAATCATCCGCACCGCTTTCCAGACCCTTCACCCGATCAGATTGCTGATCAAGGGCTGTCACCATGACGATAGGAATATGGTGGGTTTCTGGGAGCTGCTTTAGGCGTTCACAGACTTCATATCCGTCCATGCCGGGCATCATCACATCAAGCAGCACAATATCTGGCTGCTCACTCAGCGCCATTTCAATGGCCGTGGGGCCATCTGGGGCCTGAATGACATCAAAATACTCAGCCGTCAGCTTAGCTTCCAAGAGCTTCAGATTGGCTGGAATATCATCAACTATGAGGACTCGAGCAGTCACGACTTACCCCAAAAAACGTTGAACCGTTTCAAGGAATTGCGTCACCGAGATCGGTTTTGCAATGTAAGCCTCGCATCCACCTTCCCGGATCTTCTCTTCATCACCCTTCATCGCAAAGGCGGTGACAGCAATAACCGGGATTTCGCGCAGAGTGTCGTCTTCCTTGATCCACTTCGTGACTTCAAGGCCCGACACTTCCGGCAATTGGATATCCATCAAAATCAGATCGGGATGGTTGGAGCGCGCAATTTCAAGCGCTTCGATACCATCCTTCGTTTGAAGTGTCTGGTATCCGTGTGCGTCAAGAAGATCGTGAAAGAGCTTCATATTGAGCTCATTGTCTTCAACGATGAGAACCGTTTTCGACATCGCTTTCATAACTCCAGCACCCCATACTCTACCTGCTAGGAACAGCAGCGCTGCCGGGCGGGGGCAGCTGGTGACTTAAAAAATGGTCGACTTTTCAGTCTTCCATCTGATCTCAATATCCTTAACCAAACCTTTAAGATTCGGGCGATATCCGCCAATATCCTTACTTGACCAGCACTTCATAAATATTTGGTTTCAATTGAAAAATGAACACACCTCTGTCTCCCGAGATTGCCGAAGCCGTCGCGCTTCAGGCCCTCACCCATATCGCCGCCGATGAAGACCTCCTGGGTGCCTTCCTGGCCCAGACGGGCCTTGCCGTGGACGAACTGAAAGCCCAAGCCACCGACCCGGCTCTGCTGGGTGGCGTATTGGATTTTTTAATGAGCGACGAGGCGGGTCTTGTTGCGTTTTGTGAAGCAGCCCAGATGGAGCCTGAAATGCCGGGCCGGGCCAGGCGCTCCTTACCTGGCGGAGAAGAGGTTCATTGGACATGAGTACCAGTCAAGCAACAGATCTGGATCTTGGCGTTCGCGACGCCCTTGATATGCTTGATCTCGACCCCACCCGCCCGCTGATCATTTCCGACGCAGATGAGGTTTTGCTGCAATTTGTAGCCGGTCTGGAGCGCTATCTTGATGGACAAGGCCTTTGGCTTGATCTGCAGACATTCGCGCTTTCCGGAAACATCAAAGACAAAGAAACGGGCGAACCGGTGCCCGTGGAAAAGACACCCGATTTGTTGTCGGGTTTCTTTAAAGCCGAGGCAGGTAATCTTACCGCGGTCGATCATGCAGCCGATGCCCTTAGCGCGCTCTCCGAACGCGCGCAGATTATCGTGCTCACCAATGTGCCGACCGCACAAAGGGATGCGCGGGCAGAAAGCCTCGCCAGACAGGGAATGGCCTACCCTGTCATCGCCAATAAGGGTCTTAAGGGTCCGGCAGTCAGTCACATAGCAAGCGCTTTCACCGCACCTGTGTTTTTTCTCGACGACATTCCACACAATCTTAAGTCTGTGGCTGAGTCTCACGATGCAAGTCGCCGCCTGCATTTCATCGCAGACAAGCGTCTCGCAAAACTTCTCCCAGCCTCCGAGCACAGCCATTTCCATTCAAGCCATTGGCCCGACGCCCAAAGCTTCATGGAAGAAGAACTCACCAAAAAAGGGTTCTAGGAGAGAGGGCGATTTATGCGGATTGGGGTCGACCTGGGCGGTACCAAAATAGAGGCCATCTTGATGGCCCCTAACGGCACGATAGAGGAACGCAAACGCGTGCCGACCCCTCGCGGCGACTATGTGAAAACCGTGACGGCCATCTGTGAACTCGTTGCTGACGTGGGCCGCAAGGCACCTGCGTCCCTGCCCGTCGGCATCGGCATTCCAGGAACAGTCTCACCGGCAACCGGGCTGATCAAAAACGCGAACTCAACCTGGCTGATCGGCCAGCCCTTCGATAAAGATCTTGCCTCCGCACTGAACCGGCCTGTGCGGCTGGCAAACGACGCCGATTGTTTTGCACTGTCCGAAGCAGCCGATGGCGCAGGACAGGACCACAACACCGTTTTCGGCGTTATCCTTGGGACAGGTGTGGGCGGCGGCATCGTCGTAAACGGCGCCCTGCTGTCAGGACCAAATGCTATCGCCGGTGAATGGGGCCACAATGCCCTGCCTTGCCCGACCCAGGATGAACTGCCCGGTCCCACATGCTATTGCGGAAAATCGGGCTGCATCGAAACCTGGCTGTCAGGTCCCGCGCTGGAACGCGAAGCCACATCGCAAGGATCAGGCAGATCAAGCGCGCTTGAAATTGGCACAAAGGCAGCGGCAGGAGACGACACTGCGCAGGTCCTCATTGAACGCTACACAGATCGATTAGCCCGCGCTCTGGCGGCTGTTATCAATATCCTGGACCCCGGTGTAATTGTCCTGGGCGGTGGCCTTTCCTCGCTTGAGCAAATCTATGCAGACGTGCCAAAAAAATGGGCCGCGCATGTCTTCTCAGACACGGTCACAACTCAGCTCTTGTCCAATACCCATGGGGACTCAAGCGGTGTGCGCGGTGCCGCCTGGCTCTGGCCTGAAACAGAGGCCGGGTAATATGGCAGACGCCACAAACGGATATTGCCGCGACTGCCTTGAGCCCGTGCCACAGGGAAAGAAACGATGCCCCGCGTGCAGGCGTCCGCGCGTCTTGCACCACCCAGAGCTCCACAAGCTCAACATCGCTCATCTGGACTGCGACGCTTTTTATGCTGCTGTTGAGAAACGCGACAATCCGGAGCTGAAAGACAAGCCCGTCATCATTGGCGGCGGTAAACGTGGCGTTGTCAGCACAGCGTGCTATATCGCGCGCATTCGCGGTGTCGGCTCCGCGATGCCCATGTTCAAAGCGCTTAAAGCCTGTCCTGATGCCGTTGTTGTGAAACCCAACATGGAAAAATACGCCAAGGCTGGCGGTGAGGTGCGCGCCATGATGCGAGAGCTCACGCCCCTGGTAGAACCCCTGTCCATTGACGAAGCTTTTATGGATATGAGTGGTACCCAGCGGCTGCATCATGCGCCGCCGGCACTCTCCATGCTGCGCCTTGTAAACCGGATTGAAAAAGAGATTGGCATTACCGTATCCGTTGGCCTCTCCTTCAACAAATTCCTGGCAAAGGTCGCCTCGGACCTCAACAAGCCGCGCGGCTTCTCTATCATTGGCGAAGACGAGGCCATGGAGTTTCTGGGCGACAAGCCGGTTTCCATTATTTGGGGTGTTGGCAAAGCCTTCAATGCCAAACTCAAGAAAGACGGCATCACGCTTGTCCGCCATATAAGGCAGTATGACGAAAGCACATTGACCGCGCGCTACGGCACGATGGGTCGACGGCTCTGGCAGCTCTCAAACTGTCAGGACAGCCGTCGGATCAAATCTCATGGGGCCGCGAAGAGCATCTCAGCTGAGACGACATTTTTTGATGACATCACCGATGCTGCAGAGTTGAAACGAAAACTCTGGCCACTCTGCGAACGCGTTGCCAAACGCGCAAAGAAGGCTGAAATTGCCGGGAAGACAATCACACTCAAACTGAAGACGGCGGACTTTAAGTCCCGGACCCGAAGTCAAACGCTGCCAAACCCTACGCTATTGGCCGACGTCCTCTATCAAACAGCCCTGCCCCTGCTGGAACGGGAGAGCGATGGAACTGCGTTCCGACTGATGGGCGTGGGAATGTCCGCCCTAACTGATGCTGACCTCGCAGACCCTGCTGACCTGTTAGACCCAGGCGCCACCCGACGCGCCGATGCTGAACGCGCCATGGATTCTGTTCGAGCCAAGTTCGGGGAAGACGCGATTAAAAAGGGACGCGGGTTGAGACGCTAGAGCGTTTCCAGTTGAAGTTGACACACTTCAACGTCCGGAAACCCAACAAAACAAAGGCTCTATGCGTTAACATGGATCCTGTTCCAGGTAGGTCAAATCTTTCAAAGTTCCGTCAATGATGATGTCGCCATAGTCCAAGCGCATGTTGGCAGAGACGCCATTTACAAACAGCCGATAGGACACCTGATAGTCAGGCAGACCCTCTTTGTCGTTCGGCATAAAATAACTCACTTGAACGGGCCATGAAGGCGTGTCGATCAATGCAAGCCCCTCACCTTCCATCGCGGGTGCCTCAATCTCAAGAGTACCTGCCTTGCCAATGAAAGAACTCACGACAAAATACCGGTCCGTCTCCGCTCCCTCAAACACCGTCGCCGACACGAGAGACTTGCCACTGCGGGCGGCAGCAACAAGATCCCGGACAAATTCACTGGGAAAGATGATTTCCTCGGGCAGGTCTAACTCAACGCCATCAGGCTCTGAAAACACGGCCGACGAGTTACCAACCGTTCGTTCTGCAAAGCCCGAAACGGTCTCATCAAGAACCGCACCATTGTAGCGTTTCACTTCGTAGCGAAACGCATCGCCGTCGCCGCTCTCCCAGGATGTCATGCGCAAATCACGGACGGAGACCCCGCCGTCTGTGTCTGAGAGTTGCGTAACCAGTCTCTGATTGAGCGTATAGCCGTCGCAACTATTCCCAGACCATTCCAGCACCATACGACCGCTCAAGCCTGCAATATCAGCGCTCGATTCCACCTTAGACAATTGAAGATCGTAAACAGCCCGATGGCTCGCAAGCTCAGCGGCTGCACCTGGTGTTGCCCAGACGCCAAATATGAGAAGGACAAAACCGAGACCGGCCATAGCACTTGCGGAGAACGAAAATACTGGCAATGCTGGCCTGCCTGTACCCACCGTCGCGCTATTTTCAGCCACTATGCGTTTTTCAGCCAGAGTACATTTGTCAGCCAGAGTACATTTGTCAGATTGAATAAAATCCATGTCCAGACCAAAAATCCTTGTTACGCGCAAACTTCCGCCAGCCGTCGAGGAAAGACTGCAAAAAGACTATCAACCCGACCTTAACGGAACCGACGAGGTTTATGGACAAGAAGAACTACTTAAACGCGCAAATAATGTTGATGCTCTTTTGGTCACCGTTACAGAACAGATAGACGCATCCCTCATTGAGCAGCTCCCCGCCTCCGTCAAAATGATCGCCACCTTCTCTGTCGGATATGACCAGATCAATGTGCCTGCAGCCACTGCGCGGGGCATTTCGGTGAGCAATACGCCGGGCGTACTCACAAATGCGACAGCTGACATAGCCATGCTATTGCTATTGGGCGCCGCCCGCGGTGCGGGGACTGGCGAGGCCGCAATTCGACAGGACTCATGGGAAAACTGGGCCCCGACGGGTTACCTGGGCAGAGACATCACAGGCAAACGCTTAGGCATCCTGGGCATGGGGCGCATCGGGCAGGCTCTGGCAAAACGCGCCCGTGCCTTTGATATGGAGATCCACTATCACAATAGAACCCGGCTGGACGCAGATCGCGAGCTTGGCGCGCAGTTCCACGCGACACTAGAGAGCCTTCTCCCGAAATCTGATTTCCTATCGATCCACGCGGCATCGACGCCCGAAACGCGCAAAATCATCAATCAGGAGACCCTTCAGGCACTTCCCCCAGGCGCAATCATCGTCAATACCGCTCGTGGCGACTTGGTCGATGATGATGCTCTAATTGCTGAACTGCAATCGGGCCACCTGGGAGCAGCAGGTCTTGATGTCTATAACAATGAACCAAATGTCGACCCGCGCTATCGCACCTTATCCAACACATTTCTCCTGCCTCACCTGGGCAGTGCGACCTTGGAAACCCGCAATGCGATGGGCTTTTGCGCGCTGGATAATCTTGACGCGTTTTTCGCAAACAAGCCGGTACCCAACCTTGTGACGCCATAGGCAAACAACGAACCCAACGCCTCACGTGCCCGGCAATATCTGCCGACCCAAAATTGTACAGAACAAAACCCCCATGCATTCCGCGGGTTTCTTGACTGGCACGACCCTTGCGACCTCTCCAGAAAACATATGCGCGATATCAGTTTTGCTGCGCATCAAGGAGACAAAAATGGGACAAATTTTTCAAGACGATCCGACGACTGGGGGTCAAAGCGAGAGCATCCACCCGGTGATCGATACGCTGGAAATGCGCCTCCGCTGCGAACTTCTGCGCGAAGCACAAGAATCCGTCGACCCCAATACGGTCGTTGTAAAAGCCCTTGAATACGCCGCAGAGGCAGAACAACGCATTGCGGCGCTGAACGCACGTGTGCGAACGCTTGAGTCCCTGGCAAAGACAGACGAACTGACTGGCCTTCTGAACCGGCGCGGCTTTTACGATGCTGTGCGTCGCGAACTTCAGACATCGGCTCGTCACCAGGAAACTGGCGTCCTTGCCTATATCGACTTGGACGATTTTAAACCCATCAACGACACGCTTGGGCACGCGGCAGGCGACGAAGTTCTCCGCGTTGTCGGACGCCAATTGGGGACCAACATTCGCGCGACTGACTTCGCAGCACGCCTAGGTGGCGATGAATTCGCTGTCCTGTTTGTGCGCGCAGACCATATCCCCGCACGTGACCGCGCCCGCGCCATGCTCGAAGAACTCAACAGTCTGCGGGTTTCATGGAAACGCCAAAAGCTTCAGGTTCATGCGAGCATGGGGCTTGCCAACTATACCGGCGACACCGCTTTTGAGGAATTGCTTGCTCAGTCTGACCGCGCCATGTACCGCGAAAAACGCAAGGAACGCGAAAGACAGTCAGCTCTCACCGACCTGTAGAGAAGGTTCTGGCTGCGTGAGCCGCCGAATAGCCCCACCCCCTTTTGCAAGAATGGGTGTTGCAACCTGCACAACCTTGCGGTCCGGAAACACGGACCCAATGATGAGGGCAGCTACATCATCGTTCGGGTCGCCATATGACGGCACAATCACCGCACCATTCGCGACATAATAGTCAAGATAGTTAGCGGCCATCGGCTTTCCATCCAGATCAAGCTGAGGGTTTTTGGGTAACGGCACGGACGTTACCGTCAGCCGGTCACCCCGTGCCGTCACAGCATCTGACAAGTGAGCCCGATTATCCTCAAGCGTTGCTCTGTCCAGATCATCTGGATTTGAGACTTCTGATACAAGCACCCGGTCCCGTCCGGCAAAAACCGCCACGCGGCTTACCTGCCCCTGTGTAGGGTCCGCCGCCAGCCCGCCGCCGAGCCACAACACTTTTCGCGCCCCCAAAAAGAGAGCCAACCGTTCTTCAATCTCAGGCCGGGTCAACTCCGGATTACGATCCTCATTGAGCAAACATTCTTCAGTGGCAATCACCGTGCCATAGCCATCTGCACTGATAGCGCCTCCCTCCAACACCATATCGCCCTTGAAATTCTTGATTTTTTCTCGCTGCAGAATTGTTCCGGCAAGGGCCGCGTCGTTTCGATAGGTGTGGACGCTGTTCCCCCATCCGTTGAACTGCCATGCGATGCCCGCGACTGCGTCTGTCCCGTTGGTGACAAAAAGCGGCGCTGTGTCCCGCGCCCAGCAATCATCAATGGGGATCTCAACAAACCTGATGCGGTCATTACGACCGCAGGCAAAACGCGCTTGTGCCACATCGTCCTCCCGCACAATGACCGAGACGGGTTCGTGGACCGCAATCGTGCGAATAACCTCGGCGGCCTCTGCATAGGCTTGTGGCATCAGATCACGCCAGCGCTCTGCCCGGGACGGCCATTGAACCCAGCACCTGGCATGTGGTTCCCACTCTCCTGGCAGAAAAAACCCCTCACCCACCGGAGAGTGCAAATAATCGTCCATAAGGTCCCCTAATCAGACTCAAAATACTGCGCAGCGACCCCATTGTGCCGTAAACTGCGCGGAAAGAAACAGCCGCGTGCCGATTTGGGAGACAGGACTTGAGATGAGTACCACTACCGCAGACCGATTGAGCGAACTTGAGATTGTTCTTCCAAAACCCACACCGGCGGCAGGAACCTACTCGCCCTTTATCATATCTGGAAACCTGGTCTTCATTTCGGGCCAGGTCCCGGTTGGGGCAAAAGGCCTTGAGTTCCAGGGCAAGGTCGGCGATGCGTTCAACGTCGATGAGGCAAAAGCCGCCGCTCGCCTGTGTGGCATCAATATTCTAGCGCAGCTCTCCGCCGCCCTTGACGGCAACTTGGAGCGGGTCACCCGCTGTGTCAAACTTGGTGGCTTCGTGAACTCAGTGCCGGAATTTGGCGATCACCCTGCCGTCATGAACGGTGCCTCCGATCTCATGGTCGAAGTGTTTGGTGACAAAGGAAAGCACGCTCGCTTTGCTGTTGGTGCCCCCTCGCTTCCGTTCGACGTGGCCGTCGAAGTCGAAGCCACATTTGAGATTGCGTGAGCAATAATCGATGGGGGATGCAGAACAGGTCGTGATGAAGGTTGTGCCGCGGATGGCAGACATCCCTGCGGCTGCTTGGGACGCCTGCGCAAATCCGGGAGGCGACGTGCCAGACATCCCGTTTCTGTCTCATGCCTTTCTTTCCGCGCTTGAGGAAAGCGGCTCTGCAACAGCACGGACCGGCTGGTCGCCCCACCATCTTATCTTAGAGGAACCTGACGGCAGCCTGGCAGGTGTCGTGCCGATGTATATGAAAAACCACAGTCAGGGGGAATATGTCTTCGACTATGGATGGGCAGATGCTTTTGAGCGCGCTGGCGGAAATTACTATCCAAAGCTGCAGGTCTCCGTCCCCTTCACGCCGGCAACCAGCCGACGCATCCTTGCACGTCCTGGACCTTTTAAAGAGCAGACCGAAGACCAGCTAACGGCAGGCATGATCGAACTTGCGCGACAACTCGAGGTTTCGTCTGTCCACCTGACCTTCCTGCCGGAAAGCCAATGGCAGCGTCTGGGCGAAGTCGGGTTTTTGCAAAGAACTGATCAACAGTTTCACTGGCTCAATAATGGCTACGAAACATTCGATGACTTCCTGACTGATCTCGCATCCCGGAAACGTAAAAACCTGCGCAAGGAACGAGAACGCGCCCTTGAGAATGACATTGAAATTGAGTGGGTAACGGGATCAGATCTCACAGAGGCCCACTGGGACGCCTTCTTTGAGTTTTACAATGATACGGGTATGCGCAAATGGGGGTCTCCCTACCTTACCCGCGAGTTTTTCTCGATGGTCGGCGAGACCATGGCTGATGAAACCCTGCTGATCATGGCAAAACGCCCTTCAGATCAAGGAGACCGCTACGTTGCCGGCGCGCTCAATTTCATTGGCTCAGACACGCTGTTTGGCCGAAACTGGGGCTGCATTGAAGACCATCCCTTCCTGCATTTTGAGGTTTGCTACTATCAGGCCATCGATTTCGCCATTTCGCGTGGCTTAAAGAAGGTCGAAGCAGGCGCTCAAGGCGCTCACAAGCTTGCCCGGGGCTATTTGCCAACCCACACCTATTCCGCCCACTATATCGCCAACCCAAGCTTCCGGGAGGCCGTAGAGAGATATCTTGAGCAGGAGCGGCATCATGTGGATCATGATATCGCCGCACTGAGTAAACACGCGCCTTTTCGGCAAACCGGCGATAAGAACTAGGACAACCTGATGGCCTATGACGACAATAATGTTTTCGCAAAGATCCTACGCGGAGAGATGCCATGCATCAAAGTCTATGAAGACGACAAGACATTTTCCTTCATGGATGTGATGCCGCAGGCAGAAGGCCACACCCTGGTCATTCCAAAGGCACCCGCTGTAGATCTTTTCGACCTGGACGCGCAAGACTATGCCGCCCTTGCCAAAACCACGCAGAAAGTCGCCGCCGCTGTCAAGAAAGCCATTGGCTCGCCGGGCATCATGATTGCGCAGCTAAACGGCGCCGATGCCGGGCAGACAGTGTTCCATTTCCACAATCACATTATTCCGCGATGGAGCGGCCTGGAAATGAAGCTTCATGCCCGTGAGATGGCTGACTTCGGATTGCTGGAAGAACAGGCACAAAAGATACGCGCAGCCCTCTAGGGGGAGGTCTGCTAAAATATTATGGGGGAGAGAATAATGGTGACCAAGAGCCTAGCAACGGCGCTCATGATGTCGGCAGCGTTGATATTACCTGCAAACGCAGCAGATGAAACAACCGGCTACACGCTCGAAGAAGTCGTTCCCGGCTCTGCCTTTCATGGCATTCATGGCATTACGTTCACTTCAGACAATCGCATCTTAGCAGGCTCAGTTCTGGGCCGCGCCATCTACGAAATCGACGCTGACACCGGCGAGACATCGATCTTCATCGATGCGCCCGAAGGTATGGCAGATGACTTGGAAGAAGGCCCGAATGGTGAGCTTGGATGGACAGCTTTTCTAGACGGCAAATATTACTTACGCACAAAGGACGGCGAGACGCTGACTTTGGCTGAAGGCCTACCAGGTCTGAATTCAACTGCCTGGTCTCCCGATGGACGTTTGTTCACCACACAGGTCTTTTTAGGCGATGCCCTCTATGAGCTTGACCCCGCGGGCAATGCCCCGCCGCGAAAGATCATGGAAAACATGGGCGGGCTCAACGGGTTCGACTTTGGACCTGACGGAAAACTCTATGGCCCCCTTTGGTTCAAAGGCCAGATTGCCCGCGTTGATGAGGATACTGCCACGCTGGATGTGGTTGCGGAGGGCTTTGAGGTACCCGCCGCTGTCAATTTCGACTCGCAGGGCAATCTCTGGGTCGTCGACACCGCCCGTGGTGAGGTCATTCGTCTCAACATTGACACCGGTGAAAAGACGCTGATTGCAGAGGTGAGCGCCGCCATCGACAATCTCGCAATCGGTCCAAACGATGAAGTCGTTATCACGAACATGGCCGACAATGCGGTCATCAGCATCAATACGGAGACTGGCGAAAGCACAGCGCTGACAAGCGGCGCGCTTGCCGTGGCCGCTGATCTTGCCATGGTAACCGATGCCGAGGGCAAAGAGACGCTCTACATTGGTGACCTCTTCTCTTTTCGCTCTCTCGATATTGCAAGCGGCGAAGTTTCAGAGATCGGGCGCGTATTCGGTGCCAATATTGACTACCCCATCAGCGTTGGCGCAAACGGAAGTGAGATCGCGCTGGCAGGCTGGTCTGCCGGCATGGTGCAACGCTATGACACAGAGACCAGAACGCTTGGTGACATCCATCATGATTTCACGACACCGTTGGATGCCCTGCCGCTCCCCGGTGGCGACACGCTCGTTGCTGAATATGCCCGTGGCGCTCTCGTCCGAGTTGACGGCACAGACTGGAGCAAGCGCACCGACGTCGCAACTGGCCTTGCTGGACCATCCAACCTCCTCGCTCTAGAGAATGGCAACATCCTTGTGTCTGAAAATATCGGCGGCGCCATCTCAGAGGTAAACCTTGAGACAGGTGACAAGACCATCATCGTCGAAGGACTGGCTGGACCAGAGGGTTTCGACAGAGGTTCAGATGGAACGCTTTATGTAGCTGAGGTTGGTGCGACGCAGATCTCGATGATCTCGGCCTCCGGCGAGAAAACAGTCATCGCAGAGAACTTGCCCATCGGGTTTGCCGGACCAGCGGAAGGACTGCCCGTCTACGTTCCAACCGGGTTGGCTGTCTCTGCCAGCGGTGATGTCTATTTTGCCTCCGACATCGAAGCCGCCATCTACAGGTTAAAACGCCAATGATTGATGTCTTCCCGGAAGCAGACACACTTCCACTCTTTCCCAGTCGCGATTTTGAGAAAACCATCGCGTTCTACGACAGGTTGGGTTTTGGAGTTCAACTACATTTACCCGGCGCCGACGGCTACCTCATCCTTGTGAGCGGACCAATGGAATTGCATTTTTTCCCGCATCCAGAGATGGACCCAACCACCAGCATCGTTGGGGCCTATGTCCGTTCAGATGATGTCGACACACTCTTCGATATTCTGTCGCCAGAGTTCCTGCCAACGAAAGGCATTCCACGCCATGAACCACCAGCCGACAGGCCCTGGGGCATGCGAGAGTTCTACGTCATTGATGAGGACGGCAGCATCCTGAAGTTCGGACAGCAGATCAAGAAATCTTAGAGGTCAGGTGGTGCCGGTTCAGTGCCAAAATCTTGCGGCGCGGAAACACGCATCCACAAGGAAAGCGTCGTCGTTCAGCTTTAGGGAGCGAAACTGGAGCGACACTTGATGCCCCAGTGACCCTCCTCCAAGGTAACGACATAGATTGAGTCAAAATGACCGATAACGCTTCCATCTTCCTTGTACCGGGTGAAGCGTGTATCGAAATGCACTTTGTCCTCTCCTGAGTGAATTACCTTACGCCGGTCCCATCCAGAATGGTGCCAGCCATCGCCGAGGTTCTTGTCGAACATATCCGGCTTATGCCATCCCGGCCCGTCAATAATCGCCATTGTGTTGGAGGCTAGGCGGATACTCGGGAAGTTGAATGTCTTCTCCCATGACAGCAGATCACGTTTGTTGAACGCTTCCATGAAGTCATCAAGACAGGCTTTTGCGCCGGCGATCGCTGTGTCATAACTCATCTTGCGTCCTTCCATATCAAAACAGCCGACCCTCTAAAACCAAGGACCGGCTGTCTGTAACAATATCAAATCCGATCAATCGACCAGAAGGGGCACCTTCGGCACAGATCCGCCGTCGCCACCTGAGCCGTCATCATCAGGCTTGTCGGGACCCTTGCCATCCCCTTTGCTTGCCCGCGGTTTGCGTGCTTTGGGGGGGGTCTGCTCAAACTCAAAGGCTAGCTCGTCTTTGTCCGCATCCACGGTAACCCGAACAATGCCACCCTTGGTCAACTGACCGAACAGGACCTCATCGGCGAGCGGTTTCTTGATGTTCTCTTGGATAACCCGCGCCAACGGCCGGGCTCCCAATTGCTCATCATATCCACGCTCTGCAATCCACTTGTTGGCCGCTTCCGTCAATTCAATCGTGACATTGCGGTCAGCAAGTTGAACTTCAAGCTGGAGCACAAATTTCTCAACAACACGCGCAATGACATCGGCAGGCAGGTTCTGGAACGGAATAGTCGCATCCAGCCTGTTGCGGAATTCAGGGGTGAAGAGCTTCTTGATTGCGTCTTCGTCCTCTCCTTCCCGCTTGGTCCGGCCGAACCCGATCGGTGCGCGTGCCATATCAGAGGCACCGGCATTCGTGGTCATGATCAAAACCACATTACGGAAATCGATCTTCTTCCCGTTGTGATCGGTCAGCTTACCGTGATCCATGATCTGCAGCAGGATGTTGAAGAGGTCCGGATGGGCTTTCTCGATTTCATCAAGCAACAAGACGCAATGCGGATGCTGATCGACACCGTCTGTGAGCAACCCGCCCTGGTCAAAGCCAACATAGCCGGGAGGCGCCCCAATGAGACGCGACACCGTATGGCGTTCCATATATTCCGACATGTCAAAGCGCAGCATTTCAACGCCCATAATGTCAGCGAGTTGCCGCGCAACTTCGGTCTTCCCAACACCTGTTGGGCCAGAAAAGAGGTAAGAACCAATGGGCTTTTCTGGTTCGCGCAACCCTGCGCGAGCAAGCTTGATCGACGACGCCAGCGCCGCGATGGCCTCATCCTGTCCAAAGACAACCCGTTGCAATTCAACGTCGAGATCTTTGAGCTTCTCTGTGTCCGTCTTGGAAACCGATTTTGGCGGAATGCGCGCCATTGTGGCGACGACTTCCTCAATCTCCTTAACACCAACAACTTTCTTGCGACGCGTTTCCGGCTTTAGCATTTGCCGAGCGCCTGCCTCATCAATCACATCAATGGCTTTGTCAGGCAATTTCCGGTCATGCATATATTTTGATGACAGATCAACAGCCGATTTGATGGCATCGTTCGTGTAGCGAAGAGAGTGAAACTCCTCATAGTAAGGCTTCAGACCTTTGAGAATTTTCACCGCATCTGGCACGGAGGGTTCTGCAACATCGATTTTCTGGAAACGACGCACCAGCGCCCGATCCTTCTCGAAATGCTGGCGATACTCCTTGTAGGTCGTCGATCCCATGCAGCGCAGCGTCCCGCTGGCAAGAGCTGGCTTGAGCAGGTTCGAGGCATCCATCGCACCGCCACTGGTGGCACCAGCACCGATCACCGTATGGATTTCATCAATAAACATTACCGCGCCGGGATAGTCTTCCAGCTCCTTGATCACCTGTTTGATCCGCTCTTCGAAATCACCCCGATAGCGGGTTCCGGCAAGCAGCGTTCCCATATCAAGAGAGAAGATGGTCGCATCGACCAAAACCTTGGGCACATCGCCCTGAACGATTTTGCGCGCGAGGCCTTCGGCAATCGCGGTCTTACCAACACCAGGATCACCGACAAACAGTGGATTGTTCTTAGACCGACGGCAGAGAATCTGGATGGTCCGTTCAACTTCTTTGTCACGACCGATCAGGGGATCGATTTTGCCGCTCTCTGCTTTTTCATTGAGATTGACGCAATAGGCATCAAGCGCTTCCGTGGTGCTCTTAGCGGCACCCCCCTCTTCAGAAGCTGCTGCTGGCGCATCTTCATCTTCAGACGTGCCACGGGGAGAACGCGTCTCGCTCATGTCGCCGCGCTTTGCAATGCCATGCGAAATATAGTTCACCGCATCATAGCGGGTCATTTCCTGCTCCTGCAGGAAGTAAGCAGCATGGCTTTCTCGTTCGGCAAACATAGCGACCAGAACATTAGCTCCGGTAACTTCTTCCCGGCCTGAGGATTGTACATGGATGACAGCGCGTTGAATGACACGCTGGAAACCGGCTGTGGGTTTCGCTTCTTCTTCCCCGTCCACAATCAGACTGGAAAGCTCATTATCAATATAATGCAGCAACTGTTGGCGCAGAGCATCAAGATCGACATTACACGCGCGCATGACCGCGGCTGAATCTTGATCATCAAGCAGCGAGAGCAGCAAATGCTCAAGCGTCGCGTATTCGTGGTTTCGCTCGTTAGCGAGCGCCAGTGCGCGATGAAGGCCTTCTTCCAAACTACGAGACAGTGATGGCACGACGTCCCTTTCTGTTGGCTTTGATCGAAACGGGCCGTCTCGATCGAACTCATGAGCCCCGCCCTCTTCAGCTTCCCAGATCCCTAGGAACCAGCTTTGTTAAGAATCTGGGAACCATAAGAGTCTGGAGATTAGCTTAGCCGCATTCAAGTCCCTGTCCACGTTAGATTTTCGGGTCGGGTCGAGGCAGTTCAGCCAGACAGGACGGCTTAATCCCGCTCCATAGTGCACTGAAGCGGGTGTTGGTTTTGCCGGGCAAAGTCCACAACCTGCGTAACCTTTGTCTCAGCCACCTCATAGGTGAAGACACCACATATACCCACACCGTTTTGATGGACATGGAGCATGATCGTGGTTGCCTCCTCCATATTCTTGTTGAAGAAGCGTTGAATGACATGCACGACGAATTCCATCGGCGTGTAGTCATCATTAAGGATCAAAACCTTGTAGAGGGAAGGTTTTTTCGTTTTTGGCTTTGTGCGTGTAATGACGCCCGTGTCGGACCCATTACCCCCATCAAAATCATCATCGCGTTCATTATCAGCCATGCAGGGCTCGGAAACTCTCTCAATGGATCAAATCCCGCTACACGAACCTGCAAAATCACATGCAAATCCGCCGGGCGACCGCAGTCACATTCGGTTCTTAAGATAATCTATGTCGGCTGATTTGTAAGGGACCTTAGCCCTCAAAATCCGCCAAATCATGAGCCTACCCGCAAAATCCAACCACCGAGGCGCCGCAAGCATGACGTCTGACGGCTTTACGAGGTTTTACCCACAGGTAACTAGTGCCGTTAACCTTACGGTAACCGCTGCGGCGTAATTTGGACGCTTGTAAAAATGCCTGAGTTTCTGCGCGATTTCCGTGCATTAAGGCGAAAAAGGGACGCGCCCACCGGTTTGGTTGACGGGCGTGCGGTTAGACCATGTTGATGTTGATCCTGCCGGAAGCGATCGAAACCGCGCAAATCTACGCGCAGTTGGCCTTTTTAGGTGACCCAGTTGAGTTTGCCCTGGGTGTCGCGATGTCCGCTCTGGCGCTTTTATCACTGCAGTAAATCTGCAGAAGACCGGTGGCTTTGAAAATGACGCAAGAAACGACCTTGGCAAATCCAATCGATTCGCGACGACGTCCAACCCGTCTGATGCACATTGTGGTCTTTGCGCTGGCCCTGTTTGCTGCAGCTGGATGGCAGCTGACTAATCCCGCTCCTGCGAGCGCAAACAGCAAATATGCCGCCGTCGTCATTGATGGCCACACCGGACGGATCGTTTTTGCGCGAAGCGCAGACCGGCCACGCTACCCCGCCTCCCTGACAAAGGTCATGACCCTCTATCTCCTGTTTGAGGAATTGGAAGCTGGGCGGGTCTCCATGAATACCCGCCTCCAGGTCTCCCCGCGCGCAGCCAGCCAGCCACCTTCAAAAATTGGTGTGCGTGCAGGAACCACGATCACCGTGGATCAGGCCATTCGAGCACTTGTGACGAAATCAGCCAACGACGTCGCTGTCGTTGTCGCAGAACACATCTCTGGTAGCGAGTATCGGTTCGCACAGCGCATGACCACGCGCGCGAGATCCTTAGGCATGCGTCGCACCCGCTTCATGAACGCGTCCGGCCTGCCGAACAATCGCCAACTCACGACCGCGCGCGATATGGCAACGCTTGCCCAGCGGATGCAGCAGGATTTCCCAGACTATTACAGCTTCTTCTCCATCACCGAATTTCGCTACAACGGCCGCCGCTACACCAATCATAACAGCCTTGTCGGCCGCTACTCCGGCACAACAGGCCTTAAAACCGGTTACACCCGCGCGTCGGGCTTCAACCTCACGGCAACGGTGGAACGCCAGGGCAAGTATCTGATCGGCGTTGTTCTGGGGGGGCAAAGCGCACGCTCGCGCGACTCTCACATGGTCTCCATCCTGGATCGTGCCTGGGGAACTGCCGTCGCGATGAACAATCCCCGCACGCGCCTTGCGTCGGCACCTGTACCGCGCGTTCGCCCTGGTTCAACACCACCCCGATACGTCTTGGCTTCAGCCCTCACCACGCCCCTCCCGGCACCACCACCCCAGGGTGATACCAGCCTGGACGTGTCCTTTTCAGACACGCAGGGCACCGAGACAGCGGCAATCCGCAGCCTCCGCTCAACTACCCCTGCAGGGGACAGCGACGCGTTCAATCCATCCAGTTGGGTGATCCAGGTAGGTGCGTATGCACAACCTTCAGAAGCGGTTGCGCGCATTCATCAGGCAGTAAATGTTGCACCTGTTTTGCTTGCGAATGCGGTCCCTATCACGATGCCAGTCTCATCTGCAGCACAAACGCTCTACAGATCGCGCTTTGGTGGATTGAACGAAACCAACGCACATAAAGCCTGCAGGGAGCTCACACGGGCCTCAATCAGCTGTATCGCTATCCCGCCCCACGGCTGGGGACGCACAGCAAGCGCCAACGGCTAAAGCTAGTCACCTAACAACAGATCTTTCGCTGCATTTACCTTTGCCGCCAAAACTGTCGATCCCCCATGATCGGGGTGGAGTTTGAGCATCAGTTCTTTGTGCGCCCGCCTGATGGCCTCAACCGTCGCACCAGGATGCAACCCCAGCACTTCATAGGCTTCATCTCTCGTCATCGGACCAAAGGACTGCGCGCCCTTGCCTGTCGTCGAGCGACCGGCATCTTCGCGCCAGTCAGGGCCAATATGCCGGTCGAGATAGGCTTCCAGCAACCGTTCACTGTCTGGATCATCCCCCACCTCTTCCAGGAGATGATAGAGGTCTGAGAGTTGCAGATCGCCAAGTAGCCTGCCCGCGAACTGACCGAGCAGAACCTCACCCGTCATCTCTCCACTGTCATGATCGAGCACCATCGAAAAATAGGCTGTTTTGACTTCCGATACCTGCCCCGGAGATTTTGGCGCTGATCCAAACCCGCCCGACATTCCCGGGATGGGTAACCGGCGCCCCAAGAGCCAGAACGAAAACATGAAGGCAGGCACCGCCATGCCAAAACGGCCCGTGAGCAATAACCCCAGCCCCACCAGGCCCGCAAAGCCCGCCCCACCAAAGCGGACCAGCTTCGCCAATGATTTTGGGTCCGCCCGCATCGCCAGCTGCAGCGCAACAAGCGTGGCCAGCAAAAAGGCTACGCCGAGCAAAAACGCACTCATTTCTTCACCTGCGAAATCAGCTGATGCACCTCAGGGCCCTGCGCAGCACCAATCTGCGTGAGCGCTTTATGTCCACCTGATGCATAAACGGCAACCGCACGTAGAAGGTCTTTGAGCCGAGATGCCGAACTTGCATCCAAGTGGCAATAAGCCCCACCGCTCAGCCGGGCTATCTCCGCAAAGGCCCGTGCAGATGCGCTATCTCCACCATCTTGAAACATAAAAATGGGGAGCCCAAGCAATCCCAGCTGCCCGGCACTGGCTGCAAGGTCGTCCACATTTTCTTCAACGCAATCGCCCACATAGACAACCGCATCGACCTTTGCAGATTTGGTTTCCTTAAGTGCGTGCAAAAGCACAGGCCCGATTTGAGTGTGCCCACCACGACAGCCTACGCGCGTCATGGCTTTACCCAGAGCCTTTGCATCCGACGCCCACTTGCTCGCGAAAAACTCACCAAACCCTCGAAACCAGACAAGTTGAACATCCAGGCCACCGAGACTGGACGCGGCATCAAACATCTCACTCTGAATGGCAATCGCCCGGTCCCAGCTGGGTTCCCGGCTCATCGTTGCATCCATGGCAAAAATCAACCGACCCCGCGCACCTTGTTTGGCAGGGAGAGGTGCGGCCTTCACGTGCGCCAGAAAGCCGTCAACGCTTGAGGCTGTCTTTGGAGAGGGGACTTTATGTCTATCTTTGGTCATGAGCTCCCATACTGGGCAGGATTGCAGAACAACTCTACCCTAAATAGGCAGGAGGACGCAGAGAACCAAGCTCTTGAAGCACTCGCTGCTTGATGCTGAGTGCGATCAGCCTTGCGCTTCCTGGCGCGTCGCCGGGTGCAAATCAGGCAGTTCCAGCGTCGCGATGAGCTGTCGAACTTCCGCCCGCGCTGCCACATGCGACATGGACAGGCCAGCGCCCGTCCCTTTTTCCCGCAGATCCAACAGGGTCAATCCAGAGGGAAACATCTCGCGAAAAATGACCCGCTCGCCAAACCCAGGCGCAATTCGAAACCCAATGCGCTGGCTCAGAGCTTCAAGACCCTGCTCTACACGACGTTTGTTTTTAGCATCCAGGGATGAGAGCCGGTTGCGCATGACAATCCAGTCAATCGTCCCCCCATCCGCAATGGCCCGTCGTTTTCGCGCGTCCCAAACCATCTCCGCATAGAGGCTCGGCCTCTTCACTTCGTAAGTGTCCGGGTTCACCTGTGCCAACAGGTCAAAATCCACAAAACTGTCATTCATCGGTGTGATGATCGTGTCGGCAACAGCATGACCCAACCGGGAGAGGAACGTATCGCTCCCTGGACTATCAATGACGATGACGTCATTTGCCGCCGTCAGCCCAGCATATACTTCCTCAAACTTTGAGCGTTCTTCGCGCTGCTGCTCTACAGCAGAGTCAGCACTTGATAGCTCAATCACATGGTGGTCGGGTAGCGCCAGCGGAACATCATTCGCGATGCTCCAGTTACGCCGGTTCTCGACATAGCGAGACAGGGATCGCTGACGACCATCCAGATCAATAGATCCCACACGCAAACCTTCTGCCAACAGCGAGGCAATCACATGCATCGCGCTTGTGGTTTTGCCAGATCCGCCCTTCTCGTTGCCAAGGACGATCGTATGTTTCTTTGCGAGCATTTGTGCGGCAGTCAATGCAGGTCTTCACTATCGTTGGGGCGACTCAATCGCGCGATTTCGCGGAGTGTCTGCCCGAGGCTTGCCCAAGTCAACAGACCGATATGTGAGCGCCTTCGTCTATTTGCATCTGTCCCCCGACAGGCATCGACGCTACACTGAGCAAAACAACCAATCATCTGAAATGAGGTCGAAAATTCGCGCGCTGCTCCCCTTATTCAACCACTCTCTTTCCTGTCTCATCTTTGTGCTGAGCGTCAGCGTTTGTCTGCTGGGCAGCACTTTCCCGTCTCAGGCGGCCGAAACATACTCCGTCATCAATGTTGCTGATGACGATGAGCTTAATGTTCGTTCAATGCCGACAGCAGGCGCCGATAAGATCGCTGCCCTGGCATTCAATGCCAGGTCGGTTGTGGCAACGGGAAACACGCGGAAAGTCGGTCGCGCGACATGGGTGGAAATTGAGGTCAGCGGAATAAAAGGTTGGGTGAACGCCGCATACCTAAGCGCAGACCCCGCCCCACCTGGCAGCACCCTGTTTCGCGAACCTCTGGCGTGCAGCGGAACTGAGCCATTTTGGGCACTGCAAGTTGCAGGCACCCATGGCAGCTTCGACTCCCTCGGCGAGGGAAAGTCGACGATCGAATTCATTTCATCAAGAGCGGCCCACGGTGTTCCCGTCATCTGGGCGCTGAAGGGAAAAACGGCGTTAAATCAGTCACCCGTTTTTGCGCTTCTGGAAGAAACCAATCAATGCTCTGATGGCATGTCCGATCTTACCTACCGATATGCCATTCGCATCGACATTGAGAATGGTCCATTCTATGCGGGCTGCTGCAATCCTCATCCAGGACAGCCCGCGCCCTGACCAGTATCATTGACCAGCACCCTGGGACGAGTTCAATAAACAAAAAAGGATATTCTATGACCGGCAAATTGGACCTGGATCAACTTAGCAATCTTGTCACGAGCGGCGAGATCGACACAGTGATCGTCTGCATGCCGGATATGCAGGGCCGGCTTGTCGGGAAACGAACCACTGGCGCCTTTTTCATGGACAGCGTTGTGGAAGAAACCCACGCCTGCAACTATCTGCTCACCGTTGATATGGATATGGAGCCGGTGCCCGGTTACAAGGCAGCGAGCTGGGAAAAAGGCTATGGCGACTTCACCCTGAAGCCTGATCTCTCAACACTGCGGCGCATTCCCTGGTTGCCGGCAACGGCCCTCGTCATCTGCGATACGTTGGATCACCATGGCGAGGATATTCCAGTCGCGCCGCGCGCGATCCTCAAGAAACAACTGAAGCGCCTGGCTGAGAAAGACATGATGGCCTACACGGCATCGGAACTTGAGTTCTTCCTTTTCGACGAACCGTTTGAAAGCGCCCACGACAAACGCTACCGCGACCTCAAGACCGCCAGTTGGTACAGCGAGGATTACCACATCTTCCAGACCTCAAAGGAAGAAGGCATCATGCGCGCGATCCGCAACGGACTGGATGCCGCCGGTATTCCTGTTGAGACATCAAAAGGGGAATGGGGCCCGGGTCAGGAAGAAATCAATGTGCGCTATGCAGAAGCCCTCGACATGGCAGACCGTCATGTGATCTTGAAAAATGGCATCAAGGAAATCGCACACCTGCACGGCAAATCCGTCACCTTCATGGCGAAGTGGAACGACACGCTGGCAGGGAATTCCTGCCACATTCATTGTTCCCTGTGGGACAAAGCCGCCAAAGGCTCCGTCTTCAAAGACAAATCAGATCCGCAAGGCATGTCGCCCCTGTTTAAGAAATTCATCGCCGGACAGCTCTCAGCAAGTCGGGAGATGAGCTATTTCCTCGCACCCAACATAAACTCTTATAAGCGATTTGCAGATCAGTCTTTCGCCCCAACAACGGCGGTGTGGAGCATGGATAACAGAACAGCGGGATACCGTGTTGTGGGTGAAGGCAACGCCATGCGCGTCGAATGCCGGGTTGGCGGAGCCGACCTTAACCCCTATCTCGCCTTTGCCGGCATCATCGGTGCCGGGCTGCATGGCATCGAAAGCAATATGGAGCTAGAACCAGAATTTCGGGGTGATGCCTATGCAACAGATGACATCAGGTCGCTGCCTAAATCTCTGCGAGAGGCGCTGGAGCTTCTAGACAAATCAGAGACAATGCGCGCCGCCTTCGGCGACGATGTGATTGACCACTACCTTCATACAGGGCACTGGGAACAGGCGGAATATGACCGCGCAGTGACCGATTGGGAATTAGAACGAGGTTTTGAACGCGGATGAGTACTGGACTAAAACTGATAACGCCGATTGATGGCTCCGTCTATGTTGAGCGCCCCTATGCGACAGAAGCAGAAGTGGGTGCCGCTTTCGACCGGGCTGCCAAGGCACAAGCGGCGTGGAAGCGCGTGTCAGTTGCAGACCGTGCCGCCCTGCTCACAAAATTCGTCGATGCGTTCGTCTCCCTGAAAGACGAAATCGTGCCAGAGCTTGCCTGGCAAATGGGCCGCCCCATTGCGTATGGAGCGGGAGAAGTAGGCGGCTTTGAAGACCGTGCCCGCTACATGATTGAGATTGCGCCCAAGTGCCTGGAGCATATCCGCCCCGATCCCATTGACGGGTTTGACCGCTACATCAAACGGGAGCCGCTGGGCGTGGTATTCACGGTCGCAGCCTGGAACTTCCCTTACATGATCGCGGTGAACTCAGTTGTTCCTGCACTCATGGCCGGTAACACGGTCGTGTTGAAACATTCCGGTCAAACGCCGCTTTGCGCAGAACGCATGGCTGAAGCCTTCGACAAGGCGGGAGCGCCAGATGGCCTCTTTCAGATTTTGCACATGGGGCACGACCTTACCGAAAAAGCCATCCAGCACCCTGCTTGTGCCTATGTCGCCTTCACAGGCTCCGTTGGTGGCGGACATGCTATTCAACAGGCTGCAGTCAACCGCGTCATCGGCGTGTGCCGTGAGCTTGGCGGCAAAGACCCGGCTTATGTCCGCAGCGATGCAGATGTAGCCTTTGCAGTTGAGAACATTGTCG
>JAJFGY010000285.1 GCA_021775935.1 Alphaproteobacteria bacterium
GGGCCGGCAGCCAAATTTGGCGCCATTTCAAGGGGATAGCGAGCCATGTGGACGGAAGAACGGGTTGAGCTTCTGAAGAAACTCTGGGCGGAAGGGTTGAGTGCTAGCCAGGTGGCGAAGCAGCTTGGCGGGGTCACCCGCAATGCCGTTATCGGCAAAATCCACCGTCTGGGACTTTCAGGTCGGGCAACGACAAACCGGGCACCTCGGGCACGGCCTTCTGCGCCACGCGCAACTGCACCACGGCCACAACAGCCAGCGGCTCCGCGCCCTGTCGAGCTGAAAGAAGAGCCCGCCATGCCGGACCCGGCCCCACAGCCGCTGGTCCCGGTCGAAGTCACACCCGGCCAGCTGGCGACTGTGCTGACGCTCACCGAACACACCTGCAAATGGCCGATTGGCGATCCTGGAACAGATGGGTTTCATTTCTGTGGCCACAAGGCAGACCCATCCATGCCTTATTGCGCAACTCACGCCAAGCTGGCCTATCAGCCGGTGCAGCCTCGTCGTCGGGCAGATCGTCCGCGGGCGAAGACTGGCTTTGCAAGCTGAGGAACGCCCCGCTTTCAGAGAAAAGGCCAGCGGACCCCCGCTGGCCTTTTTTCGTTGGGAACCGCCGTCCCAAATTTGGGATCAATGCGCGAAGCGAATGTGCGCTCACCGGGTGAGGACATGAACAATCAGCTCAGAATAGAACCCCGCCTTCCGTCTCCTTCCCAGTATATTCAGATGCGTGATGAAGCCGGTTGGGGCCTCGTTTCAGAAGAAACAGCGAGCACTTGTCTTGCAGGCTCTCTCTACGGCGCATGTCTGTACGATCAAGACACGCTTATCGGATTTTCTCGGATCGTGGGCGACGGTGCTTTGTATTTCTACATCGCCGACGTCGTCATCTCCCCTGCTCACAAGGGCAAAGGCCTGGGTGCATTGCTGATGGAGGCTGTGATGAGGCACATCAATACGCATGCGCAGACCGGTGCCACCATCGCCTTGCTCCCAGCGCCAGGCCTTGAGCATTTCTACAGCCAGTTCGGCTTCACGCCCTGCCCCAACCAGCTGTTTGGTCAAGGGCTTTCGCTGGTCATCGGTCACACGGTCTGACTGAGCAGCACTTTAGTTCATGAACTGCTCATCAAGCGCATAGCCTGCAGCACGCACTGTACGGATTGGGTCACGTTGATCTTTTAGGTTGAGCGCTTTGCGAAGGCGGCCGATATGCACATCCACCGTCCGCGCTTCCACATACACATCAGAGCCCCAAACAGCGTCCAACAACTGAGCGCGGCTGAAGACCCGACCGGGATGTTGCATAAGGTGCTCTAACAGGCGGTATTCAGTGGGTCCTAGGTGGATTTCTCGCTCTCCCCGGCGCACCCGGTGGGTGGAACGGTCCATCACGACATCTCCGAAGGTCACAATATCTTCTGCCAGCGCAGGCCGAATGCGACGCAAGACTGCACGAATGCGCGCCATCAGTTCCGTCGTCGAGAATGGCTTGGTGATGTAGTCATCTGCACCCGTATCAAGGCCACGGATGCGGTCTGCCTCTTCACCCCGCGCCGTGATCATAACAATGGGCAGGTTGCGGGTTTCGGACCGGGAGCGCAGGCGTCGACAAAGCTCAATGCCCGACAGGCTGGGCAGCATCCAGTCAAGCAGCACCAGGTCTGGCTCAACTTCGCGTACCAGCAGTGCGGCTTCTTCGCCGTCCGCTGTCGTGACAACATTGTAGCCTTCTTTCTCTAGATTGTACTGAAGCAGCGTTGAGAGCGCTTCTTCATCTTCAACAACCAGGACTGTGGGCTTCATTGTCGTATGCCGTGTTGTGGAGCCGATAACGGCTGACAGGTTTGCATCAAATTCCATTTCAAGAGCCATTTTATACCTCTGACAACGGGTTGGCGATCACTTGGCGTTTTTGGGTCTCTGTTTAGGTCGCAGTCGGGACAGATGTCGTACTGGTCTTGTCGCCTTTGGGACGCTCACCGACCATCCGGTCGCCGGTGACGAGATAGCTGACGGTTTCAGCAATATTTGTTGCGTGGTCGCCAATGCGCTCAATGTTTTTCGCGACAAACAGCAGGTGGGTACACATGCCGATCATGCGCGGATCTTCCATCATATAGGTGAGCAATTCCCGGAAGACCGAGTTGTACATCTCGTCGATCTCCTCATCGGACATCCACACCCGATTGGCCATATCGACATCCCGGTTTGTGTAGGCATCCAGCACAAGTTTCAATTGCCCGAGCGCGAGCTTCCCCATGCGGCTGAGCCCCTGCACCAAGCGATTGGGGGTTTCATAGTCTTGAAAAATGACAAGCGAGCGTTTGGAGATGTTTTTGGCCAAATCACCAATCCGCTCTAGATCAGATGCAATCTTGATGGCGGTCATGGCTTCGCGCAGATCCAGCGCCATTGGTTGGCGCAGCGCGATCAACTCAACGGCGTTCTCTTCAATCAGCAGCTCAAGGTCATCCAATTGCTGGTCCTGTGCAACCGTGCGGTCAGCGAGCGCCATGTCGCGCCGGGTGATGGCGTCAATCGCACTTTGCAATTGTGCTTCTGCAAGCCCGCCCATCTTCGACACATTGATCGAGAGCTGCTCTAGTTCCTCAGAAAAAGAGGTAACGATATGATCAGTCAAAACACTGCCTCCTCAAAAACCAACCGAATACTTAGCCGAACCGGCCGGTGATATAGTCGAGCGTGCGCCCGTCTTGTGGCTTTGTAAAAATGTCGCTCGTTGCGCCCTCTTCAACAACAACGCCCATGTGGAAGAACGCCGTGCGCTGAGAAACGCGCGCCGCCTGTTGCATAGAGTGGGTCACGATGACAATCGTGAATTTTTCCCGCAACTCGTCGATCAGTTCTTCGATGCGTGCGGTCGCAATCGGGTCAAGAGCAGAGCAAGGTTCGTCCATCAAGATGACTTCAGGGTTCACGGCAATGGCGCGCGCAATGCACAGGCGTTGCTGTTGACCGCCTGAAAGGCCTGTTCCTGGATTGTCGAGACGGTCTTTCACCTCTTCCCACAATCCAGCTCTGCGAAGGCTTGTTTCAACAATCTGATCCAGCTCCGCGGAGTCGCTCGCCTGACCGTGAATGCGGGGCCCGTAAGCAATATTGTCGTAGATGGACTTTGGAAACGGATTGGGCTTTTGAAACACCATGCCAACCCGAGCGCGCAGCTCAACGACGTCCAGACCAGACCGGTAGATGTCTGTCCCGTCGACTTTAATCTCACCCTCAACCCGACATCCATCAATCACATCATTCATCCTATTGATGCATCGAAGAAACGTGGACTTACCACACCCTGAGGGCCCGATAAGCGAGGTGACCTGTTTTTCGCGAACATCCAGGTTCACATCAAACAATGCCTGTTTGTCGCCATAGTAGACGCAAACATCCTTACCCGTAATTTTATGACTGACCTGTTCCGGCTTCTCAGCTGGTGTCTCAGTTTTAATGGCTTCAGCGACAGACATGATCTGATCCTTTACCAGCGACGTTCAAAACGCTTGCGCAGCATAACGGCGATCGCGTTCATGGTGATGAGGAAACCAAGAAGCACCATAATGGCGGCGCTCGTCTTGGCTACAAAAGCGCGTTCCGGGCTGTCTGCCCAGATGTAAATCTGCACCGGCAATACGGTTGAAGGATCTGTGACGCCGGAGGGCACATCTACAATGAAGGCCACCATCCCGATCATCAGGAGCGGTGCCGTTTCACCCAGTGCCTGCGCCATGCCGATAATCGTCCCTGTCAGGATCCCGGGCATTGCCAGAGGCAGCACGTGATGGGTCACGACTTGCAGGTCCGACGCGCCGACGCCAAGTGCAGCTTCGCGGATTGAGGGCGGTACGGCTTTCAGTGCGGCGCGGGTTGCAATGATAATGGTTGGCAGGGTCATCAGCGCCAGGACCAAACCACCCACAAGCGGTGCTGAACGGGGCATACCAAAGAAACTCAGGAAGACGGCGAGTCCCAACAGGCCAAATACGATGGATGGCACAGCCGCCAGGTTGTTGATGTTCACCTCAATCAAGTCCGTCCAGCGATTCTTGGGAGCAAACTCCTCAAGATAGACAGCCGCTGAGACGCCAAGTGGGAAGCTCACAGACAAGGTCACAATTAGCGTGAGGAAGGACCCGACGACAGCTCCCCAGATGCCTGCAAGTTCAGGTTCCCGACTATCGCCAGTCGCAAAGAAGGCTGTGTTGAAACGCATGTCGATGCGACCTGCTGCATCGAGCACATCGACCCACGCGATCTCATTGTCTTTAACGCGTCTGTCCGCCTCAACAGTGTTGCGGTCAATCTGGCCTTTGTTGAACGTGTCGATATCGTCCGAGGTTACCAACCAGACCGATTGAGTTGTGCCAATAATTTCCGGGTTGTCCAACACCATCGTGCTGAGCGGGCGGTATGCGCCGCTCGACAACAGCTTGCCCAAAGTTCTTTTTTCGCGACGCTCGCTCACTTCGGGGAAGAGCTGATAGAGACCCCGCTTTGCAAGCGCCTGATAGTTCGCCGTCCGCAGTGTCTGTTCGTTGCGGGCGCCGGACGGATCAATCACCGCCTCATCAAAATAGACATCTACCTGAACGTAGGTCTGGAAGAAGGCTGGTGTCCCCTGGAACGAAATCGTCCCCAGCAGGATACCCAGGATGGAGACAGCGATGACAATTGCCGTCAGACCATAGGCGCGGAAACGCCGCTCTGCCGCATACCGTTTTTTGAGGCTCGCGGAGAAATCGGTCTGTTTTTCTGAAGCGTTGGACATGTCCATATCAGTCATATTTCTCGCTATATTTGCGAACGACGCGAAGGGCGATCATGTTCAGTCCAAGGGTGATGACGAAGAGCACAAGCCCCAGAGCAAAGGCTGCAAGCGTCTTGGCACTATCAAATTCCTGGTCGCCAACCAAAAGCGTGACGATTTGAACCGTCACAGTTGTTACAGCTTCCAGGGGATTGGCCGTGAGATTGGCAGCCAGGCCAGCAGCCATCACAACAATCATCGTCTCGCCGATGGCACGGGATGTCGCCAGTAAGACGGCCCCGACAATACCCGGCAGCGCGGCGGGAAGAATGACCTGCTTGATGGTTTCTGACTGTGTCGCGCCTAGTGCGTAGGCACCATCACGCAATGATTGAGGCACAGCGTTCATCACATCATCGGAGAGAGATGAGACAAAGGGGATGATCATGACCCCCATCACCATGCCAGCGGCGAGGGCTGACTCCGATGACACCATGAGGCCAGCGGCCTCGCCAGTCTGTCGAAAGAATGGCGCCACGGTAAGCGCAGCAAAGAAGCCGTAGACAACGGTGGGGATGCCCGCAAGCACCTCTAGCATCGGTTTGGCGACCGCGCGGAACTTTGGACCTGCATATTCTGACATATATATCGCAGAGAGAAGCCCGATCGGCACTGCCACAATCATCGCAAGCCCGGTGATCATGAAGGTCCCGGCAAATATCGGGACTGCGCCAAAGGCGCCAGAGGACCCGACCTGTTCAGCGCGGAGTGCTGTCTGTGGACTCCAGTTGAGGCCAAAGAGAAACTCAGTAACTGTCACTTTTTCAAAAAAGCGGAGTGTCTCAAAAATTAGCGACAGGATAATTCCGACCGTGGTCAGAATAGCAATTGTGGAGGCAACGACCATAACAATGCGGACGATTTTTTCCACACGGTTACGAGCGCGGAAACCGCGGGTCTGGTTTTTGCGCGCGAGATACAGGCCATAAACTGCGATCGCAAGTGTAAGGACGATCATCGCTGCATGACTGATAGTTTGAAGCGCGTTGTAGTGCTCGCCAGCCGCAGCAAGTGTGGGGTCAATTTCCCGGCTGACAATATTTCCAGATGTCAGATTGCGAATGTCGGCAATCAATAAGCTAAGTTGCGCTGGCTCTAGAGCCCGTGCGCCAGGGATTGCCTCAACAACAATATGCTCAATGAGGGAAGGCTCGAAAATCAGCCAGGCTGCCACCAGCAAGAGAGCAGGGAGGCCACACCACAGAGCCACATATGAACCGTGATAGCTGGGTAGCGAATGAAGAACTGAGAGGTGTTCGGTACCTGCCAGCATGCGTGCTCTGGACCGTCCCATCCAATACCCAAACAGTGTCAGGATGAGAATTGTCACTATTAGCACTGAACTATCCATCGTGGCGGCCGGTGTGTTTTTGTTACTATTCTAGTGAAAGTGTCAGGCGGACCCGAGAGCCCGCCTGATGTGATTTACATGCCGAGTTACATGGAGAGCGGGGCAAGGCTCGTAGCAGACGCGCGAACTGCTTCACGGTCAGCATCTGGAAGAGGGATCAGGCCCTTGTCGATCAGGTATCCGTCTGGTCCCCAGGCACCTTCATTTGTGAATTCAGCAATGAATTCCTGCAGGCCAGGAACTGTTCCGACATGCTCCTGCTTCAGATAAAAGAAGAGAGAGCGGGAAATCGGATAGTCGCCTCCAGCAATGTTGTCGAATGACGGTGCGTTGCCATCGACGATTGCGCCTTTAAGACGATCAGAGTTCTGGTCCAGGAACGAAAAGCCAAAGATGCCAAGCGCATTCGGGTTCGCCGTCAGTTTCTGGACAATCAGATTGTCGTTTTCACCCGCTTCGACAAATGCTCCATCTTCACGAATTGAGTGGGCGATTGTCTTGAACGCCTTCTTGTCTTCACCACGAAGCGCTTTCAGTTCAGCGAATGTCTTCGCACCAGCTTCCATTGCGAGCTCAACAAAGGCGTCCCGCGTACCGGAGGTAGGCGGTGGGCCCAGCACTTCGATGCGGATCTCAGGAAGCTGAGGATTGACATCAGACCAGTTGGTGTTTGGATTTTCGATCATGCCGCCA
>JAJFGY010000286.1 GCA_021775935.1 Alphaproteobacteria bacterium
GGCAGCAGAGGGAGGAAGTGTTTCATCAACAATGCCGGACCGATGGTGTTCACCGCCAAAACTTTAGCCATCTGACCTGCATCTATCTGCTTCAGGCTTTTTTCGGGTTGCAGACCTCCCTCCGACAAGACACCTGTTGCATCAACAACAAGGCGTACCGGCACGGACCGGTCGAACAGGTTCTCAGCGGCAGCGCCGATCGTCACTTCAGAAAGCAAGTCAACTGGCGGAACAGATGTGCGACTAAGGCCGATTACCTCGTCAAAGCGATCAGAGGAAGCGATCTGGGTCATGATGGCACTGCCAATTCCACCGGAAGCACCGATGATGACCGCGACGCCCCCTGACGGGAACGATACGAGGTTGCTCTTCTCTGCCATTGAAGGAGGCGTCCTTGCTGTGAGGGCTCCCCGCTTTACGCTCCGCTCAGTCTCTTAGATCAGCGCGCGCCATCAATTTTGGACTTTCCAATGACTTAGGCCCGTCGCTTGAGAGCCTGAATTTCATTCTCCAGTGTGTTCAGAAATTGTGATCGATCCCGAGCCGTGAACCCAGCATTGAAGGTTTGTGAGTTTGTGCTTTCGCGGAGGTGCTGTTTAAGCTCGCGCATACCCAGTGCCATGCCGATATTTTCTTCACTGAAGACCTTGCCAGTCGGCCCGATGACCCGCGCCTTTTTTTCCAGACACCTTGCTGCAAGCGGAATATCAGCAGTAATGGCGATGTCGGTCGCCGTTACCCGCTCGGCGATCCAGTCATCTGCAACATCTGGCCCTTCTGGCACCACGATCTGTTGTATGAGCGGATGGCGACGGGGCCGCATTCCCGCATTGCTTACAATGAAGACGCTCAGACCGTGGCGTTCGGCAACTTTTTCAACTTCGTCCTTCACTGGACACGCATCGCCATCAACGTAAATTTGAATCACATCTGGCCTTTCAGGAGCGAACAGTCAACAAAATGAAATTGATGGCCTTGAATACATCAAAAATCAATGTGGCGCGAGGCAGCGCGGCGCGAAATCTGGTGCGTTGGCTCCGACACGGATTCAGCTTTGTGGAGCACAAATACGAAGAAAGCCAAGCAGGCTGTTAATATCTGCTTACAGATTTTATAGATGCCGTTTTACACACATTAACAAAGGATCAAACCGACCTTATCGCTGCTCCAACTCGCGGAACGAGATTAACGGCAAATTATCTTCTCAACAGTAGAAGGTTAAACAAGTCTGTATTCTCTGATTGAGGCCGGAGTCCGTTATACGCATGGAAAGTCGCCAACAAGGCTCTAACGAGCGCGCCAGTGGAAGGCACGCACCTGCGCTGCTGACTGGTCGCGGGCCCGATGCGCATGGCGGCGCGGCAAACTCCGGCACGATGAGTTACGACATGCATCCCATCACAATGGGGTTTCTCGACCCGCAGGCTGAAGAAGCTTATAGACAGGACAATTACGAGCGGCAGATCGATTTCACTCGTTTCTGCATCGTAGCTGGCGCTGTCATCATGGCTGTTCTTGGCGTTCTCGATTATTTCATTGTTCCAGATATCCTGTTTGAAGCGTGGTTTATTCGCTTTGGCCTGGTGTGTCCGCTTCTCCTCGGGATCGTTGCCCTCTCCTATGCCCCCTGGTTCAGCCATCGACATCAGTTCTGGTTGTCATTTTCAATGGCAACTCCCGGGCTTGGCGTGGTCGCAATGATCGCGCTTGCTGACGCGCCGGGAAGCTATCTCTATTACGGCGGTTTGATTGCCATCATCTGCTTTAGTGCGTGCCTGTGGCGCCTCAATTTTGTGTACTCGCTCACATGGGCACTTGCCACCTTTACAGCTTACGAAAGCGTTGCGCTCTTTATCAATCCGCAGCCCGAGAATGTGCTCATCAATAATACGACCTTCATGTTGCTCGGAATTGCGACATGTAACTTTCTGAACTACGTCCATGAACGTCAAATGCGCTCGGCCTTCGTTGATCACGAACGACTGAAATCGGAACGCGAACGTTCTGAAGAACTGTTAGAGCAATCAGAGACAGCGAACCGCGCGAAGAACGATTTCCTCGCCATTATGAGCCATGAGCTGCGGACGCCACTCAATGCCATTATCGGGTTCTCGGAGATTATCGCAACGCAGATGTTCGGACCGATCAACAATGATCGATACGCTGATTACGCAACCGACATTCGCAATAGCGGGTCTCACCTTCTGAGCATCATCAATGATATTCTTGACCTGTCAAAAGCCGAAGCAGGTAAGCTCGAACTTGATGAAGATGCATTGGACCCTGTTGAAGCTCTCAACCAGACAATGCGAATGTTCCGGCCTCGCGCGGGTGAGCTGAAGATCAAGCTTACCTTCAGGGTTCGCGATGACATTCCCTGGCTCCTGGCCGATCATCGCCTTTTTAATCAGGTCGTGATTAATCTGACATCAAACGCGCTGAAATTCACGCCCGAAGGTGGCCAGGTTGGCGTTGAATTGGGACTCTCTGATGACGGCGAGCTGGAACTAAAGATTGAAGATACCGGCATCGGTATTGACGATGCGGACGTCGAACGGGTTTTCGAACCCTTCGTTCAAGTCGAAAATGCGATGAGCCGAACGCAGCAAGGCACCGGCTTAGGCCTTCCGCTTGTTCGGAAGATCATGGCATTACACGGCGGAGAGGTTCGTCTGGAAAGCCGCAAAGGTACAGGCACAAGTGTGTATGTCACTTTCCCCCGCAGCCGGTTTGTTGATGTACCTGTGGAAGACGGGATGCGGTGGGCGACTTAAGCCGCCCACACCATTCCAGAATTATGCAGCCGGCTTACGCACCGTCATCACATAAACGCATTTCGTTTTATCTTCTTCCAGCGAAATACGCTCACAATCCAGTCCGTCGACCATGTCCCACATTTCATCAGCCGTCCGGTACACCAGACTCCAATCAGTGATGAACTCAAGCGGCCACATGCATGTTTCCCGACCGACCTTTACATTGGCGAGCACCATATATCCACCTGGCGCTAGTTGACTGTAAAGCTCATGAGTAAGAGCTCGCGCCCGACGCGCAGAAAGATAGTCATACAACCCCAAGCTATAAATCATGTCCTGCGGGGGCAGAGAGTTGAACAGAGATCCCGCCTTCAACAATTGTGCAAAGGATGCCTGCAGGCACTGGATCCGCGCATGTCCACCGTGGCGCACAACCTGCGGGTGTGCATGCTCATAGGCGTAAGAAAGCGCATCATGATCCTGATCGATCAATGTGAAATTGACCGGTCGCGGGAGCGTGTTGATTTTCAAAAAGTCAGAGACTTCGTAAGCTGACCCGCACCCAAGATTGGTGATGTTCATCACCTGGCTTCCCGGTGTTTCGGCAACTTTCTCGTCAATGAACTTTTGAGTCATCCGCAGACGCGTACCGACGCACTCGCCCGTCTCGATGCCGATGCGATGAAGCAGCTTCTCGTAGGGTGTCTCACCGATCTTTTCCCAACGATATACGTAGTTCATGATCTGATAATCACCCGGGTACCCAAGCGGCTTCTCATAGCAACGTCGCATCACAGGGCCCGGCATGAAGTCTGGTGTCAAAACCTGTTCGGTGTAGCGCTTGTGCTCCGCAAGGGCGATCGGGTCTCCAAGCATAGGGAACGTGATGTCATTGCCGCGGTACCAGAGTTCTTTCCATTGCGGCACCATCTTGTCTTCGCAGGCGACCAGCGCTTCGTGCAGTTGCTTCTGCCGATCTTCCTGGGAGACATCACCCAGACGGTCCTCAAATCGGGCCAGCAAATCCTTGTAGGAGCGGAACAGATAGATAATCTCTGCGGTCAGTTCCTGGTATTCGGGCAGGATGTTGGTCGCTGCGCCGAACTGTGGGTCAGACAGTGCACGCGATAGCAGGAAATGGTCATGCCCCGTCACAACGCTGGGAATGTCGATGTAACCGGAGGTCAGCTCAACGGCGACGGTCGTGCGCACACCGCTTGGCTCGATGCGGCGAATACGCCCAGATCCCTCATAGAGCGTGTCATCGGCGATGCAAAGCCGAACTGGAATTTCATCCCCCAGACGACCATCCCAATAATCCAATTCGCCACTTTGTGCGGCCAGCCCAGTCATGGATACGTCCTTCAGCGCGGCACGATCGCCACCCAAATCGACAGCTGGGACGATATCCTTGAAGAGGTGGTCTGCTCGAAACCTCTCCGCCCGGTAAAAGACCTTTCGGCCTTTAGCCCCGGTGAGCTGCTCATATGTACGCATCTTCTTTACTATCCCTTGATGAGCAAAACTAAGTTTGCAGTTTCAATATAGGACACCCGATTCCGATTTTGTTACAAATTTCCGAGCTTAACCATAGATATGCAAGCCTTTAGTATCGCAATCGGCGTTTATCCCTAGGCCCCTCCGGCAAGTTTCCGGCCAGTCGTCTCTCTATCCATCAAACGCAACAACGGGGGTAACATGAACCAGCATATCCCCAGTGCCACCACAACAATCACCGATGTTTGGATACCCAGGGATCGGTTGATCTGAAAGCCAGAGAGCGCGAGCACGAAGAAACCAACTGCCAGAGAAACACTGGTTATGACCATTGCCAGTCCGACTGTCGAAAAGACGGCCTCAATTGCTGCTGCCGGGGTGGCGCCTGACGCTCGCTGCTTACGATACTTCATGAGAAAATGAATTGTGTCGTCCACCACAATCCCCAACGTCATTGTCGTGATCACAGCACCCGCGATGCCAATATCTTGAATGAAATAGCCCCACAAGCCAAAGCCAACGATTGCGGGTAGCAGATTTGTTGCAAGGCTTAGAACACCATAAGCCAAACTGCGCAGTGCTGCAGCGATGATCAACCCAATGATAAAGATGGAGGCAAGTGTACTCACAATCATCGAGCGAATATTGGTGCTGGAAAGATAGGCAAACAAGACATTGATGCTGATGCCGGTCGTCGCCGTGTTGTTTGGTGCATTCTGCGCCAACCAGGCTGTTGCAGCTTCATGCAATGTTCTGATCTCACCAGAGGTTAGTTCACGCATGATGATAGTGACCCGGCTTGAACTTCGACTGACATTAATCCGGTCGGTCAGTGATGCACCATAAGGAAGCGACAGCTCGTACAAGAGGAAGTACTGGGAAATGAGATCGGCATTCTCCGGGATCCCCATTCTCGCCGGTTCGCTGTCAACGCGCATGGCTTTATGAATGCGTCGGGTGATCTCAGAGATGTCGGCAACACTTACAACACCAGGTTGCGCTTTCAGCCACTCAGCAAACCGCGTTAGGAAATGTTGATAGTCAGCCGTATAGACCCCGCCATCCATGTCGGTTTCAAGATCAAACTCCATGATGTTGAGACCAGTTAAGCGTTCTTCTGCGAAGTCCGACGCCACACGGTATTCAAAGCGACTGTCGAAATAGCGGATAAAATCATCATCCAGGCGGATTTGCGTAAGGCCATTCACTGTTGCCAGGACACACCCCACTACAAGTGCGAGCAGGAACCACCGCAATCTGTTTACCAGGCGGCCAACACCAGCCATCAAAACAGCTGACCTGTCAGGTGAAGGCTGCATTGGGAGGAGCGTCAGCATTGCCGGCAACCAGGTGAAGGTCAGCAGATAGCTGAGAACGATGCCCGCAAATACAATGTTGCCCATATCATTGAGCGGAGGTGCATCAGCCCTGTTCATGGCGAGAAAGCCGACGGCTGTCGTCAAGTTCGTGAGCCCTACAGCCGTCGCATTCGAACGGACGGCCTGCCGGATGGCTGCGGCGTTATCCAAGCCCGATGCCAATTCATGCTTCACCGCAATAACAACATGAATGGTCGATGCCAATGCGATTGAGATGACGATGATCGGCGCAGCAATTGATGCTGGTGTGATGATGTGACCAAACCAACCGGCAACACCAATCGACGCCATGCTGGCCACGCCCAAGATCGAGAGCACTGATATGGTTCCGTTCCGCGATCTCAGAAATATTGCGACGATGATCGCCGCAACAAGGAGTGCAACTGGCACCAATAACCGGGCATCAACATGAGAGGCTTCGTTGAAGGTTGTCATCAGCATGACATTGCCTGTCAGATGGACCTGCAATTGGGGGTAATCACTCTCGATCTGACGAACGAACTGATGGGCGGCCTGTGTAATCTCCCGAACTTCTGCCGATGCAGAATGCGGCAGTCTAAAATTGACATTAATCCCCGTCGCCCGGCCATCTGAGGATAAAAGGCGGTTGACCACCTGCGGGTCATCCAATGCCTCTTTCTCAATGGCCACAGCTTGCTCTGGCGTCAGGCCCGTTGACGATGGCACCATTTCCAGTACTGAGAAGGCGGCATCGTCTGAAACGATCCTGGGGAAGTTGGAGAGGCTCTCAACCTGGGTGGAATGAGGTAACCGCCAAGCCCTGTCCGTTATCTCGACCAATGCCTGCAGGGTTTCGACCGTCGCGATCTTACCCCCCACCTCATCTCGCGGGCTGATGACGAACAGAATGTTGTTATTGTGAGAAAATTTCCGCTCAAAATCCCTCAGCTGCAGCAGAAGCTCGTTCCGTTCGGAATAGAAAATGCGTGTGTCATAAGAAACCGTCAGGTTGGCAACCCCCGCGACCATCCCGGCAAATAGCAAAAGCCACAAGCCAAGAACCAGCCTTGGATACCGTTGACTGGCATCAGTTGGCCAAATACTAGTCAGTGCCCCCACCCCACATCAGTTTACTCACCCATACTTTTATGACTTCTTCCATACGAGCGAAGCCTGACCTTTCGGATGGTCCGGCTAGAGGGTGCCTCGTTTTTGCCCCCATCTTCAATAGTTCTTTGTATCAACTTGAAAGACAATCACTGCCTAATGCTACGCGACTTCAAGACCAGGTGTGTTTTTGCACCTCTCACGAAATATTAATCAAATAAAGGCATGGTTCTACTTAGTCGCGTCCACCCGACGGGTGCCGCGGGAACCTAACGTTTGAAGAAATGTTTGATTGATGTCGCAGCTGGCCACACTCAGCACAACAGAGCTTCGCAAACTCTCCCAACGGGATTTGACCGCTGGGCTTGAAGAGATGTCGCCTGCCGCCATCGACCGTTTCAAGCGTATGCGGAAGCTAAGCGACGAGCACACACAGGCTTTGACAACTTTTCTTCGGCAGCATCCAGAAAAACGACTTACAGCCGAAAACAGCAGGTCGACACCGGCGCCCGTGAAGGCACAGACAAAGTCCAAAGCAGCACCTCGTAAGGCCAAACCATCTGGAGCTCAAAGTCCAGACGACGGCTATGTCCAGCTGTGGTCGCGCGTCCGTGCCTGGTGGGATGGCGACGAAATCGCAGAACCAGCACAAAAGCCCATCGCCAAGAAACCCAACATGGCTATTGAAGTCGATACAAGTTCGCCTGAAAGCCGCTTGGCGGAACGCCTGGATATTATTCAGAAAATTTGGGGGGCCGGGAATTCTCTGCCCGGCGGCGAGACAATGACCCTCAAGTTGCTTGAGGCTGCCTCCCCAAACAGTGACACCCTGGTCGCTGACTTGAGTGCTGGCCTTGGCGGCGGCGTGCGCCACATCGCTTCTACGCTCAACGCCACGGTCCACGGTTTTGAACGTGACAAGGACCTGGCGACGTCAGCCCAGAAAATGTCCGAACAGACCGACTATGCAGACCGAGCAACCATTCAGTCATTTGACCCGGGAAATCTTGACAAGGTTCTGGATAAGCTCCGCTACGACATTGTCATTTCCCGTGATCTTCTTTGCTATCTGCCCGATAGAAAAGGAGCCCTTTCGGTTATTGGGGACTCACTTAGGCCAAACGGGTCTTTTGTCTTTACTGACCTCGTTCTCGCAGACCGATCGACAGAGAACAAATCGATCATTGAATGGCGCCAATCGGAGACCTCAAAACCCTTCCCTGCGACGATGGATGAATATCGTGAGCAGCTGCTGGAACTCCGTTTTGACGTCAAATCGTTAGATGATGCGACCGACGATCATGTATCTGCCATTCAGAATGGCTGGAAGGCGATGGTAGAAAGCCTTAAGTCAGGTTCCTTCTCTCGGTCTTACGTGGATGCACTCATGACTGAAGGCCAAGTCTGGCTTGCACGATCCCGCGCCTTGGAGAGCGGCCAGCTGAGGCTTGTTCACGGACGGGCTGTCATGCAGAGAGGGCCCAAGCGCTCCCTCACCGACGCGATGTCCATCGATTGAGTTCTCAGCTCCTTGAGCCCCACTGCCTCTTCTGAGGATGAACGCGGTAGCTCTGAGCTGGCTTCCTTGGGACATACGTCCACTTCCAGATACAAAACTTTACAATTTCTCGCTTGCCCCTACTTGGCGTGTGATATATCGAACCTATATATAGACACGATACGCAGCCCCCAAAAATAGCGTGGAAGCCTCGTTCTTTCCCGACGAGACCTATGTGAAGTATGGACGTCAAAACACTCTGCCTCGGTGCCCTCGATTTAGGCGATGCCACAGGCTATGAAATCAAAAAAATGTTCGAAACGGGCATCTTCTCTCATTTCCATGAGGCGAGCTTTGGATCTATCTACCCTGCCCTGACGCGGCTGACGGATGAGGGTTTGCTGACCTGCAAGTCACAGCAGCAGGGCGGGCGGCCTGATAAGAAAATTTACTCGATTACAGCTGAGGGACGGCGCGCGCTTGCGCAAGCCATTGAGCGTCCTGTCAGTGGAGATCGCTTCAAATCAGAGTTTCTCTTTGTGATGCTGTTTGCCGATATGTTATCGCCCGAAAACGTCACAAATCTGCTCGAAAATCGGATCCGCGATGTGCGCGGTGAGCTCAATGAATTGCAGGCAGAGCAGGACAGTTGCGTAAATCCCGGTCAAGAGTTCGTCCGGCGATATGGAGAGGCCGTGATGCGCGCCTCGTTGACGTTTATCAACGAGAACCGGCATCTGGTCGAAAATCCCGTGCGTAAGAATGAAGTAGCCCCGGTGCGCTGATAAAAGCCGGGTTTAAGGATGACAAGCCGGCGCTTATGACCGGTGAGCTGGCTGTTAGGCAGCCGTGATTAGAAGGTTAAATAAAATGAACTTGCGGCGTTCTCACATTCTGGCGCTGATCATTGCAGCCATTATTGGCGCATGGGTTCTGTCGGGCCAGATCGGAAATGGCGATACAGACGCGGTTGAGGTGGATGCAGACGGTGAAGTTGTTGCCGCTACAGCTACCGATGAGCCGGCCACACGCACTCCCCGCGTTCGCGCTGCAATTTTTCACGCAGAATCACGACAGACAGCAGTGATCATTCGCGGTCGCACCGAGGCGGTCAGATCTGTTCAAGTTCGCGCAGAAACGTCGGGGACAATAGTCGAGCTGCCTGTCGAAAAAGGCGCAACTGTTGAAAAAGGCGATGTTATTTGCCGCCTCTCGCTCAATGCGCGCGACGCCCGGATGGCTGAAGCCGAAGCCTTGATGCGACAACGCTGGCTGGAGCTTGATGCGGCGCAGAAGCTTGCCGCTCGTGGGCACAGATCTGAAACACAGGCCGCAGCCTCACAGGCAGCCTATGACGCTGCACGCGCCCAGGTGAAACAGCAAGAAGTTGAGCTGAGCCACACCCGGATCCTCGCTCCCTTTGACGGCGTCCTTGATGCACGACCTGTAGAGGTGGGTGACTACCTCCAAGTGTCCCAACCCTGCGCAACGATTGTCGACATGGATCCTTTCCTGGTGATCGGTCAGGTGGCGGAAACGGACGTTGATAAGCTGCGCGAAGGCACCGTTGGAACGGCCACACTGGTGACAGGTGAAGCCGTCGAGGGTGTTGTGCGCTTTATCTCCACAACGGCGGATCCCGCGACCCGGACATTCCGGGTTGAGCTGGAAGTCCCCAACCCAGAGCGCAGGCTGCGCTCTGGGGTCACTGCCGAGATCCGGGTACCGAGCACTGAGGTTATGGCTCACCGGGTGCCGCCGTCCATTCTCGGCCTTGATGACGCGGGAACCATCGGCCTGCGCATTTTGGACGCGGAAAATGTTGTGCACTTCCAGCGCGTGCAAATCCTGAAAGACGGGCCGGAGGGTGTCTGGGTTACCGGCCTGCCGACCAGCGCAAAACTCATCACAGTGGGCCAGGACTTTGTTGTTCCCGGCCAAACCGTAGATGTCACCTATGAAGAAGAGGCTGAGGCTGCGTCATGAATAGCTTTATCGATGCCGCGATTGCCCGCACCCGGACCGTCATGACTTTGATGGTTCTGATGGTGTTGGCTGGCGTCTCGTCCTACATCGCTATCCCAAAAGAAGCAGATCCTGATATTCAGATCCCGGTCTTCTATGTCTCCATTATTCATCAGGGCATCTCTCCAGAAGACGCTGAGAGGCTCCTCATCAAGCCGATGGAAACAGAGCTGCGCTCGCTTGAGGGCCTTGATGAACTGACGGCGATAGCCTCAACGGGCCATGCGGGCATTATTCTCGAATTTGACGTGAGCTTCGACAAGGATGCTGCTCTCGCCGATGTGCGTGAGAAAGTCGACCTTGCGCAGGCAGAACTTCCCGGCGACACGGAAGAACCCCTCATTCGCGAGTTCAACACATCCCTGTTTCCGGTTCTCATTGTCACGCTCTCTGGCGATGTGCCCGAGCGGACCTTGTTCCAGCACGCCCGAGCGCTGAAAGACGAAATTGAGGGCAATGTCTCCACAGTGCTTCAGGCAGAACTTGTGGGACACCGCGAAGAGCTGCTCGAGGTCATCATTGATCCCTCCCGCATGGAGTCCTATGACGTTTCCCAGTCCGAGCTGATCAATGCGGTGACGCTCAACAATAGGCTGGTTGCTGCAGGTGCTGTCAACTCAGGCGAAGGACGGTTCTCGGTCAAAGTCCCAGGGCTCTTTGAGGACCGCGAAGACATTCTCAACTTGCCCATCAAGGTCTCAGGAGATGGTGTGGTCACCCTCTCGGATCTGGCGGACATTCGTCGGACCTTCAAGGATGTTGACTCCTTTGCTCGCTTCAACGGGAAGCCAGCCATTGCACTGCAGATTACCAAACGTATTGGTGAGAACATTGTCGACAACAACCGGCAGGTTATCGACGTTGTTGAGAATTTCTCAGAAAAATGGCCTGCCGAAATCCAGGTAAACTACACGCTTGATGCCTCCACCTGGATCTTCCGCGCACTGGGTTCACTGCAAGCCTCGATCATCACAGCTATTGCGCTCGTCATGATCGTCTGTGTTGCCGCGCTCGGCATGCGCTCTGCCCTTCTCGTGGGTGTTGCAATCCCTACGTCCTTCATGATCGGTTTTCTCTTCATGTCCATCATTGGCATGACCGTGAACATGATGGTCATGTTCGGCATGCTGCTGTCAGTGGGTATATTGGTTGATGGGGCGATTGTGGTCGTCGAATATGCCGACCGGAAAATGGCAGAGGGTCTCAACCGTCTGGAAGCCTATTCCCTCGGCGCCAAACGCATGTTCTGGCCGATTGCATCCTCCACCGCAACAACACTTGCCGCCTTCCTGCCCATGCTCGCGTGGCCTGGTGTGAGCGGTGAGTTCATGTCCTATCTGCCGATCACGCTCATCGTTGTTCTGACCGCATCGTTCATAACGGCTATGTTGTTTTTGCCGGTTCTGGGCTCGCTCGTTGGCAAAACCGAAGACCAAGACAATGAAGTTCTGACAATGCTTGCCGGCGCCGAGACAGGCGATGTGCGCGCGCTGCCTGGGCTCACGGGTTCCTATGTCAGATTACTGGACCGGCTGGTGAACCGTCCTGGCATCGTTCTCACGTCTTCCGTGGGCATCCTTGTGGCGACGATTGTTGCTTATAGTTACCTGGGCAACGGCGTCGAATTTTTCGTCGATACGGAGCCTGAGCAAGCCATTGTTCTCGTTGGCGCTCGCGGCAATCTGTCTGCGACAGATATGCAGGATCTCGCGAAAGATGTTGAGAATGTCATCCTTTCGACGCCTGGCGTGCGGACTGTTTTCTCCCAGGCAGGCACATCCGTAGGTGGCGGCGGACCAGGACAGGGCGGGGGCGATCGGCCAGCAGACCAAATCGCTGAAATGATGATTGAGCTCGACAAGTTTGAGGAGCGTCGGAAAGGCGCTGTCATCCTTGAGGAGATCCGCCAGCGCGCAGCAATGATTCCAGGTATCACCGTCGAAGTTCGCAAACGTGAGGACGGCCCACCGACCGGCAAAGATATTCAGATCGAATTGACGTCTGATGATGTGCCAGCTCTGCTGCGAACCACAGAATTCATCCGATACCATGTCGACAATTCAGACCTTGGTTTGATCGACATTGAAGATTCACGCCCTCTTCCGGGCATTGAATGGGTGTTGTCAGTGGATCGGGAAATGGCCGGGCGCTTCGGCGCTGACATCACAACCGTCGGTGCAACTGTACAGCTCGTGACGAATGGTATCCTGATCGGGAATTACCGTCCCGATGACGCAGAAGACGAAGTGGATATCCGGGTGCGCTATCCAAGCGAATATCGCAGCGTGGCGCAGTTGGACCAACTTCGTATTCGCACAAATAGCGGGCTGATCCCCATCAGCAACTTTGTCTCGCGCTCGCCTCAGCAACAGGTGTCGACCATCGAACGGATTGATGGCCACAGGCGCTACGAGCTGAAGGCGAATACCGGCGTAAACCCTGAGACCGGCAATAAGAGAAATGTTGATGAAGTTGTCGGCATTCTGGAAGAGTGGCTTGCTGAGCAGGAGATTGATCCTGCAGTGAACGTCAAATTCCGGGGCGCGAACGAAGAACAGGCCGCAGCTGGGGACTTCCTCGGTAAAGCCATGTTGGCAGCCCTTTTCTTGATGTTCATCATCCTGCTGACCCAATTTAACAGCTTCTATTTCTCCGTTCTCACCCTCTCCACTGTCGTCTTGTCGACGGTTGGCGTCCTGTTGGGCATGATCATTACCGGCCAGACCTTCTCAATCATTATGACCGGAACGGGCATTGTGGCGCTGGCGGGTATCGTCGTGAACAACTCAATCGTGTTGATTGATACCTATCAGCGCCTGTTGCGTGA
>JAJFGY010000287.1 GCA_021775935.1 Alphaproteobacteria bacterium
ATAGCTGAGTTCGTTTCCATATTTTGATAATTATAGAATTATAAGATAATTTCAACCCCTGCATTGAAAAATGAGCAAAAAAACTCACAGACTGTCCGTTTTGCTAGGGTGTGAGTGAATGAGCGACCACCAATAGGAGCGCAGAATGATCGTCATCACCGGGCAAGCCACTGTCAGAGAAGGTAAGCGGGAGGCCTTCCGCCCCGTGGCAGAACGACAAGTGACCCTCTCTCGACAGGAAGAGGGCTGCCTCAACTATGGCTACTACGAAGACGCCATGGCGCCCGGCACCTTCCTCTTCTATGAAGAGTGGAAGGATCAGGCAGCCGTCGACTTTCACTTCTCGCAAGATTACTGCCTGGAATTTATGGCGGCCGCCGGGCAGCTGTCTGCCACCCCACCGAAGGTCAACATTCATCAGGTGGCAGAAACACAGGTCATCGGCTAACGGCAGACATAAAAACGCCCCCTCCTTCTTGCCGAAGAAGCGGGCGTCTTTAATCATAACTGAAGGTTGGGTTAGCCTTCCCAGTCAATCAGCTCTTCAAACCTGTCAACAACCTCGCCAAACGTGGCGACCGTGTTGATGAAGTTCACATCAGAGATGCCACCTTCCAGTGTCACCCACTGTTCGATCACGGGATCGTCTTCATCATCAATATAGGCCTGGCTGAAACGCTCACCGGCATTGAAGTCATTAATCGCTTTGTAGCTTGGACGGTTGTCCATAGACCAACCGACATAGAGCTGCAGGAACTCACATGCCTTGCCGGTCTTGCCACATTCATAGAAATAGATCACCGCATTTGAGTCCGCGAGCTTGAAATTCAGGATCGGCAAGTCCTCATAGTCAGTATCCGCGATATGAACATCGTCATACCCATTGTCTTTAAGCATCTCAAGAATGTCGTTAGGCTCAATCGACCCGATATATTCTGCTGCACTGAGCGGTGCAGTAGCGATGCCGATTGTTCCAAAAGTAAGTATCGCTACACCCAAAAGGCGTTTTATCTGGTTCACTTTCCAGGCTCCTGTTTTGCGTACCCCGTTGGCGCCAACTCTACCGCACCTCATATCCCACGCAAGCTGCAGGGAGAATATTTACAGAAAAGCAGCATTTTTTGGTGGCTCATCCTCAATAATCCGTCAATCCGCCGGGCTCCCAAGCGCGCCGGACCAGTCGACAGACCGGGTGGCAAACATTGTGACAGCCAGGACACCAAAGGCGATTATAGCACCGACAAGCAATGCGTAGGCGGCAACCTGCAAGATGACAAAGAGCACCGCGTAAAGACCAAGCAGGGCAGAGCCTGCAAGAACACCCCGACGGACATTCCCAAAGATCGCAGAAACATAGCCGCCATTGAGCGCTGCTACAGCGCCGCTCGCAACAACATAAGCCGCAGCAAACCCAATAATTTCTGCAAAGGCGAGAAGCAGCACATAGAAAATCACAAGCCCAAACCCGAACAGCACATATTGCACTGCATGAACATGACTGCCGGCGCGAACCTCCATGAGGAAGACCGCAAGAAATCCAGTGGCCAGAAACAAGATCGCATATTTGGCAGACCGGGACACAAGCTGATAGCTGTCAGCCTCCTCAACAAAACCCACTTTTACAGCCTTGCCAAAAAGCGGCGAGATATTTTGATCCGAATAGCGCCAGAACTGCGGATAGGACCGCGCGACATAGGGCACAGACCAGTCCGCTTCAAAACCGTCGGGCCCAATCACATACGTGTCCGGCAGATAGCCGGCACCAAAGCTCGGGTGCTGCCAATCCGACGCGATGCTCACCTTACTCGTGCGGCCAACCGGCAGGAGGCTGAGCGACTTCGTCCCATTGAAAGCCAAGGAAACGGAGAACGGCATGACTTCTGTGGGTGGTGCCGACGGAAGCGGTATATGCAGGCCGCCGGTGCCCTCACTTTGGGGCAGGTTGAGGCTCGGCTCAAATGCGAGCGGCGTCGGCGCAGCCCCAAGCCGAAGTCCGGGAACTTCCCGCAACCCGGTTGGGTCCTGAATGCGAAGTGCGATAAAAGCGTCATCCCAAAGCGGCGTCGATCTGTCGGATAAGTGTTCCCCAATCTCTTCCCGGCTGGGGAAGGCGCCTTCGATCAAGGTGTCTGCGTAATAGACCGGCACTTCGTAGATGGCCCGCTGCCGAAGAGATACCTCGCTCCGCACGGTTGCGGCGAGGTCTTGGGGCAGAACAATCAGATAATCTTTGCGCGACACATTGGTCGTCGCACCGTTCTGGGTGCTGGTAAACGTCCCTCGAAAAGGCACGACCAAAAAGGGGCCGGCAACACTTTGTTCCGCTCCCCAGCTCTCAGCCACCTCTTGCACGACTGTCGCTTCGTGGGCTTCGCGATCTTCAATCAACATCCAGACGAACAACATCGGGATCATGAGCGCGAGCGTCAGCCCACAGATAACGAAAAACTTCACGCCGGGGCTGTGGAGGGAGCGCGGGATGAAGGACTGAGCTGTGGAGGCGCGGGACGGTTGATCGGATGCAGACATGTGAGGTTCCCCTGAAAAGCAACAGGGGCATCCTCGTTCCTCATCCGGGCAGCACTTGGACCCGACTGGGGCAACCCGGCGACTCATTTGCGGCGATGTTGGGGCGGTCTAGCCTTCCCAGAAGGCCTCCGTTTCAGATCTAGCCGTCTTTATCATTGTTAGTGGGAGGCGAACTAGGTGAGGTGTTTCCTGTCTGAGTTCCTGTTTGTGTTTGCTGCACCGGCGGCGGAGTCCTCGATTGGGCTCCCTTTTCCACAGGCGTCACTTGATCTCCACGTTTCGATTCCATTTCCTCTACTTCCCTTTGATTTGTAATCGCCTGAGTCGAAAACCACAGCAAAAACGCCACGCCAACAAGAAACAAAACTCCGCTCGCACCATTTACCCAGCCAAGATTCTTCGACCAAATTGACCTTTTGAATTCAACTTCTTCACCCATACGAAGAGCCTGATCAATTGTTTCTATGTCAGCTTCAAACTGCTTTTCTGAAACTTTGAACGATGCAAGCACGAGGCAGATGGAAGCTGAAAACGCAATCCAACTAACGAACAATTGCCAACTAGGCAGCCAGCCTGTGGATTCGATTAACACTGCCGATAAGCCCAAAGCGCCACCAGACAGCAGCAACAAATTACGGTCAAACATGTCTGACTGGCTACCACCCATACGAATGTAAGTATCCCTATGGTGCAACAACTCTTGCCGTCTGCTTGGTTCCATAATCTGCCCTACTTGTCCTTCTTCGGTGGCGGCGGAGGTGGCGGTGAATGACTTGGTCCACCTCGATTGGGAACCCCACCGGAGGGTCCGGATGGCGTTCCTGGTCTTGGTCGTCCTGGTGGTCGTGGCGCGGGGCGACGACCACCAGCCCCACCTTTCGGCGTCTTTGCCATAAATCCGTCCCCGCGATGGTGAATTGCCAATTATCTAATGAGTAGGACTGCCGATTCTCTGCATTGAGTCAAGTTCCAGGAGCTGTCTCCCCGGCTTTCCTGCACACTCCGCCGTCATACCCGGGCTTGTCCCGGGTATCCAGGGCAAGGAAACGCCCGCCGTGCCTCAAGCCCCTGGATTGCCGGAACAAGTCCGGCAATGACGCATTTGTTTGGAGAAACGTTTGATGAAACCAACCGACGAAACGAGACACCGGCACCACACAAAAAAGCCGCCACCCGTGCAAGGCAGCGGCTTTTGAAACTGAGTGCG
>JAJFGY010000288.1 GCA_021775935.1 Alphaproteobacteria bacterium
CGCCAAGGCAAACAGCCCGCAGGAGAAGTGATGAGGTCAGACGGCTTCTTGATGCAAGTTGAGCAACAAGTTTCGGAATGTTCTTGCTTTCCACGCCTTCCACCAAGTCAACGGTGGTGCGTTCACGGCTGTCGGTTGTTACTTGTTCGGCGAGCTCAGCGCTAATGTTGTGATGCTCGATCAGATAACCGCGCAGCTCATCAGAAACAGCTGTCACCAACTGTTCCACAACGGTCACGGGCAGATCCGCGCGTTTGACCAATGTGGTCGCAATCGCTTCATCATCTGCATACAACTCAGCAACGGTCGCCAATGTTCCCTCCCAGAAGGAGGCGCCTTCATTGCCTGTCAGGCGAAGGACAACATCGCGATTGTCAGTGGACACAAGAGCATCAGAGACTTTCGGCGATACCGTTGGGCGGCTTGCGATCGAAATCTGCTTGGCCCGTGATCCGCTATTCACGATAGCGATCAAGGCTTCATCGTCGAAAATCGGTGAGGCTTGAAGAACCGGACGGGCAACCTCGTCAATGTCGGCAGCCAGCGCCGCCACAATGTCTTTGGGCGCACCTGGCATCTGACAAAGCGATCGCGCCAAGCTCTCCCGCACCATCTCGGCAGTGTCCTGGACGAGCAGCTCTAGAATCTGGTGCGCTAATTCGCGTTCCCGGCGAGTGATGAGCCCATTGTCAAAGCGGGAAGCCACTTTGGCGCCCACATCAACACGTGCCTGCGGGGATGGGTCTTTTGCCAAACTGGCGACATCAAAAGCACTCAGAACAGGGTCGTTAGACATGAGGGTCTCGCTCCTCTTCTCCAGCCACACAAATAAGGGCGGTGGCCTCAATAGATCATTTGTTCACATTCTAATGAGCCCAGGTTAAGGAAGCCTTCAGTCAGCACGCTCAATGGGAACTGTCTGGTAAGGTCTGAGAAACCATGAAAAAGGCAGGTTTTCGGGACTTTGACCGCAAAAATTAGAGCCCTGCACATCAATGTCCAGGGCTGCAACCACGCCCAAGTCGACTAAAATTTACGTATTACCAGCCCGGAGCGCCTAACGGAGAAGCGCCCCTAATCTTTTGGTGTCCGGAACGGATGGATCAGCTGAGCCGGGAAACTCGCGGGCATGGGTCCATGAATACCGATTACATTGGGTGGTCGACGGTCCGCGTCAAAATAGGTGCCGAAAATCAGATCCCACAACATCAGGTTTTCGCCGTAATTCTTGTTGCCTTCATTGAGGTCCAGGGAGTGGTGCCACCGATGGAGACCCGGTGTGTTCAGCACATAGTTCAGCGGTCCCGTTCGCGTCTCAATATTGCAATGGGTCAAAATGCCGACAAAGGCTGTGAAAGCACTCACCCACAGGAAAATCTCAATTGGCGCGCCCATCAAAAACAAGAGCGGCTGGCTCAAAATGATGCTGAAGAAAGAATCCACAAAATGGAACCGCCCTGTATTGATCACCCAAAGCCGCGTCACGGAATGGTGCACAGCATGGAAGCGCCAAATGTAGGGAATTTCATGTGCCAGGCGATGCGCCCAATAAAGGCCAAACTCCGCGACAACCAGGCCCAAGATCACCTGGGCAAACATCGGCCAATTGCCAGGCCACAGGCCTTCCGTTGATCCAGCTGGAGGCTGCACAGCCCCGGCAATACCAACCGTCGCCGTCACCACGACAAGGATCTGCACCAGTCCCTTGTTCAGCAACGTGTGCGCCAGATTGGCAAATGTTTGCTTGTCGTCTTTCAGCCAGGTGCGTTCGTGCGGCATCAGCCGCTCGATAATGCCAACGGTAAGCGCAAAGCTCAGATAGACAATGTTGAAAACAAGAATGGGCGACTCGGTTGTCATCCCCCAGCCCGTCGCAACAAGTGCAGCGACCAGGAGCCCCGGCCATACAATCATGGACGCGTAAAAACGAAACTTTCCGCCATCGCCCAGGCCGCTCTTTTGCACAGTTTCACCGTCCGTCACACTCACTCGAGCACCCTCTTCATCATTACTTCGCATGGGCAACGCAAGTCGCTGCCGCTGGATCCAACTCTAACCGGCCCCGCCCAACAGCGTCACCGCAGGATGCACAATACCCGAATTCGCCCTCGTCGATACGGACAAGCGCCGCGTCAATTTTGCGCAGATCAAGCGCGCGGCGCCGTTCAGTCTCTTGTGCCATGGCCTGAGCTTGTAGCGCATCCATCCGGCTAAGGCGCCCCACACTTTGTTGATCGAGCTGAACCACAGCGCTGGCGTCCCTGGATGTTTCAAGAACCGCTTCAAGCTCACTCTTGAGAGCGCGCAGCTTCGCCTCAAACACGCCAAGCTCCTGTTTCGTCAAATCAGCCATGACGGAGTGTAACATGAGAAGCAAAAACCCTGAAAAGCTGGCGTTTTGACACCATGGCGGAAGTGTGGATGATCCGGCGCAACAAGCAACAACACGTCTGGCCACACGGGGTCAGATATCGGGGGTCTTACATGCTCGACGGCATTCGCGTCATTGAAATGGCAACCTACATCGCAGCGCCAGGTGCGGGCGGCATTATGGCCGACTGGGGTGCTGATGTTGTGAAGGTTGAGCCCCTCTACGGCTGCCCGATGCGCCAGTTCCTCTCCAACATCGGGTCAGAGGGCCTGCAGGGCAATCCTGTCTTCACCATCGACAATCGGGGCAAAAAGGGCGTCGCTCTCGACACCAGCAAGCCCGAAGGTGTTGCCGCCCTTAAGAAGCTCGTCGCAGATGCAGATGTCTTCCTCACCAATGTACGCCCCGGCGGACTTGAACGGTCGGGTCTCGACTATGAAAGCCTGAAGGCGATCAACCCCAAGCTCATCTATGCCAGCGTCACCGGATATGGCCTAACCGGTCCAGACCGCGACAAGCCGGGTTTTGATGTCGCTGCTTTTTATGCGCGGTCCGGCATTGGCCGTATGGCGACACCAAAGGGTCAGGAACCAGCGCCCCTGCGCATGGCGAATGGAGATCACACCACGGCGATGGCGACCGTCGCAGGCATTCTTGCTGCAATCATCGAGCGGGGCAAAACCGGCAAGGGCAAATTGGTGGAGTCATCGCTCCTGCGCACCGGCATCTATGCAGGCGGGTCCGACATGTCGATCCAGCTCATGTTTGGCAAACTGGCATCCTCAAAAACACGCCATGAAGCCCTAAGCCCCACATCCAACTTTTTCCTGACCAAAGATGATTACTGGATCGCCCTTGTACCGCGCCAGGGTCAAAAAGACTGGGCCGGCGTCTGTCGGGCTATTGGCCATCCAGATCTGATTGATGATGAGCGGTTCGCAAATCCCAAAGAACGTCGCAAGCACGCCGCAGCCCTTGTTGACATTATGGATGCGACCTTCCGCGAGCACGATCTGGAATATTGGCGCGAGCGCCTGGATGCCGAAGATCAGATCTGGTCCCCTATGCAGCATCCCAGAGATGTGGTCGAAGATGAGCAGGCGCATGCGGCAGGTGCATTTGTCGATATTGCCGGCCCAGATGGGAAGCCCGCTTTCAAATCGCCTGCTGGCCCCATCCGTTTTTCCGATGTGGAAGACGGCATGAAAGCACCTGCACCCGGACTTGGCGAACATACCGAAGAAGTGCTGAAAGCAGCTGGCGTCAGTGAAGAAGAATGGGCGGCACTCAAATCAACAGGAACGGTGGCTTAACCGGCGTCAGGAGGCCCCAAGCCTCAACTCCTCATAGCCCTGTTCTTGCTTGCGCTCTTTTGAGACCTCATCGCGCTCTGGCGCCTCAAGCGACGCCAGAATATTCACGACCATTGGATTGAGTTCCATCACAGGCCGCGAGTAACCCGTGGCAACCCGCAAAGGAGGCACGGCGGGTCCCCGGCGGATGGGCGTGGGAACGGGAATCGAATCGCCAGGCAGTGCAGGCGCCGGGTCGTGGTCGCCACTATCATGCCGGGAAATCAGATTGCGATAGACCTCGCGCATCGATTTTTCGCGACCGGTCTCATCATAGAAGATGGATTTGTTGGCAGATGCTGCCCGCGGAAAAAGATCTGCAGCAGATCGACCAGGTGCAACTTCGGTCGCCTGAATGAAATCAATCGCGCCACCTGTTCCCAGAAAATGGGACATATAGAGTTCACCATCGCTCACACTGCGACCAAGTTCATTTTCCATGCGGGACTCAGCACCCCGGGTCAGCGCACCGGCCATAAGGGCAGCACTCGTGGGATTATATCGCTCGGCAAGAATTTCCTGCTTCATCGCCGGGTCTGACACAAAATGCCGCCCTCTCGCATCGGTCTCAATGGCGTCTGCATAAGCCCCAAGTCCGTGCTCAGCACCATTCTGTTTGACCGTGCTCAGCCATGTCTGGTCGATGAACTGAAATAGTCCCGCCGCACTGGAAGTCTTTGCTTTTGCTGTACTTTCCAGGCTGGACTCACGCATGGCGGTCTGCATCAGATAGTCGAAATCAACCCCTGTGGCATCGCTCGCAAGTGCAATTGCGCCGGTCACTTCGCGTTGTGTTGCTGCAATCTGTGTGTGTATCGAAGTCATGTCTCACCTTTTCCCAACACAGACATCGCAAACGCCGTGCCAAAAAATTGCGGTCCCACAACCAACGAAAAAGCGCACTTTTCCTAGCGTGATCGCGATAAGACGTTAAGCTCTGCCCCAAAACCGTGGGTAGGCGGAAATCAGGAGGAGGATCTAATGGCTGAGACCGATGCGGCAACGAGTACATCTGCCACACCGCCCAGTTCAGGCAATATGGGCGCGGGCGAGAAGCCATATCCAAATCCCATCTATGCCTGGTATGTCGTCGGCATTCTGGTCGTCGCCTACACTTTTTCCTTCATTGATCGCCAAATTTTGAGCCTGCTGGTTGGGCCCATGAAGCGCGATCTGAACATCTCAGACTTTGAGATGAGCCTGCTGCAAGGTTTCGCCTTTGCGATATTCTATGCCGTGCTTGGACTGCCCATCGGGCGCATGGTTGATAACAAGAAACGCGTCACCATCATCTCTGTAGGCATTCTTGTCTGGAGTGTCATGACGGCGCTCTGCGGCGCCGCCCGGTCCTATTGGCAGCTCTTTCTGTTTCGCATGGGCGTCGGTGTCGGCGAGGCTGCTTTGTCGCCTGCAGCCTATTCCATGCTTGCGGACTATTTTCGTCCCGAACGCATGGGCTTTGCCCTCGGTGTCTATGGCATGGGCGTCTATATCGGCGCAGGCCTCGCCCTCATCATTGGGGCCCAGGTCGTCGCCATTGTCGGCAGCGCAGGGACAACAACCCTGCCGCTTATCGGAGAAGTATATCCCTGGCAGGTGGTATTTCTGGCGGTTGGTCTGCCCGGCATTCTTGTTGCCCTTTGGATGTGGACGGTCAAAGAACCTGAGCGGCGTGGCCATATGCGGACGCAGACCAACGCAGACGGTGAAGAAACTCATGCGCCCTTGCCCTTGAGCGAGGTTGTCGGCTTCATGTGGCAAAACAAGGCCACGCTTGCGTCCCACCATCTCTGCTATGCCCTGGGGGCCATGATGGCCTATGGCGTCGCAGCCTGGATTCCCACCTTTCTGGTGCGCACCCATGGCTGGGGGGTCGTAGACGCTGGCACCTACTACGGCTTGATCGTGATGGTTTTTGGGACCGCCGGTGTGGTGGCTGGTGGCTGGGCAGGTGACAAAGTCACAGCCTCCGGACGTCCGAACGGCCGTCTTCTCGTCATGGGTCTCGGATGCCTGGCAGCGGCACCCTTTGCCCTTACCTACCCACTCGTAGAAAACATTCCGCTTCTCTTCGTTCTCCTATCCTTCGCAACTTTCTTTTCCACATTCGCAATTGCGCCCGGAGCCGCAGCAATTCCTGAATTGATGCCGAACCAGATGCGCGGCTTTGCATCCGCCTTCATGATTTTCGTGATCACGCTGATCGGTCTGGGCTTGGGCCCCTCAATCATCGCTGCCATGACGGACTTCTACTACCAGGATGAAATGATGATCCGTTATTCGCTGGCCTATCCGCCGACGATCATCCTGACAATGGGTGGTCTGATTGGTCTGGCAGGCCTGAAGCCCTATCTTGCCAGCCGCAAACGCGTGCTCGATTGGACGGCACAGCATGAAGGCGAAAGCCTGGTGAAAAGGCACACTTAGAGGGTCTTGTGAATTCATTACAGCAGGCGGCTAAACGCCTGTGGATGATTCCATTTTCAGACTCAAATTCAAGGTGTTAGCGCGAATAGTTAGCGCCAGTCTGAAAGCTGAATAACTTTGCCACTGGGTTTTGCAGACGATGTGCGAGAACTGCTCTGCATGGCCATGTCGGATTGGCCAACGGCGATGCGGTCCGCCAAATTTGCCATTTGAAGCTTGCGCGCCAAGGCAGCGTCATCAATCGGTTTGCGAATGTAATCATCCGCGCCGGCGATCCGTGCTTCTTCGATCATTTCCTCAGTCAGGTCATGTCCGGTGAGCAAAATAATCCCATCGCGGCCATTCATATCCCGAAGACCACCAAGCCCATAGCGCAACGAGACAATGAGCGCCCCGACATCGCTGCCACAGACAGATTGGTCCACGATTGTGAGATCCGGCTGAAAACGCCGATATGCCTTTTTCAGCCCCTCTCCCGAAGAGACCTCCATGCTACGAAAGCCCAGACGACCACACACCCGGCCTGCAACGCGGCGCGCAAGATGAGATGAATCTGCAATAAGACAAGTCCGCATGACAGCGCCCCCGAAAGATAAGGGCATAAAGCGCCCCCGATACGAGGAGAAACGCTACTCCGCAGACCTGAAGTTTTTATTAACCATAATCAGGCGGTTTCCGGAGCATCTCAATCGCCTGAGCCAAGGCGGTATGTGCTCGGAGTCATTTCCTCGCGCTCCTTAAATGCGCGATTGAATGGCCCGATGGACCCATACCCCAGATCCATAGCGATCGTGAGAATGGGAAGCCGGGCAAGTTCAGGATCGCGGAGCCGCACTTTTGCTTCCTCGATGCGATATTGATTGAGGAAATCGTTGAAGTTGCGAAAGCCTAGCTCACGGTTGATGAGGCGGCGTACGCGATGCTCCGGTATTTTGAGCTGATCTGCCAGCCCGCCAATCGTCAGAGCCGCGGTATAAAGCCCATCGCCGTTGGCAATCCACCTTTCGAGAGTCGCCAAATCTCGCTGGGCGATTTGGGCCGCAGCGCTGGGCGCAGAAGGTTCAGACACCCTGACGGGTTGTTCGGCTGGAAAAAAGATCGCATCTGCCGACAGAGTGGTCGCCCGAACCAGCATAAACACGACAACGAACCAAATCGCAAAAGCTTGCAGCGCTTGTAACGCTGCGGCTGGCGACTCTGCGTTCAGTGCAAGTTCGTAACTCCCAACGACCAGCATCATGAGAGTAAGGAAGGCAATGAAGATCAGCCGAAAACGCCGCCGGGTCTCAACCAAATCATCCGCCCGCCCCCGCCAGGCAACCCACGCAAGATGCCCACCAAGGGCAATGAGAATAACCTGGTGAACGCCATCCAGATAATGAGGAAGGAGGGGGCCCCCGATGGGCCCCATCACCATATTCCATTGTCCACGCACAAGGACAAATGCGAGCAACCCCCAATGCCAGCGCCCTGGGCGAAACCGGTCTTCAAAGAGCGACAGGCCAAACAGCCAGACAAAAACAGCATTGGCTATGCAGGCGGGCCGCAAGATCATCTCAACCCAGGAATGATGGTCGGTAACCGAGCAGATCAAGTAGCCTGCTGTGCAGAGCGCCGTCGCAACTCCCAGGCGGCCTGGCCAAAGGGTCCGGTGATCCCGCAATAGAATGAGGGCGAACATAACCAACCCGGTTACCGCGCCGTATCTAAAAACCGCATCGACTATTGCAAGATCCATAAACCACCACCTTTCCTAAACGATCCACAAATTGCCATCGCAAATCAATCCGGCGGCAGCAGCCCCCCCCACTAAAACTCTCGCCGATTTCATCAAAGGCTGGCTTTTTCCCGAAATCGGCTGATCCCGGCAGCATTTGGCGAGCCGGGAGCGGTGAAACACCGCGAAGGTCGACATCCGTTCAATCAAGGGACTGCCAAACCATGACGACCAATCCTCGCACCTATCCATTTGCCCGGGCATCCTGGGTTGCCTTCGCCCCGGGTATTGAGAGCGTTAATGTGCTGCTGCTCTATTTCATTTTTGCTCCCTACATGGTCCAGATTGTCCTCGGCGGCGGCTCAGATGCCCAAGCAACCTGGGGCGTGGTGACGGCAATTGGTGGCATCTCCGTCGCCCTTCTTGGCCCCATTGTGGGCACCATCGCAGACACAGTGGGTGGTCAGAAAAGGTTCCTGATCGGTTTTGTCAGCCTGGCCGCGGGGGCTAGCGCAGCGCTCTGGTTTGCAAGCCCGGGCATTCCCCTGGAAGGTTTGGTTGCACTGAGCCTGGTTGCAATCCTGCTCATGATCGGTGTTGAACTTGCAGGCGTTACCTACAGCTCGCTTCTGCCAAACCTTGGCACCGCTGCAACGATCGGCAGGCTCAGCGGCAATGCCATTGGCTTTGGCATTATGTGGGGACTGATCCTGCTCGGCGGATACATCGCGGCTTTCATGATCGGCGACACGCCCTTCCTTGGTCTGGACAGAGACGCCCAGGAACATAACCGCATTGCAGGCCCCATTGTCGCTGTGGCGCTGTTGGTCTTTCTTCAGCCCCTGCTCTGGTTCACACCGCCCACACCCATCAATCGCGTCTGCCTGCCCATCGGACGGATTGTGCGCGGCGTTGTGAAAGACGCCTATCATGCGATGCGCCAGGAACCAGCCATCGCCCGCTTCGTCATCGCCCGCGTGATCTATCAGGACGGGATTGGTGTCGCGCTCACATTTGGCTCAATCTATGCTGCCGGCCTGTTTGGCTGGGAGACACTTGAACTTGCCGTCTTCGGCATCTGCATTCTGGGATCAGCCGCTATTGGCGCGACCATAGGCGGTCAGATAGATGACCGCATTGGGGCGAAGAATACGATCCTCGTCGCGCTTGGTATTCTCGTCATTGGCCTATGCGCCCTGCTGAGCTTTGAGCCGCCAGCAGAAACGGCAGATGGTTTCCTATCAACCCCCACAGAGCGGTTGTTTATCGGCGTGGCCCTTCTCCTAGGTCTCGGCATTGGCCCGGCAGGAGGATCAGGCAGAACCATGATGGCCCGCATTGCCCCGGAAGGTCAGGCAGGAAAATGGTTTGGGATCATGGCGCTTACCGGCAATGCCGTCGCATTCACTGGCCCTGCCCTCGTTGCGCTCGTCACCTATCTCACGGAAAGTGAACGTACAGGCATGATGGTGGCACCCGTCATTATTGGGCTGGGTGCGCTGATCATGATCACGGTGAAGTCTGACCGCCCTTTGTTGACCGCTGGTGCAGTTACGGCTTAGCAGCCTCACGCAGGGAGGCGATCAACGCATCAACCTGGGAGGTGCTGTAGGGCTCAGAGTCTCCCACACCCCATACCGGCGCGGGCCAGGCCGCGTCGGCAGCAAACCGCGCAATAACATGCACGTGCAATTGCGGCACCATATTGCCAAGTGCCGCAACATTGAGCTTCTCCGCAGAAGTGACAGCTCTCAGCGCCCGGCTTGCCCGATCAATCTCGGCAAGGATGGTTGGTTTTTCATCGATAGGAATCTCGTCAAAGTCGCGAAGGCCCTCGCACCGAGGAACCAGAATGAGCCACGGGAAACGCGCATCATTCATCAACAACACGCGACTAAGCGCCCAGTCATCGATGAAAAAAGTGTCCGCTGCCAAGCGAGGATGAAGAGAGAAGGTGTCAGACATGTCGGTCTGAAGATGCCATCGATCCTGAGGAAACACCACCTGCAACACTATCGGTAACACCATACCAATAGCGGCCAACCGCAATACCCGAAAGAAGCCCAAGGACCAATGCCCAGACAACGAGCATAACGCTCCAAATGACAATCATGATCCAGTCAGCAGACCCAAAGCCCGAGGACAGATCTGCGCCATAGCGGCCAAGTTGGAGGACTGAATTACCAAAGCCAAGCACAGAGCCCGCCCCCAATAAGCCCACGACCCATCCGTTCCAGCGTTTATTTCTGCCCGACACTGCCATGAACATACCCAGCCAAATTGCGCGTGCGGCGATCTGATCATCAGCGCCGCGATTCCGCTGAAAAAAATACACAGTTCACCCGAAGTGTTCAATCAGTAAGATTTTGGTAGTTCCAAGACACGCTCAGCAATAAAGCTTAGAATCAACTCTCGACTTACTGGGGTAATCCGAGAAATCATTACTTCACGAAAGTAACGTTCCACATGAAACTCTTTGGCATAGCCCATCCCCCCATGGGTCATGACAGATGTCTCACAGGCGTGAAAAGCCGCCTCTGCCGCCAGGTATTTCGCAGCGTTCGCCTCAGCACCACAAGCGGCTCCTGCGTCATAGAGCGACGCCGCTTTGAACACCATCAGGTTCGCGGCCTCTAGTTCTGCCCATGACTTTGCCAGCGGGTGCTGTATCGCCTGGTTCTGCCCTATGGGACGGCCAAACACTTCGCGCTCGCGCGCATAGGTCGTTGCTTTTTCAAGGGCAATACGCCCAATGCCAACAGCCTCTGCGCCCAGCAATACCCGTTCTGGATTGAGCCCATGGAGAAGGTAGTAAAAACCCTTTCCCTCCTCCCCAATCAGATCCTCCTGGGGCACACGCAGGCCGTCAAAAAACACCGCGTTAGAGTCAACGGCCTTCCGGCCCATTTTGGCAATCTCGCGAACCTCCGTCGCACCACCTCGGTCAAGATCAGTGTAGAAAAGACTGATCCCGTCTGTCGGTTTTTTGCACTCTTCCTTGGGTGTTGTCCGGGCAAGCAGGAGGATCTTGTTGGCGGTCTGCGCAGTCGATGTCCACATCTTGCGACCATGCACAATGTAATGATCCCCATCACGTACAGCTTTGGTTGTAATCGCTGTCGTGTTGAGCCCCGCATCTGGTTCGGTAACACCAAAACAGCACCGGTCGGTGCCAGCAATCAGCGGCGGCAAGTTCTTCGCCTTCTGCGCGTCTGTTCCGAAAACGACGATGGGCATGGGTCCAAACAGGTTGATATGAACCGCTGATGCGCCTGACTGACAGGCTCCCGATTGAGCAATCGTCTGCGCCACAATGGCAGCCTCCGTCACACCGAGACCGGCACCGCCATGTTCCTCTGGCATCGCGACCCCAAGCCAACCGCCCGCGGCGATGTCTTTCACAAAATCTTCCGGAAAGACGCCATCAGTGTCACGCTCAAGCCAATAATCATCGCCATATTTGGCACAGGTCTTCGCAACAGCATCCTGGATTGCGATCTGTTCAGCCGAAAACTCAAAATCCATGACCTATCTCCCTCGCCGGTTTGAGGTATAACTTACCTAAAGACATGCGCGGGCAACAGGCCACTTTGCTCGCAAATAAAACAGGGAGAAACCATGCCAGGGCTCTATTTTGAAGAATGTGAAGAAGGCCTCGTTATCAAGCACGCCATTCACCGAACCATCACTGAAACAGACAACACACTGTTCTCAGCTCTGACGATGAACCCTGCGGCGCTCCACCTCGACCACCATTACGCAGAAACGCAGACCGAGTTCGGCAAACCTCTGGTCAACAGCATTTTTACGCTGGGCCTGGTGATCGGCATTTCGGTACACGAAACGACCCATGGCACTACCCTCGCCAATCTGGGCATGACAGATGTTTCCTTTCCCAAACCGGTCTTTCATGGCGACACCATTCGTGTGGAAACAACCATCATGTCCAAGCGTCGGTCAAAATCCCGCCCCAAGGCAGGCATTGTGACCTTTGAACATAAAGGTCTCAATCAGCGCGACGAGGTGATCACGCAATGCACCCGGCAGGCTTTCATGATCGCAAAGACGGAGGGCTGACCCATGCGCTCTCTTCTTTTTGTTCCAGCTGACAGTGACCGCAAACTGGCCAAAGGCGCAGGCTCGGGCGCCGACGCGCTCATCCTTGATCTGGAAGATGCGGTGGCGCTCGACAACAAACCTGCCGCACGCGCCGGTGCCATCGACTATCTGAACACCCGAGACACAGACAATCCACAAACCATCATCGTGCGCATGAACGCGCTCGATACCGAATTCTGGGAAGAAGATCTGAGCACCATCGTGCCTGCTAAACCGGATGCGATCATGGTGCCCAAAACCATTTCCGGTGCCTGCATCGCAAAGGTATGTGCGCACCTAACCACGCTTGAAAACACCCACGGTCTGGCACCTGGGTCAATCAAGCTTATGAATGTGGCAACAGAAACGGCCGCGTCCATGTTCAATCTTGGAACCTATGGCAACGTGAGTGACCGCTTCTTTGCCATGACCTGGGGCGCAGAAGACCTTGCGGCCGATCTTGGTGCACGGTCGAACAGAGACAGCGCAGGCAACTATACCGAACCCTATACGCTTGCGCGCGCACTCTGCCTTTTGGGCGCCGTCGCAGCCGACGTTATGCCTCTGGATGCCATTCACAAGGATTTTCGTGACGATGCCGGGCTGGAGGAACAGGCGCGTGCCGCCATTCGTGATGGCTTCACCGGCAAGATTGCCATTCACCCCGCTCAAGTCCCCATCATCAATACCGTTTTCACACCGACTGAAGAGGACATAGCTGAAGCCCGTGCCGTTGTGAAAGCCTTCGCAGATGCCGGAAATCCAGGCGTCGTGGGGCTTGATGGCAAGATGCTGGACCGCCCCCACCTGCGCCAGGCCGAAAATGTGATTGAACGGGCAAAAGCAATTCAGACCTAGTCAGAAAAAGCTGACCTGGGTGCCACGCGCTGCTAGGCTTTAAGAGCGGCAACCAGGCGACATGCAGGGAAATCGAATATGTCTTTGATCAAGAAAACACTCAGCGCTCTCGTGACCGTCGCGGGCCTCTATGCCGCCTTCATGATCTACCAACAAAGTCAGCTTGCTGGCGTCTTGTTCGTGATCCTCTCTTTGACCATTGCCGTACCGCTCGCGGTCGGAACCGCCCGGAACGCTGCCCGCGTACAAACCAATATTGGTGAAGAGCCCAACAGCAAACTGGATGTCGGCCTGCGTCAGGCCAGAGCCACGGTGCTGCGCGAAGATGGCGAAGTCAGAGGCGCACCATCCGGGCGCTAAAAACTAGCTAGGCGACCAGCGACTGATCCGTTCATTCAGATCCGGGCGCACCCGCTCGGTGGGATGCGCGTCCTTACCACCCAGATAGATAAAGCCAGCCACCCGCTCACCCTCGCCGAGCCCTAATGCAGCTGCCACATTCTCATCATACGCATACCATTCCGTCAGCCATTGCGAGGCATAGCCAAGCGCTGTTGCTGCAACCAGCATGTTCTGACACACCGCACCTGCCGCCAGCTGTTGTTCCCAAATGGGGATCTTAATGTGATCTGTCACGCGGGAGATAACCGCAACGACGGTGGGCACACGCACAAATCGCAGTGTCTCCAATGACGCACGTTCTGCACTCTCTTCAGGATTTGCCTTGGCAAATGCCTCCTGCAAGACCACACCAAATGCGGCCCGTGCATCCCCCTCAAACAGAATGAAACGCCAGGGCCCGAGCTTTCCATGGTCGGGCACTCGGTGACCTGCGGCAAGGATCGTTTCCACCTCGTCTTTGTTGGGCCCGTCCTGCGTCATGCTTCCCGCAACAACGGAACGCCGCGACAGCAGCAGATCAATCATCTCACTCATATCTGGTCCTTCATCACAAATTGTGCCCCATGACATAAGCCACCCACCCAAAATTGCAAATGGTTCGCAAATATTTCGTTGGACTTTCACTCATAATAAAACTTCAATTTCTCTATGGGGAAATGCACGCTGAAGTTGATTTTGGGGGGTATAGGCGTTGGTTTTGCGGGCCTCCTCTTAAGCGCGCGCGCAGAAGCAGGGGCATGGCCCCAGCCCGAGGGGCAGACCGAGGTGATCGTCTCTGTCGCCCATTCCCTGGCCCACCGCGCCTTCGACCCGACAGGCAACGCCGTTTCTCGTGGACGCTTCCGGAAGATCGAGACTCAAATCTATGCCGAACACGGCCTGACCAACCGCGTCACGTTGGTTAGCGAAGTGGCCCGCTCCTCTGACACCACCGAAGCCTTCAACCGACAGTTTGATGACACCAGTTTCAGGCGGGTGGAACTGGGTGCCCGTGCTTACCTCTTCACCTGGAAGGAAACCCTCTATTCGTTTGATGCCATTGCGGCACTCCACACGGCGTCGGGCGGCGATGATCCGGCAGCGTCCCAGTCTGGTGATGTGGATTACGAATTCGGGCTGAGCACCGGTGCGCCCTTCAAATTTTGGGGCCTAAAAGGGTTCAACGCGCAACGCATCGCCTATCGCTATCGGCCAGGACAACGACCATCAGAGACAAGTGTCGATGCAACCATTGGACTGAACTGGGGGCCCGACTGGATCACGATGCTGAAATCCACGACAGAAAACTCAATTGGCCGAACACCCTCGCCCCGCGGGCATTATTGGTCAAGCAAAGCAGAGTTCAGTGTAGTGCATCGATTGCAGCCTGGTTTTGCCATCGAAGCCAGCACCTTCAGAACATTCCTGGGAAGAAACGTTCTGAAGGAAACCGGCTTCAAACTCGCGTTTTGGTACGGGTTCTAACCATTAGGCCAATTCCGCAAGATCAGGCGGTGTGCCTTCAGTCACCAGCGCAGCAATGGCTTCATCAACACTCACGACGGTCTGGTCTTTGGAGCCAAGGCGGCGGATGGAGACTTTGCCTTCTTCCGCCTCCTTCATGCCCACAACCATAATCACCGGCACTTTGCCGACAGAGTGTTCCCGCACCTTATAGTTGATCTTCTCGTTCCGCGTGTCGCTCTCAACCCGGAGGCCGGCCGCTTTGAGTTTCTCGACAACAGCCAGGCCATACTCGTCTGCTTCCGACGTAATCGTCGCAACCACCGCCTGAACAGGCGCCAGCCAAAGAGGCAGCCTGCCCGCACAGCTTTCGATCATGATCCCGATGAAGCGTTCCAGCGTGCCAAGGATCGCCCTGTGCAACATGACCGCATATTTGCGCGACCCGTCTTCTGCGACATAAGTCGCATTGAGACGTTCGGGCAGAACATAATCGAGCTGCAACGTCCCCACCTGCCAGGACCGGCCAATTGCGTCTTTCAGATGGAACTCAAGTTTGGGTGCATAAAACGCGCCCTCACCTTCCGCGATGACATAGTCATAGCCGGTGGCCTGAAGGGCAGCGCCAAGCGCTTTCTCCGCCGCATCCCACCGCTCAATAGTGCCGCCAAATTTTTCGGGTCGCGTGGCAAGGCGGATGACGACATCGTCAAAGCCCATATCCTCATAGACCGCATAGAGCAGATTGACGAAATGCTCTGTCTCCGACTGGATTTGTTCTTCCGTACAGAAAATATGCGCATCATCCTGCGTCATCTGCCGCACACGCATCAGCCCATGCAGCGCGCCGTGTGCTTCGTTACGGTGACAACAGCCAAACTCTGCCATCCGCATGGGCAGGTCGCGGTAGGACTTGATGCCCTGATTGAAAATCTGCACGTGAGCAGGACAGTTCATCGGCTTGATCGCCATGAGGTCTGCTTTGCCAGAGAAGATTTCGCCATCATCTTCTGTATTGGGGACTTCGTCGGGGACCACAAACATGTTCTCGCGATACTTGCCCCAGTGGCCCGACTGTTCCCAGAATTTCGCCGCCATCAGCTGGGGCGTCTTCACTTCTTCATATCCGGCCTTACTGATCTTCCTGCGGATATAGGCTTCCAGCTGGTTGTAAATCACGAAACCCTTCGGGTGCCAAAAGACAGACCCCTGAGCCTCTTCCTGGAAATGATAGAGGTCCATTTCGCGACCAATCTTCCGGTGGTCGCGCTTCTCCGCCTCTTCAATCATATGCAGATAGGCTTTGAGCTCTTTGTCATTTGACCAGCAGGTGCCGTAAATGCGCTGAAGCACTTCGTTGTTGCTGTCACCACGCCAATAAGCACCGGCGAGTTTTGTCAGCTTGAACGATTTACCGAGCTTACCTGTAGAGGGCAGATGTGGACCGCGACAGAGGTCAAGCCACTCGCCCTGACGATAGACACTCACATCTTCCCCGGCAGGAATGCTGGAAATGATCTCAGCCTTATAGTCTTCACCGATCTTTTTGAAATAGGTGACCGCATCGTCGCGCCCCCACACTTCCCGTGTGATGGGCTCGTTCCGGTCAACGATCTCCTTCATCTTCGCTTCGATCTTTTCCAGATCTTCCAGATGGAAAGGCTCAGCGCGCGCAAAGTCATAGAAGAAACCGTTTTCGATCACCGGACCAATCGTGACCTGTGTACCTGGGAAAAGCTCCTGTACGGCTTCGGCCATCACATGGGCCGCGTCGTGCCGCAGCAACTCAAGGCCATCCGGCGTATTGCCCGTAACGATTTCCACAGCCACATCTTTATCAAGCACAGTGGCGAGATCGACGACGTCCCCGTCGACCTTCAGCGCGATCGCCTTTTTGGCGAGCGAGTTGGAGATGCTCTTTGCGAGCGCCAGCCCATCAAGCGGCTGCGCTTCTTCGCGGAGTGAGCCATCTGGCATCGTTAGCTTAATCATCTCTTCTTCCTTTCGACTGCCCCTCGCTCATGAGGAGGACAGTTTCTTATTCTCTTAGCCGTCTTCACGAAGCTTGCGTGACCAGTGCCCATAGCGCCACGGCGCATAAAAGGGTTGGTCGGCAAGTTCCGCCGGAACCGGATCAAACCCATGAGAGCCCCAGGGATGGCAGCGCGCGATGCGCGACAGAGCCACCCAGCCTCCCCTCCATCCACCATGCTGACGAACCGCATCCAGGGCATAGTCCGAACAGCTCGGCATGTGCCGACAACGGGGCCCAAGAAGCGGCGACAGGACCAGTCGGTAAAACTGAACCAATCCCAGCATCACTATGGCAAGCGGACTGCGCCGCATGGGTTTCTCTCCAAAGCATTTCCAGGGTGAGGGCACCACGCCACCGGTAAGAGTGGTAGCCCGAACGGGGACCCGATTATCGTCGATTCGTGAAAACCGCATGGCTTTAACTATCGTTTATATGAGTTCTGCTCAACAGACGGGCAGGACAGTTGAATGCCCCAAAGGCCCAGAAAGCTTGCTGATCTAGTATTTTGGTGGATTTGCGACCCGGCGCGACCATCGCTCGGGGCCATCAGGCTCAATAAGCCAGGCTCGGTGTCAGACCGAGCCGGTGCTAGTGAGGGTGGTGCCGGTTGCGACCCCCAACTTGAACACGCGCACAATCGCCGCGGCGCTCGGGCCACCCGTCCAGTGCATATTTTGCGCGTTCGTCAGCATGTCTTCCTCATCCAGATAGAATATCTGCATGGATATGGCGAAAATGTAAACCACCAAGGCGAAGTAGCTATTTTACAACAAAAATTGAAATATTCGATTTTCCATCACCAAAAACGGCGGATTTAGGTATATTAACGAGAACCAATTACAAATAAGCAATCCCATATTCATGAAATGCCACTATAACTCAGTTGCAATACCCCGCGCGGTTGACGTATGACCAGTCGCGAGAGGCTTATCCAAAGCTTCAATGAGTGCACAGGACCTTTCCTACTAAAGGATTTTAGGAGCTTAATGCGGCAACTTGGCTTCAAAGAACTTAAAGGTGGGAGAACTTCTGGAAGTAGCGCGCGGTTTATAAAAGAAGGCAGCCGCCCAGTCGTCGTTCACATTCCTCATGGAAAAGAACTCGGAAAAGGAATGGTCAAGAGAATTCGCAACCAGTTATCTGAACAAGGTGAATTATGAACATTGTTGAGTACAAAGGCTTTCAAGGCCAAGTCGAATGGGAAGATGATACGTTGTATATCACCGTTTTACATGTTCCAGACACCC
>JAJFGY010000289.1 GCA_021775935.1 Alphaproteobacteria bacterium
TGAACATGCCAATGTCCAACCAACTGGTGCGGTCCAGATCTTTATCAATTGTGAAGATGAGACCGACAGGTGCATCGAAGAATTTATAGTTGCGCCCCCATTGGTTCCAATTGGCCTGCTTGTCTCCTTTGGGAATCTCGAGCAGCGTGTACATGTCTTTGCCCAGTTTCCGCATGCGCGAAATATAGGGTTCCATGCGCTTGCTTTCCGATGGCCATTCTTTGCCATTGTCTTCCGGATTGGCCTCGCGGTAGGCCAGCAACCGGTCTGACAGGCGGTCGCGTGTTTCGCCCATCGCGACGTAGACCTTCCATGGCTGAACGTTTGTGCCTGATGGTGAGCGGGACGCTCGGGTCAGCAATTCTTCAATCAAGTCACGTGGCACGGGCGTCTGTTTGAAAACGCGTGCAGATTTTCGCGTGTCGAGCGCAATATCAAGATCCATGGAACCACCCCCAAATTTTTGTTGGGGACGGGATAGCATGTCCGGCTTCTGCGGTGAACAGCGTAAGTTCAAGGTATGAAATCGGAGACAGAGACCCTGCGGACGACTAGCATGGAGCATGGAGCAGGGACAAAATGGGGTACGTGATGGGATCGTCGTCAATAACAAAGCTGCCAGACAAGTTTCTGCTCTACTGGGACCAGAAGCTGGTGCGTCTCTTAGGCGGGTATCCGTGGAGAGCAGGCGCGGTAGTCACCGTGGTTTCCTTCGTGGGATTTCTTGCGCTTGCCCAAGGGTTTGGCATTTATGAAATGGTCAATTCTGGTGCAATCCCCAATGTTGCACGCACGTTCGGGATGGATCCCTATACCTGGGCGGCATTGGTTTCGTCTCTCCTCACAGGTTTTGGCTTCAGCGCTTCTTCTTTTGCTCTTGTTCAAGATGTTCGGGATATTAAGTCCATTGCCTTGGTCATAGGCCGGGATGAAGAGGCGTTGACGGATGATTGGGTTGAGTATGTCCGGGCTCGCATCTTACGCGGGCGTCTTGCGGCGATCATGTTTTTCCTGATCGGTGTCGCCGTCGTTTTGTACAATATCCCCGGTGCTTCTGATCTGTTGGGCTTGCACGACCCAGAGACATACCCCTGGTACCAACAAGTGCCTGCAGCCTGGTTTCTTTTATTTGTGCCTCTGAATTTTGCACTTCTGGGAAAAGGGGCATATTTCACAGTCGTTGACGACCGGTTTCATCGGGACACACGAAACGCGCATCTTTGCATTGATCTCCTTCACCCTGAGCAGCTGGAGCCCTTCACCCGTATGGCGCTCCGCAGATCCCTTTTGTGGATCGTCGGGTCTTCTATCTGTTTGCTTTTGTTTTTGAACGAAGCGGTAAGCCCGACGGCCCTGCTTCCCTTTGTGTTTGCGATCATGGTTGTTGCGTCGCTCGCGTTGATCGCACCGCTCACAGGTATTCACCGAAAGATTTCTGCGACGAAGAGAGATGAGCTTCGCACCGTTCGTTCAAAGATTGCTGTGCTTCGTGACGAGGTATTGCACGGCACCAACCCGACAATCACGCGTAATTCAGCTCAACGATTAACGGGCTTGGTGGCTTATGAAGGCCGAGTTGAGAAGACATCCGAATGGCCGCTGGACTTGCCGACGCTCGGTACGTTTTCCTTCTACCTCGCCATCCCCGTGATTTCCTGGGTTGGGGGTGCCTTGATGGAGCGGGTGATCGACTCTCTGTTTTGAGTACCGAACCGCGGGATCAAAGTGGTGCATGGTTACAGTCCAAGCACGGCTTTTGCCATGATGTTGCGCTGAATTTCATTGGAGCCTGCATAGATGGGTCCTGCGCGGTCATTCAAATATTTCGGCAATACAGTCGTCCCATAATCAGGGCCTATGGCGTGGTCGTTGGCCCCTACAGCGGGAGCGTTTAGGACGGGTCCGCCGGGGCTCGTCATGTGTGGTTGAAACGGCGCGATATAGTGATGGAGGGCCTCAACACCCAATTCCGTGATGCGGTTGCTCATCTCTGTTCCCCGGGTCTTCAGCATGGAACTTGCTGCACCGGGCGCTCCCCCTTGGGAAAGCTCAGAAAGAATTCGGTGTTCCGTGAATTCGATGGCGGTGATGTCGATTTCTGCCTGATCAAGTTTCGCGCGAAACTCAGGGTTGCTCGCGAGCGTTGTGCCGTCGCGGCCCTGTTCAGCCTCTGCCATCGCGCGCACCTTGTTGAGGAAGCCATGCAGCTTTGGCGCATAGGCATTGCCGCGTTCAAACTGGAGCAGATATTTCGCCACGGTCCAGCCGTCGCCCACTTTGCCCACAGCGTTCTTTTTCGGCACGCGGACGTCTTCAAAGAAGATCTGGTTTTGAATGTGCTCGCCCGTGAGCATTACGATCGGATCGACGGTGATGCCGGGGGTGTTCATGTCTATCAGCAGAAATGTTATGCCTCGCTGAGGAATGTCTGAATTGTCAGTGCGCACGAGGCAGAAAATCCAGTTGGCATGCTGGGCATGGGTCGTCCAGATTTTGGTGCCATTGCAGACAAAGTCATCACCATCTTCCACCGCCGTCATTTGCAGACTTGCGAGATCAGAGCCAGAGCCTGGTTCGGAATATCCCTGGCACCACCAATCTTCGCCGGACAGAATGCGGGGCAGAAAATAATCTTTCTGCTCCTGGTTGCCATGGCCAATCAGGACAGGACCACACATGCCAACACCCATGGGTGACAGGCTTGGTGTCTGGGCGGCGGCGCATTCACTTTGCCAGATATAGCGCTCAACAATGTCCCACCCGGTTCCGCCATGCTCAACAGGCCAGCCAGGGGCCACCCAGCCTTTGGCGAAGAGTTTCTTATGCCATTTCAGGGTGCTGTCATGGTCTGAATAGACGCTGGTCATGCCAGCACCGGCCTCTTTCAGGTCATCGGTCATGGCGTCTGCCAAAAAGCTGCGGACCTCCTGTGTGAAGGCTTCGTGTTTGGCACTTAGTCCCAGTTCCATGGGTCTCTCCCGAAAGATATGTTTTGTTGAGAGGGAGAGTAGGCGAGAGGGGCTTCAAGTCAATCGCGAGAGAGTGCTGATCGCACACTGTTTATCGAAGCAGTTCGAGAGCCTTGTCGCGCGCTGCGTCAAGCATGCCTTTGGACAGGGCGTCATCATTCATAGCGCGCGCAATGGAGAAGCCGCCCACGCTCAGAATAACTGCTGCGAGTGCCTCTGGGCTGGGGTTGGCATCTGGGGCTGGGAGCTTGCCGGTTCGAGTGCGGTCGTATTCGTGGGCGAGTTCCAGGATCTTATCGGTATATGCATCTTTGGCAGATTTTACGCCAGAGCGGGTCACGTCGCTTGGCAAGGAGGCAAGGGTACATTCTTTGGCAATGACGTTTGCGTTCTTGGGGTCAAGGTAGCCAGTGAGCGTTTCCGCGGCTTCTGCGTGCAGTTCCTTTGGCGAGCTTCCGGTCCGCCGTCTCATCATGCGGCCAAGGCCTGCTTCGTCGCGGACAATCTCTGTGAACAGTTCAGCTTTGGATTTGAAATATCCGTAGAAGCCGCCGCGGGTGAGTTTTGCCGCCCCCATGATTTCATCGATGCCGACGCCCCCATAGCCCTTGCGGCGAAACAGAAGGCCTGCCTGGTCGAGAATACGACTGCGGGTCTTGGTTTTGTGTTCTGAGCTGTAGCGCATGTTTCTTTATGTATTGCATGTTGTTGGACATGCAAGTAGCATGTTGACTGACATGCAATAAGGGTTGCAAGAAGATGAATGTTCCAGCGCGACAACTGCATCAGTTTCGTTTCTCAAATTTCAATGAGAAGGCGCGATGGGCGTTGGCGTTCAAAGGCATGGATCTGCCTCGGACAGACTATTTGCCGGGCCCTCATGGGCGTGACATCAGGAAGATCGCGCCATTGAGCCACACACCGATCCTGGAGTGGGATGGGGCCTATGTGCAGGGTTCGGCGCAGGTGATTGATTTTCTGGAAAAAACCTGTCCAGATCCACCTCTTTATCCAGCTGATCCGGCGCTGCGTGAGGAGGCTTTGAGCCTACAGGCCCATTTTGATGAAAATGTGGGGCCGGAGGTCAGGCGCGCTCTGTTTCTCGATACAATGGGGGATGCAAAATATATGGCGGGGCTTTTTGCCGGCGGAAAACCGTGGCTGGTTCGGAAAAGCTATGGGGCCATGCTCCCTCTGGTGCGGCCGCTCATGCGCTCTGCTATGGACCTCTCCCCCGACAAACAGGCGGGTGCTCTCAAAGCAACGGAGGGGGCACTTGATTTTGTGGCGGAGAAGTCGAAAGTGACCGGCTATCTGGTGGGAAACAGGTTCTCGGTTGCAGACCTCGCCGCCGCCGCACTGTTGTCGATCGCCGCCAACCCGGACCATCCCGACATGAAACGTCCAGAACCCATGTCCAAAACAACCCGGACCTGGATGGATCGCTGGAAAGATCATGCAGGCACTGCCTGGATCAAGACAATGTATGCAAAGCACCGGGCTCTATAGATATTTAGGCCCGGCAGATATTTATGCCGGGCTAAGCAGTTTTTTCACTGTGACCATTGGCCTTTGCGCCAAACTCGCTTACATGATGACAGCGCCCCAGCATTTCTGCTCGGTGGGCGCTTTTCTTTTGGGCTGGGGCATGGCCGGACAATCAGACAGTGACAAGAGGCAAGAGGATGATCTTCCTGGGCTAAAGGCGACCACGCCGGAAGAGCGCCGCAGGGCGTTCAGCATCCTGTTCGTCTCACTTCTGTCGCTCGGCATGGGGCAGTCGCTCTTTTTTGCCGTTCTGCCCCCGATTGCGCGCGAATTGGGGATGAGTGAATTTGAGACGACGATGATCTTTTCATTGTCGGCGCTCCTGTGGACCCTGACCAGTCCGTTTTGGGGTATTCGCTCAGACATTATTGGTCGCAAACCCGTCATGCTCATTGGTTTGATCGGCTTTGGTGTGTCGACTGTCGGTTTTGCGGCCGTGGTAATGGTCGGTATGTGGGGCTGGGTTTCCTTGAGCTTCATGTTTCCTCTTCTCATTTCAGTGCGGGCGATTTTTGGCACATTTGGGTCTGGCACCATGCCAGCGGCACAAGCCTACGTGGCTGACCGTACGACGCGGACTGAACGGGCATCCGGCGTCGCCTCGCTTGGTGCTGCCTTTGGTATGGGGACGGTTATTGGTCCCGGATTTGCTGCGGCGATGGCGACCCTGCATATTCTCGCGCCGTTCTTCGCGGTATCTGTCATTGCGTTTGGGGGAGCTTTCTTTATCTGGCTTCTCCTGCCCGAGCGCACGACACCTCGGAGCAAATTGGCTGAAAAGCAAAAACAGAAGCGCCGTCTGAAACTCACCGATGCTCGCGTATTGCCCTGGTTGGTGCTGGGCGTGGTGTTATCGCTTGGCCAATCGATCACCATGCAGCTGGTCGCTTTTTACTATATGAAAACGTCCAACGTGGAAGGCAATGAGGCGACACAGCTTGTGAGTGTCGGGCTTATGGCGATGGCTATGTCGACCATTTTTGCCCAAATGGTGCTGATCCAGCGTTTCGACCTATCAGTTCAGTTTCTGTTGCGCGTGGGGGCTGCGGTGATGGTCTGCGCATTCGGTGTGCTGATCGCCGCCAATTCGTATGGGTTGTTTGTGTCGTCGCTTGCTTTGGCGGGACTGGGGTTTGGGTTATTGCGCCCGGGGCTTATGGCCGGAGCGTCGCTTTCGGTCTCACCGCGTGATCAGGGTGCCATTGCCGGCCTCATTGGCGGCACGGCTGCGACGGGTCATATTATTAACCCCGGTGTTGTTTGGTTGTTTTCGGATTCAATTCCACAAGCGCCCTTCATTCTCGCCATGGGGCTCATGGTCGTCATTTTGTTGATGGCCTTGTTCCACCCAACCATTAGCAGCATTCAAGCAAACGTTGATGAGGATGAAGATGCTGAACTCCATCCTCATTGATTGTGGGGTGAACTAGGCGGCAGCAGTTGCGCTGCTCTTACCCGCTGACAGAGCGCCCTTGGCTTCCCAATCGGCCATTAAGGCTCCGACTGCAGACGCAAAGGCAACGGGTTGATCCAACATAATGTGATGCTGGGCGAAGGGAATTGTGAAAATGGGGGCTTCCGGGCGCAGGGAGCGCATGAAGGCCATGGTCTTTGGATCATGATCTTTTGAGATGTCGCCATACATCACGCCAACCTTGCAGGCGAGGTTCTGGAACATGTCGGCATGTTCTTCGCCGCCCATACGCAGACCGTTAAAGGCGAATGGATCAAACTTCCAGCTCCAGCCAGCTTCCTCGACAGGACGTCGGCCTTCATTCTCGCCAATAGTGACTTCGCGCAGAGAATGGCCACCGATGTAGTCGGTGATGAACTTGTTGGCACATTCCTGCAATGGCGCGAGACGAAAGCGACCAAGCGCTGTCTCAAGATCTGGATAGATCCGCGTCGGGCGCCTTGGGGCATCGCCCAGGAACCATTCGACGGCGTCGTGTTTGGGGCGGACTTTGAAGTCTGCCAGAATCACGCCGCCCAACTCTGCGCCGTAAAGTGCGCCAGTGATCAGGGTGACGAACCCTCCAAAACTGTGTCCGACGATGACAGGACGGGGTCCGAGCTCAGCATCAAATGCAACGGTCCTGATTGCGTGGGCATAGGTTTCGCGGGTGTATTCATCCCGCCAATGGCTCTCGCCCATGCCGGGCAGGTCGATGGAAGCTACTTCGTACCGGTCAGTAAGGAGGGGCGCGATAAAATCAAACCAGCGGGCATGGGCGCCATTGCCATGGACAAAGAGGAGGCCCGGGCGGTTCTGGCTCTTTGCAGCCCATTTCCGATAGTGGATCTGTGTGCCTTCAGACGTGACCCAGCGCGTTTCGGGTGTTTCAGCTAACACATCGCGAAACCAGCGAGGTTCATGGCTGATGAAATCCTCAGGGGGCAGAGGGGCAATATCGGGGCCTTGATTCTCGTATTCTTCTTCGCTCATGGTGCGACCCTTGTTTGTTCCGGCGGCTGGCGCGCTTTTTCGGGGGATGAAAGTGGCGCTGGCGTCATTTTTGTTGGGGCCAGTCCTATGACTTAGGGCGGGGCTTGTAAAGTGATCGCAGGGCGTAGGCAGGTGTCTGTGTGGCGGTGCCCGTGGATCGGCGAATGTGCGGTTGACAGAGCGGTCTCTGCGGCTTAGTTTCCGGCCAAATTTCAGACACTTACCGGCGATATGTCGGGGCCCCTGAAGCACTTGTTTGTGAGGCACCCTCCTATCCCGTCCGAGCCCAAGGTTGAATCTTATGAAAGTCCGTAACTCATTGAAATCGCTTCGGGATCGCCATCGGGATAACCGTTTGGTGCGTCGCAAAGGCCGTGTGTACATTATTAACAAGACAAACCGCCGGTTTAAGGCGCGTCAGGGTTAAGTCTTGGGTTAATTCCTGGGTTCAGTCCTGGGCAGAGCATTGCGCTCCAGAAAATTTCTTTGCGCCTTAATTTTTTCTCATGCGCAAACTAGTCTTAAGAGGCCGGTCCTTCGGGATACGGCCTTTTCTTTTGTCTTTTTTCTGACCGGATGAACCTTTTGGGGGGAGCTGTATGGCGATGATCGATGCCATCCTTTTTGATGTTGGCAATGTGCTTGTTCAGTGGGATCCGAGACACCTTTATCGCAAGCTGCTGCCGGATGAAGGTGCGGTGGAGACATTCCTCTCTGAGGTCTGCACATTGGAATGGCATTTCGCCCACGATCAGGGTGTTTCATTTGAAGCAAATGCTGCGCCGCTGAAGAAGCAGCACCCGGCTCATGCAGAGCTGATTGATCTCTGGGGGGAGCGATACCTGGAAATGTCTCCGGGCGAGGTTCCCGGCATTAGTGCTGTGATGGACCGGGTAGAAAGCGCCGGTCTAGCGTTCCATGGCCTTACCAACATGCCTTCGTCCATCTATCCCATACTCACGAAAGCGTTTGCGCCCGTTGCGCGGCTAGAGACGGTCGTTGTCTCTGGTGATGAGAAAGTCTGTAAGCCTGATCCGGAGATTTTTCACCTGGCTGTGGCGCGCATGGGAACCGATCCGGCCCGAACGCTTTATGTAGACGACTCGCTTGTGAATGCTGAGGCTGCAGAGAATGTCGGTCTCATCCCGCATCACTTCATGAGCGCAGACCGGCTGGCTGCCCATCTTGGCCGTCTTGGCGTGTTTGGAGAAACCTGATGCGGACTGCCGTTATTTTCGACATGGGGAATGTGTTGATCGACTGGGACCCGGACAAGGTCTATCAGCGGCATATTACAAACGACAAGGAACGCGCGAGGTTTTTCGTCGGCACGTTCCGTCGGATGCATTATGCAGCGCACGATTCAGACCTGTCATTTACTGAGGCCCTCCGACCGCTCAAGGAGGCTGAGCCGGAGGTTGCGCATCTGATTGAGGTTTTTGAGCATCGCTGGCATGAGTTTTTACAAGGCCCGCTGTCCGGCACTGTGAAAGTGGTGGAAGACCTCGTGGCAGGCGGCGTGCCGGTTTACGGTCTTACCAATTGGCCACAGCAAACATGGCCTCCCAGGCCACCAGAAGGTGCGCCTGAGGCCTATGATTTTCTGAAACATTTCCTGGATATTGTCGTGTCGGGCCGGGTGCGTATGCACAAGCCCAATGATGACATATACGATCATGCGCTGAAGCAATTTGGATTGCTGCCCGCGCAAGCCGTGTTTGTCGACGATTTAAGTGAAAATGTAGAGACAGCTGATCGTTTGGGGCTTCACGGTATTCAGTTTACGGATGCGAAAGCACTTCGCGAAGAGCTGGAGGGCCTCGGGTTGCTTCACAGGCACCGATGACCGAAAGTACGTGTTCAAACAACAATATGAGAGAACAGGTGCAATGACTGGCCGGTTCATGATCTACGGTGCGACGGGATATACGGGCAGGCTGTTGGCGCGGCTCGCCCGCGATAAGGGGCTTTCGCCAATTATTGCTGGGCGCAGCGAGGCGAAGCTAAAAAGCCTCGCCAACCAGTATGAAGCAGAGTTCCGTGCGTTTGATCTCTCTGACCGACAAGCATTGGATGACGCGCTCGGGGAAGTAGATGTCGTGCTTCACGCTGCCGGTCCGTTCTCTGCGACGTCAAAGCCAATGGTCGATGCCTGTTTGCGTACGGGTACCCACTATCTCGACATAACCGGCGAAATAAGTGTCTTTGAAGCTTGCGCGCGCCGCGATGATGAAGCGAAAGAAGCCGGTGTCATGGTGATGCCCGGCGTTGGGTTTGACGTTGTGCCTAGCGATTGTCTTGCCGCGCATATGAAACGTCGCATGCCCGACGCGGTGGATCTTGTTCTGGGTATCTCAGGTAGCGGCTCTGCTTCGCGCGGCACAGCAAAGACAATGATTGAAAGCATTGGCGCAGGCACACGCGTGCGTCGGGATGGCAAGATTGTGTCTCTCGGGTCCGCGCCAAAACGTGAGATGAATTTTGGAAGCGGTGACAAACCATCTGT
>JAJFGY010000290.1 GCA_021775935.1 Alphaproteobacteria bacterium
GGGCTGCGGCATGGTGCACCCGAATGTGCTGAAATCAGCAAACATCGACCCGGATGAATTTCAGGGCTTTGCCTTCGGCGTCGGCATCGACCGGTTGGCGATGCTGAAATATGGCATCCCGGATCTGCGCGCCTTCTTCGAAACCGACCTGCGCTGGCTGCGTCACTACGGATTTGCCGCACTTGATGTGCCAACGCTGGCGGGAGGGCTCTCATCATGAAGTTCACCCTCTCCTGGTTGAAAGACCATCTCGATACAGACGCAACGCTGGATCAGATTGTCGACAAGCTCACCATGATCGGCCTTGAGGTTGAAGATGTGGTGGACCCGGCAGCAGCCCTTGCCCCCTTCGCTGTGGCGCGCATTGTTGAAGCGGGCCCGCATCCCGATGCCGACAAGCTGAAGCTTTGCAAGGTGGAAGCGCTGATCGAGGGCAAAACCGAAATGCTGCAGGTTGTTTGTGGTGCGCCAAACGCCAAGACAGGGCTGCTCGGTATCTTCGCGCCTCCCGGTGCAACCATTCCGTCGAACGGCATGGTGCTGAAACCAACGAAGATCCGCGGCGTGGAATCCAACGGCATGATGTGTTCCGAACGAGAGCTTGAGCTTTCCGAAGAACATGACGGCATTATTGAACTCGATGGCGACATTGCGGTCGGTACGCCCGCTTCAAAAGCGCTCGGCAAAACCGATCCGATGATTGAAATCGGCATCACACCTAACCGCCCAGACTGTCTGGGTGTTTATGGCATTGCTCGTGATCTCGCGGCGGCGGGTCTCGGCACGCTTAAAGAAAGCGCCGTGCCTACCGTGACGGACAGCTTCGAAAGCTCGGTGAACGTTGAGCTCGATTTTGCGCCTGACACAAAAGACGCGTGTCCTGTCTTTGCTGGACGTATGGTGCGGGGCGTGAAGAACGGCCCGAGCCCGTCATGGATGCAAGAACGTTTGCTGGCGATCGGTCTGCGCCCCATCAATGCGCTCGTTGATATCACGAACTATCTCTCCTACGACCAGGCGCGCCCGCTCCACGTTTATGACGTGGCAAAACTCTCCGGCACACTGCGTGCCCGGCTTGGCAAAGGCGAAACATTCACAGCGCTTGATGGCAAGGAATATAAAGCCGACGAGACCATGACGGTCATTGCAGACGATGCAGATGTGCTGGGCTTTGCAGGGGTCATGGGCGGCGAGGAAAGCGGCTCAACAGACACAACGACAGATGTCTTCATTGAAAGCGCCTATTTCGATCCTCGTAGAACGGCATCCACAGGACGAAAAACGGGCATCGTGTCAGATGCGCGTTACCGGTTTGAGCGCGGCATTGACCCGGCTTCCACATTGCCAGGGGTTGATCGTGCCACAGCGCTGATCATGGAGCTTTGCGGTGGTGAAGCCTCAAACAGGGTCGTTGCCGGTGAAACGCCCGACATGTCCCATGTGATTTCTTTTGACCCTTCTCGGGTGTCCCGGCTCACCGGCCTCTCGCTTGAGGTTTCCGAAGTTGAAAAGATCCTGGGCGATCTGGGCTTTGAAGTAACTCTTGGGGAAGGCGGGCGTCTTGATGTGGTGCCGCCGAGCTGGCGTCCAGACGTGTTTGGCGAGGCAGATCTCGTAGAAGAAGTCGTGCGTATTCACGGACTGGACGAAGTAAAGTCCACACCGCTGCCGAAATCTCATGCCGTGGCAGATCCGGTGCTTAACTTACCGCAAAAGCGTTTGCGCAATGCCAAGCGGGTGCTGGCATCGCGGGGGTTTGTTGAGGCCGTCAACTGGTCCTTCATTCCAAAAGCCCATGCCGAACTCTTTGGTGGTGGCGAGAACGCGATTGCATCGCTTGAACTGGCAAACCCGATTTCAAGCGACATGAGCCATATGCGCCCAGCGATACTGCCGGGCCTCATCTCGGCAGCAGGGCGGAACATGGCGCGCGGCGCGCAAGACGTGATGTTGTTCGAAGTGGCCCAGCAATATGAAGGGGACCAGCCGAGCGATCAGATCAATGTTGCCACCGGCATTCGTCAGGGAACTGCCGGGATCAACGGTGCGGGACGACAGTGGCAAGGCGCAGCAAAGGCAGTTGATGTGTTTGACGCGAAGGCGGATGCAAGCGCATTGCTCGCCAGCCTTGGAGCTAAAGTCGACAATCTGCAGGTCGCTGCCGATGCCCCAGCCTGGTATCACCCCGGCCGCTCTGGCGTGTTGCGCATGGGTCCAAAGAATGTGCTCGCGCGTTTTGGCGAAATTCACCCAAAGATCCTGGACGCGTTGGATGTTGCCGGGCCGATTGTTGCCTTTGAGGTTCTGCTGGATGCGATCCCCAAGCCCAAGGTCAAACCCACAAAGACCAAGCCTGGCCTCACCATTCCAGATCTTCAGCCCGTGCGACGGGATTTTGCCTTCATTGTGGCAAAAGATCAGGCCGCCGACGCACTTGTGCGAGCGGCAATGGGCGCGGATAGAAAGCTGATCACCCGGGTGACCCTCTTTGACGCGTTCGAAGGCGGCAGCCTGGGCGCTGATGAAAAGTCATTGGCGATTGAAGTGACCCTTCAGCCTCAGGACAAGACCCTGACCGATCAGGAACTTGAAGCTGTCAGCGGCAAGATCGTCGCTGCTGTTGCAAAAGCAACCGACGGAACGCTGCGCAGCTAATTTTGATCTAAGAGCCGATCCAGCAGGTAGGTCCAGGTGCTTGGTCGATCCATCTTGCCGCCGGTCGCGCGGGTGTTCTGGGCGCCAATGCTTGCCAAGTAGGCAATGTCTGCGGCGTGGCGGGCCGCTGTTGCTTCAAGGCCCGCTTCTTTGAAGAGCTGCGTGAGATACGCCCGTCGCCTTTTGTCCACCCGGGCAAGGCTGGTCCCGGCGGGGTCATAACTCGCAGCCCAGGCGCGCAGCACGCCTTCTGCCTGCGCGCCGCCATAGGCATCGGGTGCCGCGCTCACCGCATGCCCAATAAGCCGCTCCAGCTTTTCCCGACCCGAGCCGCCATGGGCCTCCACATCATCAATGATGTGGTCCGTCGCAATCTGTTCCCAATGATCCAGCATGGCCGTGTGCAAGGCGGCACGGTCCTTGAAGTGCCAATAGAAGCTGCCTTTGGTCACATGCAGGCTCTTGGCCAGCGGTTCCACATTCATTGCGGCGGGCCCGCCTGCGACCAGTGCGCGGAACGCTGCGGCGATCCAGTCTGTTTTGCTCAGCTCTTTGGGTTTTGCATTCATGCAAGGCTCCAGCGACAAAATGCCATACGCTTCCGTATTGACCCGGTGACCATACCGGACAACACTTTCAATACGGAAGCGTATGGAGAGAAAAATGACGATCGAAACAGTGGTGTTAATGGTGGCCGCGCTGAGTGCGGTAGGCGTTGGGCTTGTTCACTCAATCCTGGGGGAACGAGGGATCGTCAAGCCGATCCTCAAGCGTATGAACTGGCATGGTGTCCCCCCTGATGCTGAGTTTCTAAACAGCACTGTGCGGTTCGCCTGGCACATCACGACGCTTGCCTGGGTGGGCTTTGCCGTGATTTTGGCAGCACCGATTCTCGGCCTGGAGAATGATCCTACCTTTGTCCCGCTCACAATTGCGGCAACCTTTCTGGTGACAGGTGCGGTGGCGCTCATTGCCTCAAAGGGACGGCACCTTGCCTGGATTGTGTTTTTCGTCATTGCAGCAGGCGCCGCGTGGCCCTCCATTTGAGGAAACACCAATGAACATCTACACACCCATTGCTGCCCTTCTTCTCGCTTCTGGCGTTGTCCTGCATGTTTTTCTCGCAGGCCGGACAGTTCATGCCGATATGCAGGCAGCGCTTGAGGGTTTCCCCAAAGCGCTGGAGAGCGTTACCTGGCACGCGGTCAGTCTGTGGCTTGTGTTGCACCTTCTCCTGGCACTCGGCGCCATAGTCTACCCCCATCCATTGCTAACGGGAGCGTTGACATTGGGGGCGGTGCATGCAGCGGCCCTGGGCGTCATGTGTT
>JAJFGY010000030.1 GCA_021775935.1 Alphaproteobacteria bacterium
CTTTGTTGATCACGGTGTCTTCTGCGTTCCAGGACGTGTCCGGATCAAAATAGAAGATGTCGTAGTCTTTGATACCGTGGGTCAAAGGCCTGTCCGTGAGGGTGTTCCAGACGGTTTGAAAAAGACTGCCCGAAACCAGCCATGCATCGTTCAGACCCAGGTCCGGGAGACGATCGAGAACCACCTCATTGACCTTGTTGCGACATACAGTCTCCAGGAACTCAGCTTCTGTCATAGGGACCCCACGAAAAAACGGGCACGCCGCTGCGCACCCGTTTCCTCATGCTATCCGATTCGTCCTCTTCTATTCGATAGAAGCTACAATCGTTCGGAAGAATTCAAGCGTCTCCATCTCGCGGTAAGCGCTTTCATCCAACGAAGTGGCATAATCGCTGTTTGCTGACAGTTTGACGATCACCAGGTTGCGGGCCGGGTTCACATAGATGAACTGATTGTAGACGCCGATGGCAGAGTATTCGCCCTCTGTGCTTGCCGGTATCCACCATTGGTAGCCATAGCCGACTGGGAATGTGTCGCCTGCTTTTGCCTCTGGCGTCAGATGCGGTGCATCAGGTGTGACAGACGCACGCACCCACTCCTCGGGCACAATCTGTGTTCCGTTCCAATTGCCTCCCAGGCGGTAAAGCTCGCCCAGCTTGGCGTAGTCACGGGCGGTGGCATTCAGGCCACCAAAAGCCATTTCCATGCCTTCGCTGTCGATCAACCAGTAAGCGTCGGATTCCATACCGAGCGGCTTCCAAAGCTTCTCTTCCATGTAATCCGCCATGGTCCGGCCGGTTGCGTTCACCAGCAACATGCCCAGCACCTGCGTGTCGGTTGAGTTGTAGTGGTTGTGGGTTCCCGGTTCGCGCTCGGGCTTCAGTGTCGCTGCGAACTCATTGAAGGAGCCGCCGAGGGCCATGATCCGTCCGAAGCGGTTAATGTCAGATTCTGGATCGTTATAGTCCTCGTTCCAGGCAGCGCCCGATGACATTTGCAATATGTCCTTAATCCGCACACCATCATAGGCAGAACCCGCAAGCGAGGGCGCATATTGTGTGATTGGTTCTTCAATGCTGGTGATGTGGCCCTCTTCAACCGCAATACCGACCGCTGCAGACACAAAACTTTTGGCGACTGACATAGAGAGCCAGTTGACGTCCCGCCCACCGGTCAACATGTAGCGTTCAGTGCGTACCCTACCGTCTTTGATCACGAGCACCGCGCTCGTATCGGTCTCAGCCAGGAATGTTTCCGTGTCAATGGTCTCACCCTTATAGGTGAAGGATGTTGGCAGCGGTGCGACCTCCCCTTCAGGGAAATCGAAAGGTACGTCAGATGCCGTCATCGTATTGACAGGAAAAAGATCGGCCATCCGATTGAAGTTTTCATATTGCTCTGAGCCATTGAACAAGCCCGCGATGGTCCTCGCGCGATCAATATCGCGCTTAAAATAGAGACCTGCACCAATGGCGACCATCAGGACTAAGGCAACACTTCCAAAGATTATCTTCTTCATGTCATTTCCTTTCTAAAACACACGTTAGGTTTTCGAGGCAGTGGCAAGCTCATAAATGAGCGCATCAGCCAAACGCCTGGAAGAAATTGAATTGGGTTTTTTAAGACCGATATCTGTGAAGCTCGCCTCACCATAAGCGAGCGAGAGGAGTGCTTGAGCGACGTCTTCGCGTTCTGCCAGCCCAGGGCCGATCTCCTCGGCAGTCATTTGCACAACGAGCGCATCCGTAATCCGGCTATACATATCCGCCAGCCGCGATCTGATCGCCCCGTCGCGCTGTGCCAGGTACCAAAGCTCACCCACAACGTTGTTTGACGTCTCATCATCGAAAGTGACGGTAAAAATAGTGTCGATGAGGTCACTGAGGGTGCTCACCTCTCCATCACGCTCAGCAGTTGCGAGGGTTGCTTCCCCCCTCTCAATCATGCGCTCGATCAACAAGTCGACCATGGAGTCCCGATTGCCCACGAAATAACGCACGAGGCTTCTGGGTAGCCCCACTTCGTCTGCGACCTTCTGCAGTGTGGTTTTCGCTAACCCGTTGCGGATCACGCAGGCCTCAAAGCCAGCCAGGATCTGCTCTTTGCGTTCGTCTTCTATTTTTGCCCGCGCCATACGGCACTCCATTCTTGTCATCTTTGAAAAGAATGGGGCTTTTTATCAAATTTGTCAAGAGTGACAAGTTTGATCCTGACCCTTGTCTTCCAGAATTTCGAGGCGGATCGGGGTCGAAATGCCCCCATTTATGTCGATTTCATCAACCGAACAGGCCGTCACGATCAGATAGAGATCCATCTCCGCCTGCAGCACAACATTGTCTCCAGGCTTCGTCGGGGCCTTTTCAGCCCCGAGACTCCCATCTGGGTGTACCGGCGTGCTCTGAAACAAGTTAATCGGGGCTGGAACCCATGCGGTCTCCAAACCCACCGTCTTGGTCGCGGTCAGATAATTGTCATGGCAATTGGCATGCGACGCCCCACCACCCAGCGCTTCATGCAAGCCCGGATCACAGGTTGCATACAGACTGTCGTGTACCCCGGGAGATTGATCAGAGATAAATGTCAGAATTGGGCGGTATTTATCTGTGACGAACTGTTGGCCCACCACCGGAAACAACCGTCCGCATGTCAAGCGTGTTCGAGCTGCGCATAAATGCTCCGCCGGATCGCTTTGCACCAGTGCGAACAAATCAGCTATCTGCGCACCCTCAATGTCGGTGATGCGCACCCGGGTCCCTGCTTTCACCGAGACACCCCTTCCGGAATAACCCGGGATCTCAATTGCATTTGCTTCAGCCGCTTCTAACGTCATTGACATTCCTCCTGGCGAAATTCCGCCCGCAACAGCACCAGCAAAACCAAGAGCAAGCGGCCCGTCATGCCTGCTTTCTGTGCTCCGGACCTACCCCGCGGACTTTCGAATTCTTCTGTTTCTGTCATTCATGCGTCTTCTATTGATGAAATACATCATAACTGTTATGTTTTTATTGAGTCAAGAATGAGCCGATGAGGGCTGTGATAAACTCGCGGAATCAAGTCTTGCTCTCGGTGAAGACGGGAAGTGGGTGCTGTGTGAAAAATGCAGACGTCAAAACCAGCCGGATCGCTGATGGTCGCCGGGACGAAGTGGCGAAAGCCACCTGGCAGGTCATTTCAAAGAAGGGATTGGAGAAAACATCCCTTCGGGCCATTGCCGCGGAAATGCGCTGCTCCACCGGTGTGCTCATGCATCACTTCGAAGACAAAGATGCTGTTCTCGCGTTTGCGCTTGAGCAAGTCGTCGAAAAGTTCAGCCATGAAGTCGATGCTTTTCTCAAGGGCGAGACAAGCCTTGCGGCATTGCAACAACTACTCGTCGCACTATTGCCTAGGAGCACCGGGGTGACATTCTGGAAGAGTTGGCTTTCCTTCACCGTTTCAGTGTTCTCCAAGCCAGGTCTGGCAAGAGAACATTCCGTGCGGAATAGAGAAATGAGGGAGTTTTTTGCAGCGGTCCTAACTACTCTTCAAGAGAAAGGGACTGTCTTGAAAGCCATCGATCCGAATTTGGAGGCAGACACATTGTTGTGCCTGTTGGATGGCATCAGCATTCACGCAATCATTTCACCACGACACATTAATGCAGATCGTCAAACACAGATGCTTCAAGTATATTTTGAGCGGCTTACGGCGGCGTAAAATGGGCCGGCAAAGCCGACCCACCTTCAATTGGTTTTACTCTGCAGCCTGGGCAGGTGCCGGCGGAGACCAGGTGAGAACCGGTTTTCGCGCTGCTTGAGTCTCATCAAGCCGCCTCATGGGTGCCAGATATGGTGCTCCTGAGAAACGGTCCACATCCCCCTGCTTCGCACTCTTGGCAAGATCAGCCAGCGTGTCGATGAAGAGATCAAGGCTCGCCTTGGATTCACTCTCCGTTGGTTCCACCAACATGGCGCCATGGACAACCAGCGGGAAGTACATGGTCATGGGGTGATAGCCC
>JAJFGY010000291.1 GCA_021775935.1 Alphaproteobacteria bacterium
ACCTATCTGGCTCAGTTCCCTGTTGCAGAGCAGGAGGCTGCGCTCTTCCAGCTGGTAAAAGACTCGCTTCCCTCTGAATCCGGTGCGAGCGGGTCGAGCACGGTTGTCTCGACCGACATGGTGCTGGATCTCATCATGGACCGGCTGAGTGGCGGGGGCTTTACCGTTGTCGATAGTGGCGAGCGCCAAACCGGTGTTGCGGCTGGTGAACAGTTCCTTGGAGGACCTGGTAACTGGGCGCTTTGGGGGCGGGCAGGGGCGAGCTTTGCTGAATATGAACCTTCCGGGGTGAACGGCTTTGACTCCGACACCTATGCGGTCTCGCTGGGCATGGACGGGGATGTGGCAGAGAACCTTCGAATGGGTCTGGCCCTGTTCTACTCAGACACCAAGGTGGATGAGAACGGCGTCAACCCGAATGCCAATCAGGATATTGAAGGCTATGGGGTGCTGCTCTATGGCACCTATCGTCCGGAAGACTTCTATGTAAATGCCACAGTGGGCTTTGGCATGAATGAGTATGACAGCCGCAGGCTGGCTGCTGGCGGTGTGAACACGGCCAATTATGATGGCAATCAGTTCATGAGCCGGGTGGAAGTGGGCAAGGTCTTCACAGATGGTGCCTGGGACCTCTCCCCACATGTGGGGCTTCGCTACAACAAAGTCTCGATTGACGGCTATACCGAGACCGGTGTGCTGCCTACCACGATTGGCAGCCAGAGCCTGACGTCACTGAGGGGTGTTCTGGGTTTGAGTGGTCGCTACACCCATGTTTTGGAAGATGGCGCAAAACTGATCCCTGAGGCCTATGTGCGCGGTCTGCAAGAGCTTGCAGGGCCAAATGACGCGATCACCGGCAACATTGTCGGGGGTGGCACCTTTGTCAGTCAGACGACAGCGCGGGACAAGTTCTCCTATGCGACGGGTGTTGGCCTCACCTACGAAATGGATGATCAGTTCTCTGTCCGCTTCCTCTATGACGGTGAGTTCCAGACCGACTATCAGGAACACTCAATCACCGCAGCCGTCAGGTATCAGTTCTAGACGCGGGTCATCGCCTCGGGATCAATCAACGAGTGTCTTGAGGTCTGGCCACTGTAAGTCAGGGGATGGGGCTTCTATACCCATGATTTTTTCGGCCATCTGTGAGGGAACCCCAAACCCAAGGTCCAGATAGTCGAAGGTCTTGACGGGGCGACCCAGGAAAGACATACCGCCTGTTTTGCTCTCAGGACCGGCCATGGTGTCGGGGGGCGCGATGGCGACCAGACATGCACTTCTAGTGTTGTCTGGGGCGAACGGCACAACGGTGAGGTAGGTGGCTGCGATGCTTCCGTCTTCTTGTTCTTCTTCCATTTCCATGCGCGCGCCGCACTTCTGTTGCAGCATGGTTTGCACCCGCAGGAGGGTCGGGTACCGCCGCTCTGGCGCCAGTGTTTCCAAATAGGAATATCCAGTTGGATTGACGGGTAGTCTGTTGTCGTGCGCAGGGCCTAGCAGACTTAAGGTTACGTCACCCTCACTCACCTCGAGAATGATAATATGCGGCAGGAGCGTTTTGAGGCTCGCATCGGGCACAAATTTTCCTGCTCCAGGGATACAGTCGCAGGAGAGAAGTGACCGCCAATGTGAGATGAGTTGGTCGCCTAACTCAATCTGCTGTTCCTTCTTCATCGATGAATTCCTCTTCGATGCCCAGGGCGCTTTGGGTGAACTCTAAAGTTCGTGACTTGAGGAATCCTTAATGGAAGGATTTAGGCTTTAAGGTGTGTTGGGTCCCAAAGGCATCAAAAAAGGGTGTTTTTGCCGCATTTCCTGTAGCGTCAGTACAGATTCTGACCCGGTTGTGGGTTTGGCTGCAGATGAAGAATTCAGGGGTTTTCAGGAATGATTGAAGCTAAAGGGACGTGTTTTTGCGGCGATGTTTGCTTCACCGTTGAGGTGGACCCATTGAAAGTAGCGATCTGTCATTGTCTTGATTGCCAAAGGGTGAGTGGTTCGGCATTTCGGCACACTGTTTTTGGCGACAAAACCACCCTCAAATTTCAATCAGGAAATGTGACCGCCTTTGACAAGGTGGGCGATAGTGGTAACACGCGGCGCCAGCTGTTTTGCGCGACTTGCGGGACGAATATTGGATCGGTGCCTCCTGAAGGAGACCCAACATTGTTTGCCTCTATTCGCGTCCCCATTTTGGATGTGAAAGACCAGCTGCCGCCGCGCGTGAGCGTGTGGAACACATCGCACGTGGATTGGCTTGATGGTCTAAACGATCTGCCTTCCCTCGAACAACAGAGTTGAGGATTTTCCAATAATGAAGGCGCCGTCCAAAGTTCTTACGATGGGGACGGGCTTTTTTGCCTTTTCACTCATCGGCATTGCGCAGGCTCTCTTTGGTCCCTCACTCCCCGCGTTTGAACGTCTTTATGAATTGGGTCCCGGTGCTGCTGGATTGATCCTGAGCGCTCATTGGGTGGGCGCCTTTGTGAGCGTATCGTTGTCAGCGCTTAATCTTCCTAACTGGGCATTGCGATGGCGGCCGGGGCTCGGTGTGGCAAGTATTGCTATTGGTTCCACCGCCATTTTTTCCACGACCTCATGGGAGCTGGCATTGCTGGGGGCAGCGTTCAATGGCTGCGGGTATGGCCTGCTTACTGTCGGGTTTAACGGCTTTGCAGCCTCGTCTTTTGGTGCGCGGTCGCCGGTCCTGCTGAACCTGCTCAACGCAGTTTTTGGTGTTGGTGCCATTGGCGCGCCGCTCTTGTTGCTGTGGATGAATGGGGCACCAGAGTGTGCATTTCTGGTCATTGCGTTGATTGCGTTGGCGATCCTGCCGTTTGCACTTGGGAGTGATGACCGGGGGCCAGCGGCGATCGAGGGCGGCGACACGGTGAGTGTCCTCTTTAAACGATATCGTTGGATATTGGTGCTCATGGCCGTCGGGGTGGGGCTCGAAATTTCCGCCGTTGGCTGGGGCGCGACCGTCCTCGTTGCCCAGGGCGTGGGGGAAGGAGATGCTGCCGCCTTCACATCTCTTTTCTACGTGGCCTTTACGGTAATGCGGATCGGTGCCGTTGGGATCAGTCTTGTTGTTCGCCCCGGTCCCCTTGTCTTTGTTGGGTTGCTTGTGAGCGGTGTGTGTTTATTGCTGACGCAAAATGCTGGAGTGGCGCCTTATGCTTTTGTGGCGGCAGGCGCTGCGGTCGCCCTCATTTTTCCAAACATGTTTGCGTGGCTTGCCGGCGCGATGGTTGAAGCGCCCCGCCTTTCAAGCCTGCTGGTTGGTGTTGGCATGTGTGGTGGCATTGCTATCCCGGCAATTGCGGGAGCGGCAATTTCCTATGGTGGCGAACAGAATGCTTTCCTGTTCTTAGGAACGCTGGCGCTCATGGGGGCAGGTCTTGCTGCCGCAATGATTAAAACCCATGGTGGGGCGATTTCAGGCTGAGGCGCGTTGAGCTGGCGTCAAAAGGGGCAGGGATCGTGGAATGTTACCCTCTCTCCACCATCTGGGTGATGCAATGTCAGGCTTTCGCTGTGCAATTGAAGCCGGGACGCTGCATTGAAGGCGTCGTCTGGTGCGTAGATGTTGTCGCCCATGATCGGATGTCCAAGGCTTAGCATATGGACCCGCAACTGATGGGAGCGCCCGGTATGAGGGTGAAGTTGTACGCGCGTTGTGATGCCCTCCCGTTCAATGACTTGCCATCTGGTCTCTGCATGGCGACCGTTTTCAAAATCGATCATTTGCCGGGGTCTGTTGGGCCAATCGGTGATGATTGGGGCGAGGATTGTGCCAGCATTCTCGTTCACCTGTCCCCAGACACGCGCGATATAGGTTTTTTCTGTTTTGCGCCGTTCGAATTGCAATCCCAGATGTCGGTGGGCCTCTGCGGTCATGGCCATTACGAGGAGGCCGGACGTGTCCATGTCGAGTCTATGAACGATGGTTGCAGTCGGAAATTTTGCGCGGACACGGGCTTCCAAGCAGTCTGCGTGGGCTGCGGGTTTTCCGGGTACCGTAAGCAGTCCTGATGGTTTTGACAGGATGAGAATCTGCGCGTCATGGTGCAGCACAGACAGGGGCGTGGCTGGAGGGTTGTACTTTATGGGCCGAGGAGCGAGCGAGGTCATAGACTTGATATACTCGGTCGTCTGTTGTGCTGCAAAGAAGGGTATATGATGGCTCAATAGTGGGGTGGAGGTGGTTCTTCTCCAGGTGCCCCTTTTTTGCCCTCGTCTTCAACATTCACAAGCCTGTCGGCGAGGAGGGTCACCGACCGGGTGAGTTTGTCGATTTCGGCCCACTGGGTGCGCACAATTTCATTCAGCTCTTCCAGGTGTTTGGCCTGATGAGCCAATTGAATTTCCAGGTCCGCAAGTTTTTCGTTGTTTTCAGGTGACGTCATGATCAGGCCTTTTCTGCGTGAGCTTGGCGCGCTAGGAAACGCCGTTTTTCTTGTGCGGTAAGTTTTTTGAAGTCGATTTCAGCGCGACTGGCTGCGCCACGATCTGTGAACTCTGCTTGGAACAGTATCCTTTTAGGGGGGAAGCCCTTTGTGAATTTCGCCCCCTTACCATTTACGTGGGCTGAGTACCTTGCGTCCACATCGACGGTGATGCCCGTATAGAGCCTGTCACCAGCACATTCCAGTATGTAGAGGAACCAGGGTTTTTCGGTCATCTCTGCGTCCATTTTCTTGTGCTGAACCTCACGGGGTATAGCCGATTGGATCATAAATCATCAGAACTCGTTCAGGTCAAAAATGACTGCTCTTGTGTTTGATACTCTATGTCACAATCTTGAACTTTTAAGCGAGACGGGGAGAAGTCATGTTCCGACTAGGTAGGTTTATTGCAGTTTTGAGTGTCCTGGCGACACTTGTTTTTCTTCCCTCTCTGGCAATGGCAGAAGGGCCTCTGACGCCCACGGAAGCAGGTAATGAGCTCACTGCAAAGTTGCTTGCCAATGCTGGTGATAATGACCATCGCATGGCCTACCAGGCAGACAGCATTGCAGGCGTGGTGCTGCTCGTCCTCATTCTGGTGACGGCAGCCTGGCTCAATCATGCGTCGCCCAGTCGGCGGATCGTGGGAACGTTTCTTGCTGCAGCTATGACGCTCGGAATTGGCCTTATAATAGGATGGCTCCATGTGATTGGCGCGTTCGACAATGTCCGTCCACCAGCTTTCTCTGTTGATGAACTCAAGCCCGGTCATATGAGGCTTCTGGGTGTTGCCTTCACAATTGGCGGGGTGTTCTTGCTTCTTGTGACCTACTGGCAGACCAAAAGAGATGATGTTTTGGCGTTGGACGCGACGAATGAACAAACACGTTATGGACGAGCAACCAGGGTCCTTCACTGGACGACGGCCATTCTCTTTGTCGGGTTGATCCCGATGGGCGTTTTCACCTCTATGATCCCGGAAGATGCGTGGTATCGGCAGGGATATTATGTGGTGCACAAGTCCCTAGGGCTCACCGTCTTGTTGCTCGTATTCATTCGGCTTGTCTGGCATCGCGTAAGCCCCACACCACCACTCGATACGAGCCTTAAAACATGGGAGAGACGGTCTGCACATACAGCGCATGTGTTGCTCTATGTCCTGATGATCGGTTTCCCGATCTCGGGGTTTGTGATGTCGACCTTTGGCGGCAAATATTCTCATTTCTTCTTCTGGGATACGCCGCTTTTCTGGGCCCCTAATGCCGACCTCATCATTCCCTGGGGCGTCCTGCATAAGCTTGCCCTGCCGGTGCTGTTTTATGCGGTCTTTGCCGCGCATATAGCGGGAGCTTTGAAGCATCAGTTTGTTGACAAGCACGGAGATGCCTTCAAGCGTATGGTTACCTAGAGCCGTTTCCTGTTTGGTTGGCCTAAAAGCCGAAAAACTGTGTAAAACCGGTGCTGTTTGTGGTTCCAGATGATCGGATAACGCTCAAACTGAGAGCTACCCTCGTTTGTCGCAATATGGTACAGCCGTTCGGAACAGTGTTTCGGACAGTCAATGACTAAGAAAAGAAGTGGTGCGATCCGCGGGTTGGCGGGCCTTGGGGCCCGAAACGGCCCTGATGGGAGTACTTTGGGAGACGTTCTCGGCGGACTGGGCGACCGGAGTTTCGGCTGGGCGCTTCTGCTTGTTGGGCTGCTGAACATGTTGCCCTTGCCCTATGGCTCCAACTTGGTCTTCGGAATTCCCGCACTCTTTATCTCGGTTCAGATGGTGATAGGGCGGAGGGACCTATGGCTTCCGAAATTCTTGCTTGATCGGCATCTGAAGCGAGAGAAGTGGCGCAAAGCAGCGCTCAAAGCTCTCCCCATCGCGCGTCCCGTGGCGCGGCTGACGAAAGCGCGGCTTTCGTTTCTCTTTGAAGGCAGGGCGGAGCGGCTTCTGGGAGCCTTGCTCCTGGCCTCCGCGATTAACCTCTGCCTGCCAATCCCATTGAGCGCCTGGCTTCCTGCAATCTCATTTGCCGTATTGGGGCTGGGTCTTATCGAGCATGACGGAGCAATCGTTGCAGTAGGGGCGACGCTAGCGATCATTTCAATCTTGATCTCGATCGCAATTATCATCGCCTTCTATTTCGGCATTGGCTACTTCGCGGCCTGATTTTAGAATTCGAACGTCTCGCCCAACATTCTTTCTGACATTTTCCAAAGCTTCTTCGCGGCCTCTGCATCTTGTGCATGTGCCTGCACACCAGCAAATGGGATATCTTCTCTTGCTGGTTCTGCAACGTGGCAGTCTTCGCAATACTCACCGCCTCTGCCGTTGAGCGTAGCGCTCGTCGCTGCCCATACCGCGGTTGCAGCACCACCAGCTGGCGTCTTGAAGCCCTCGCGGACATTGCCATCGTCGTCGACCCAGCCCATGCCTTTGATCTCGGCATCAGACATGTCTCTTTGTAGGTTTGTCATGATGCCTCCAGGATGAACGGAGAAGGCCGTGACCCCTTTGTCAGATAGCCTGCGGTTCAGCTCGACTGCAAAGAGCGCGTTGGCGGTCTTGGCTTGGCCGTAGGCTGTCCATTTCTCGTATTCTGTCGTTTCGAAATTGATATCGTCGAAGCGGATGGGAGAGAGCCTGTGCCCAAGGGAGCTGAGGCAAACAACTCGCGAAGGCGCTGCCTTGATGAGGGCTGGGGCGAGCCTTGCTGTCATCAGCATGTGGCCTAGATGGTTGGTTGCAAATTGGCTTTCATAGCCCTCCGGCGACCGGGCAAGCGGACAGGCCATGATGCCTGCATTGTTGATAAGAATATCCAAGCGATCATGGTCTTTGAGAAACGCGTCGGTGAATGCGCGAACACTTGCGTAGTCGATCAAGTCCATTTGCGCCACGGAGATATTTGGGTTGCCTGTATCTTCTGACAGTGATTTTGCGACTTCGGCTCCACGGCTCGGGGAGCGGACCGGCAGGGTCACGGCGGCTCCTGCTTTCAGCAGCGCTCTGGCAGTTTCGACACCAAGACCAGATGCGCCCCCGGTGACGATGGCGGTCTTCCCGGCAAGGCTCACACCTTTGACAACGTCACCTGCTTCCGTCCCGTGTCCAAATTCTTCAGACGCGCTCATGCTATTCTCCCCAGCGTTTTTGGACTCCAAATGAATCCAGCGAGATGCTACTCGGTTCATTGATGCACGGTGGGGAGTTTAGGGCCAGAAAAAACCTAGTGATTTCTCTGGCCACGAGTGCCTGCCGGTCTTTAGTTTTTGTCACTTTTGGGGTTTTTGAGGCTTTTGTTGACGGCGTCGAGTGCTCGGTCAACAGCGTCTTTCGCATTCTGTGTAAGGCCACCCTTTTCATATTGCTGGCGGGCAACATTTTCCAGCCGGTCAACCAGATCATCAACGCTCTCGCCACCCTCCTTGTCGAACGAGGGAGGAGACACATGATGTGCGGCGGCGAATAGGTTGATGAAGCTCTCTGAGCGTTTGCCAAGGTAGAGCAGGTCGTAGAATTGCCGGCCTGGCCGGTCCCCACCGCTGAAAATGCCAATAAGAGCGGCTGCGATTGAGATCGGGCTTAGCAGGAGGTCGCGAAGCCCATCGAGAATAAGTTTTCCCTGAAAGACGGTGACGTCACGCAGGAGTGTCCAGCGATCGACATCTCCGGGAGCAAGCAATGTGTCATCCTCAGCGCTGCCTTCACCCTCCGGCGTGTCGGGTGTTGGTGACTGTGGGTGTTGTTCGCCCTCGCTGGTCATCATGACCCCGTATGGTACTGCTTATTCCTGGTCAGATTTGCGAACAAACGTGACGGCATAAAAGCGTTCGCTTTCAAAGAGGTCTGTTGGTTCGCCCATGCCTTCGATCATCTGGAATTTCCGAGGAACAATCTGGCCTTCCATGCGATACCCCTTCGCGCTCATATTGCGGCGATGAAATTCCATTGCTGCGGGCGTGAAGTCCTTTGCCAAAACAGTGATACGTTCCGGCTGGGTGTCATCGTTTTCGTCGGCCATAGCTCTGATGAAATCCTGTCATTTGAGG
>JAJFGY010000292.1 GCA_021775935.1 Alphaproteobacteria bacterium
CCGATAGGTCACGATCTAAACCTCATCGGTTGGAAACAATCCGTCGCCGACGCGTTGCTTGAGCTCAAAACAGACACCGTGATCTTCTCTCACTTCATTGCCATTAACGCAGCTGTTGGTCATGCGCTAAATGACCCGAGTGTCATCTGCTTTCGTCCAGACAATTGCTCCGTGACATTGTTTGAAACTGAAGGTGGTAAGCTCAACGTCGTCGAACAGGGCGGTGAGGCGGAGACCAAAGTCAACTAAACAAGTGTAGGTTTGGCCTGCAGGGTTGACCACAGCTGAACGGTACTTGTCACCAGCCCCGCTGTGATAATTGCCAATGCACCCATAGAGGTAAGAGTGAGTGCTGAGGTTGGTTGTGCGCTTGCTGCGCTGAGATAGAGCAGAATCGCCAAACCTCCACCATTGCTCACCAGGCCGGTAGTAATGGTGATCCAGGGAGCAACGTGTCGCTTAGCCAGCATGTAGCCACCCACATAGTTTACAACAAGCGCCAAGTAGGCAACGCCAAGCAGACGCGCATAACTGATGGGTTCAGGCGCTTGCCCCATCAGGCTCTCAAATGCAGAGACCGGGAAGAGGAGCAGGGGCCCTGCCCAGAGTGTGAGTGTCACAATTATCTTGAAAACAAGTACGCCGCGCAAAAGGCGGAAGGCTGGAGTGTTAGCGGCTGCTGGCATCTCAATATCCTCATTCCATGTCTGATGTTGAGGGACACAATCGCTCTGCTGCCAACCATTGACTATTGGCCAAAAGGACAAATATATGGGCAAACACGACAATGTGTAACGAAGGAAGCTCAACATGCGGAACCTATACATCTTGGCTTTGGATGGCTGTGTTGCCTCAGCTGTTCTAGGGCTTGTCGAGATTTTCCATCTTGCCAACAGGGTTGCAGCCGAAACAGGCCAGGCGAAAGCTGCTCTGTTCAACCCCGTCTTAGTGGGCCTCACTGGCGAAGCCGTGAAATGCGATGGCGGAATGTTGCTGCCTGTTGAGAGAAAGTTGCCGAGAGCGAAACCCGATGATTTTCTCCTAATCCCGGGCTGCATGACCCAAGACCTTGACCTGGTGTCCTGCGTTAAAGAGAGATCTGCAGAGATCAAGGCTCTCCGGACCTGGAGTGCAAAGAGAGGTAATTTCGCAGCACAATGTAGCTCCGTGTTTCTTTTGGCCGAGGCAGGTTTGCTTGATGAGCGAGAAACAACAGCAACATGGTGGGCGCAGGATCAGCTTTTGGAGAGATATCCAAACATCAACTTGAATAGGGACAAAACGCTAACAGATGATGGGAAGATCATCTGCGCAGCCGGACCGTATTCCCACCTCGACCTGGGTCTTCATTTGATCGAAAGTCTATTCTCAAGGTCCCTGGCTTCTTTGGTCGCAAAATTTGCAATGATTGAACGGACGCCGCCGTCTCAATCAGCTTTTAGGACAATGGATCTGCGGAAAAAGACGCTACCAATTGCCAAACAGGTTGAAGCATTTGTGTTGGAAGAACTGCCGAATATGCCCGAAGTTGGGGCGGTTGCACGCCACGTGGGTATGACAACCAGGACATTGCAACGGCATCTGCACGAAGCAACAAACTTAACGCCTAAGGGTTTCATCAACGACGTCAGAATGAGTGTCGCTAAGCGGCTCATCGAAACCTTGCCAGTGCGTGTACAAGATCTGATGCAGGCAACAGGGTTCGCAGATGAAAGTGCCTTTCGTAAACAATTCAGGCGTGCCAGCGGGATGACGCCCAAACAATATGCAGATCGATATGGCGCAAACCTTTAGCACCCAACCGCCTTTTTTCCGCCATCGCGATGCGCTTATACTCAGACCATGAGTGCAGTTCTAACTGTTGAGCAAATGTATGACGCTGATCGCTGGGCAATCGCCCGCGGCACCAGCGGTATCACCCTTATGGAAGCGGCAGGCAAAGCTTGCGTTGACGCGATTAGAGAGCGCTTCGATCGATGCCAGGTCGCCGTTCTGTGCGGCCCCGGTAACAATGGCGGTGACGGATTTGTTATCGCCCGGTTGCTAAGACAGGAGGGGTGGGGCGTTTCAATTTACCTGATGGGTGAACGCAATGCCCTTCAAGGGGATGCCGGGCACATGGCACATAGATGGAATGGTCCGGTCTATGCGCTTACAACAGATGCTATCGACAATGCTGAATTGATTATAGATGCTCTTTTTGGTGCTGGACTTTCCAAAGACATGGAGGGCACACCAAGAGTGCTCGCTGAGCTGGCTGCGGAACGTGGCACACCCGTAATGTCGGTTGATGTTCCAAGCGGGATTGAGGGTGACAGCGGCGCTGTAAGAGGGGCTGCATTTGCAGCCAGCCTCACTGTCACCTTTTTCCGAAAGAAAGCAGCGCATCTCCTTTTTCCCGGGCGTGCCAGGTGCGGCGAGATCGTCGTTGCTGATATCGGCATAGAAGAGGCAGCCCTTGCCGAAACAGACATCACCCTGTTCGAAAACATGCCAGCACTTTGGCAGTCGGTATTTCCGAACCCCCATCAGACCGGCCACAAATATTCAAAAGGTCATGCAGTGTCAGTGTCCGGTGGTCCTGGTGCGACCGGCGCAGCGAGACTGGGCGCACGGGCTGCGCTCAGAGTTGGAGCAGGCCTTGTGACGGTTGCCTCACCACCCAATGCCTTGCAGGTCAATGCCTCTCACCTTACTGCTGTCATGTTGCAGCGGTTTGAAGGGGCAGAAGGCCTCACCGCCCTTCTCGACGATAAGCGTAAAAACGCTGTGCTGATTGGCCCTGGCAACGGGGTTGGTGCAGACACAAGAGACAATGTACAGGCTGTTCTCACATCCGGTGCGGCAACCGTTCTTGATGCGGACGCGCTGACATCCTTTGAAGCAATACCCCGCGACTTGTTCGTGGCGGTTGATAATTATTTTGCAGGGCCAGTCGTGCTGACACCCCATGAGGGAGAGTTCAAAAGGCTCTTTCCAGACGTTGACGGATCGAAGCTTGAGCAAGCCCGGGCGGCGGCTGCCAGGGCGCACGGCGTCATCGTGCTCAAGGGTCCCGATACAATCATTGCAGCGCCTGACGGGCGAGCGGCGATCAATTCAAACGCAGGACCTGAACTTGGCACAGCAGGTTCTGGCGATGTCCTGGCAGGTATCATCACGGGGCTATTGGCGCAGGACATGCCGGCCTTCGAAGCCGCTGCCGCATCAGTTTGGCTGCATGGAGAAGCGGGGGCGAGGGTTGGGCGAGGCTTGATAGCAGAAGATCTATCCGAACGAATCCCGGCACTGTTGCAGGAGCTGGCACAATGAGCGATGTGTCGATCCGCTGGACGGTGGAAGCAGACATTCCGCAGATAAACGAGATCTACAATCACTATATTCGTGAGACACCGATCACGTTCGACATAGATCCGAAAACAGACGAAGACAGCGCTTACTGGCTCCAAAAACTTGGGACCACCGGACGGCATCAATGTTTTGTAGCCATGAAGGGCGATGCCGTCTTGGGCTGGGCGTGTTCTGGCGCCTATCGACCAAAAGCAGCCTATGAGACATCAATCGAAGTGAGTGTCTATCTCGCCCCAAACGCCGGGGGACGAGGTCTTGGGACGGCTCTCTACACACGCCTCTTCGATGCGCTGGATGGGGAAGACGTCCATCGCGCGCTCGCAGGCATCACCTTACCGAACACCTCGTCCCTCGCGCTTCACAAACGCTTCGGCTTCGCCGAGGTGGGCACATATTCTGAAGTGGGCCGAAAGTTTGACCGCTATTGGGATGTGATGTGGCTGGAGAAGCTGCTTTAACTCCACATGGATAGTCAAAACTAGCTTTTGAGTCTGGCGGCCTGTAAAAATTGGGGACAACAGGTAATCGGCTTTGACAGTGGGGCACAGCATAATGAAACCAATCATATTGAAAAGTCTGCTTGCGGCGTTCGTATGCTTCGGTGCTACCAGCGCACGGGCTGAGGGATCAGAATATCTGATTGGTCGGGGCATGACCGATATTACCGGCCCGGCCTTTGGTGTTCAGATGTGGGGCTTTGGTCGCGAAGATCAGCTGACCGAGGGGCTGCACATTCGCCAGCGGTCACGGGCATTCATTATTGCCGAACCAGAAACCGGCAAGCGGATCGCATTTGTCAGCGCCGACATTGGCAGCATTGAACATAACATCACGCTGGAAGTTCTTGATCGGCTGAAAGCGCAGTATGGCCAACTCTACACCCTGGATAATGTGATCCTCAGCGCCACCCACACGCATGCCGGTGTCGGTGGTCATTGGCACACGCGTGTAGCGTTGGGGCTTGCTGGCGCGTTCTACCCAGAGCGGTTCGAACGGGTCGTTGCTGGGGTTGTCGCTTCCATTGTTGCCGCTCACAAAGACCTGCAACCCGGCGACATTCTCATCAACAAGGGCGATGTTGAAGGGGCAGGGGCCAACCGCTCCATGGCCGCCTATGAACAAAACCCGGAAGCAGAGCGCGCCAGATATGCCTCGCCTATGGACAAAGAGATGACTCTGTTGAGCTTCGTCGGCGCACAAGGCGCGATCGGAATGGTCAACTGGTTTGCTGTTCATCCAACCTCCATGACCTTCGACAACAAACTGATATCAGGCGATCACAAGGGCTACGCGTCGCTCGCCTTTGAAAGGGCGATGGGCGTTAGCTATGCCTCAGCGGATGATTTCGTCGCTGCCTTTGCCCAGTCAACCCCGGGAGACATCACGCCAAACCTCAATCTGAACAATACCGGGCCAGGCAAAGATGATTTCGAGAGCACGGCCATCATAGGGTCGCGGCAGCTCGATGTTGCCCGTAACCTTTTTGAAACAGCGACAGCGCCTTTGGTCGGACCTGTCGACTACCGCCAGCTGTATGTAGACCTTTCACGCCTGGATGTAGCTGATGAATTTACGGGCGCAGGTGCCCAGACAACCTGTCCATCGGCCTATGGTTATTCTTTTGCTGGTGGATCGACAGAGGATGGCGGTGGACACTTCCTGTTTGAAGAGGGGATGACGGAGTCTCGCTTCTATCTTGATTTTCTTATCCGCTTTCTCACCGGCGCGCCGAAGCCCACGCCGGCCGTCGTCGACTGTCAGGGTCCCAAACCGATCCTGTTTGAAACAGGAACAGGCGAGCCACCGATGCAATCCCAGATCAGATCCATTGGCATTGCGCGCATCGGACAACTGGTGATCCTCACGGTTCCGGCTGAGGTCACCACAATGGCAGCCCGGCGCTTGAAAGAAACCGTCCGCAAGGAACTTGGAGATTGGGTCGGTCATATTGTCATTGCAGGGTACGTCAACGGCTATGCAGGCTATGTCACGACGCCTGAGGAGTATCGGCTCCAGCAGTATGAAGGCGGCCACACGCTACATGGACAATGGACGCTTCCAGCCTACCGTCAGACAACGGCTATCCTTGCGCGTGCCATGGAGGCTGGCACATCAATCGAAAATTCAGTGGTTTATGATGATTGGCGGGGCAAGGCCTCGGAGACTGCCCTCCATGATGGACGCGCTGATGGACTGCCGGAGGAGGGGACATTCGGCGATGCTCTTTCGCGTCAGCAGACCTCCTACGCACCGGGTGATGCTATTGTTGCTGAATTTCGGTCCGGCAATCCCACTGCGAACCATGCCGCACTTCATAATTTCCTGGAAATTGAGCGACAATCCGAAGGTATCTGGACGTCGGTTGCCAATGACGGGGATTGGGAGACCAAAATTCGATGGCGTACTGAAAGTGAAGCCGACCAACTCATCGCTCAGGTGATTTGGGAAACACCGGGTGATCTTCAAGCGGGCACCTACCGCATTCGCCACTTTGGTCAGATGACAGCGGCTTCAGGCGAGCATCAAACTTTCGAAGGCACGTCAGAGGCGTTGACCATCCGCTAACTCAGAGACGTTGCTGCTGTCGACCGCTTGCTGCAGCCTCCCAACACCAGGCGAGGCACCCGCCCGCCAGCGCTGCAATCATGTCCAGCATCGTATCGTCTAGGCCTCGTTGCGCTCGGAACATGCCCGTTTGGTCGATGCCGAATTCAAAGATCTCCCACAATGCGGCAGTTGCGAGGGTGAAGATGACGGCGAGCAGGAGAAGGCTCCAAGGGTTATGTCGAGGGTCAAGGCGTGATCCCGCAAGCGCAGGTCGGATCCAATCGATCCACATCACGACAAACCCGCCAGTGATGATGGCATGCATGGCTTTGTCGAAAAGGGATGAGCTGCCATAGAGCCCATATCGCATGCCCAAAAGATGAGAGGTGAACCAAATGGCCAGCCACAAAGAGAGCCAGGGACGTTGGGGACCGAATTGCCACTGACTGACAATCAGGGCAGTCGTGCAGGCAATCCCCACGAGTGCAAAAGACAACTGACCACATTCGATCCAGCCATACGTAATGTGCGCCGCGCCGACCGTCATCACGGTGTTTAAGCGATTGCCGAACAGGCGGTACGAGACGAGGTCCGTCGCTGAGTTATTCAGGAGCGTTGCGGCCAAAAAGTCATGCCTTTCATGGGTGTGGTGTGTTGAGGGAGTATGTGACGAAGTCAGGGGACATGTAAGGTTGGCGATCCGAACCAGAGCGGTGCGTTTTTGAGCCATGCCCTGCGGTAGGTGATTGTTTCTGGGGCCGATTTGTGCAGGCCGTGCCCGTAGGCAATTAGTCGGGAACAATGATTAGCGCGTGCTCCTCGCTGTCACACTTCAAGCTTGGCATTCCAATTCCAAGCGAGGTAGGTGATGCTCGAAAGAGCGATCAATTGGACAATCATGAAAAATATGTTGTCCAAGTCAGGATCGAGATTGTTCATCAGAATTGTCGCGGTTGTGAACAATACCGCGAAGACATTCACCCACCGATTGAGAGGTCTGTCGAGCAAAAGGGATAGGATGATCATCAGTATTGGCACTTCGAACATGATGCCGCCCAGCAACATCAGTTCTTCCGTGATCTTCACCCCATCAAACGTGCCCGACATCATTTGATCAAGGACGCCGGCGCGTGCCAATTCGTGAAAGTCGCGGGCGAAAAAATTTAGGATGACAAAGATCCAGAGCATTGAGAGCTTGAGTGCAGTATCGCGACCATCTGTGGGCATCAGTTCACTCCTGTGTGGACGAAGTTCGAGAACGGGTTTGTTTCACGGGTCAAACAGGGGAAGGCAGCGAAGCGCAGGTTTCCCGCCCGTCGCGGCGTAATATGCATATGCAAAAAGAGAAATAAATTGCCTAAAATCGTATCTCCCTTATACGTAAAAAGATGAAGAAACTGCCTCGCTCATTTGACTGGAACCAGGCCCGCGCTTTTCTGGCAACCGCTGAAGAAGGGTCGCTATCAGCCGCCGCACGGTTGCTTGGACAGCGCCAGCCCACGCTGAGCCGACAGGTCGCAAATCTGGAACAAGACTTGGACGTGGTCCTATTTGAGCGTGTTGGCAGAACGTTGGTTCTGACAAAGTCGGGTATGGAACTGCTTGAACACTTTAGATCAATGGGAGCTGCCGCTGAGCGCATCTCGCTCACAGCATCTGGTCAGTCTGAAACGATCAAAGGACGGGTGACCATCTCGACCACAAATGTACTGGCGACCTATCACCTGCCGCCGGTGTTGAGCCTCATCAAACAGCAAGCACCTGAAATCGAGATTGAGGTAATTGCGACAGATGAACTGAGCGATCTGATGCGTAGAGAGGCAGATATTGCTATTCGAAACGCAAAACCCGCAGAGCCGGACGTGATTGCCAAGCTTATCTGCGAGACCGCAGGGCATTTTTACGCGACAAAAAATTATCTGGAGATGATTGGAAACCCACAATCTTTAGACGAGCTGTCAAGCGCGGAATTCATTGGGTTCGAGCGTCCTGAGCGGCTTCTCCTCATGATGGAAGGTCTGGGGATTTCGTTGACGAGGGACAACGTGAAATTTTCCTCCCAAAGCGGGACGGCCTACCTAGCGCTGGTAAAAGCAGGATTGGGGATCGGCCTTATGTCCAGAGAAATTGCGAAATTGACGCCGGATCTGACGCAGGTTTGCCCTCAACTCGCACCAATTCCGATTCCCGTCTGGCTTGTGGCTCACCGAGAACTTCACACCAGCCGTCGCATCCGCTTTGTGTATGACCTCCTCGCCGAGGCATTACCAAAATTTGAATCGACGCCCTGATCGGTAACCCGAGTTTTGGGGGAGTACCTGTGGTCACGTGGCCCCATAAGTCGTCGCGGAGCAGGAAAATCGGCGACGAAGGCTCTGCTTAGGGTGCTGTGGCCCTGGCCACGGGTAGAACGGGGTATCCATCCGGCAAATACCTGCATTTATTGGGCTTTCCAAGCCGCAAGACCCTTGCTATAGAGGGCGCCAAATTCAGACGAGCCGCGTTACGCCTACTTTGGCTGAAACGCAGCGGCTCGCTTTTGCCCAAAAGGCAGTTGGTCCGGCGGGCGTGGTGGAATTGGTAGACACGCTAGATTTAGGTTCTAGTGCCGCAAGGCGTGGGGGTTCAAGTCCCTTCGCCCGCACCACGCCGGGGTTCGTGA
>JAJFGY010000293.1 GCA_021775935.1 Alphaproteobacteria bacterium
TCATGTGGTCGGTGGTCGAAAAGACGGCGCTGGCAGAGGCCGAAGTCGAATATCACGACCACGTTTCCCCAACGATCTGGGTGAAATTTCCAATTGTCGCGGTCGGGCGAGATGGACCTGAAGCCGATCAGCACCTGCTTGGAGCAAATGTCGTTATTTGGACGACGACTCCGTGGACTATTCCAGGCAACCGTGCGGTGGCGTTCTCCGAGAAGATCACATATGGGGTCTATGAAGTGATGGATGCTGGCGATGCTTATGGGGCATCGAAGGGCGAGCGATTTGTTCTAGCGGATGCACTTGCCGATGAAGTTAAAACCGCTGCTCACGTTGTCGAATGGAAGCGCCTGGATGTAGAGGTCGATCCATCCCAATTAGTTTGTGCGCACCCGCTTAGAGGGCGGGGATACGATTTTGGTATCAATGTTCTTGCTGGCGACTTCGTCACAGATGAAACAGGCACGGGCTTTGTGCACATCGCACCGGGTCACGGTCAGGATGACTACATGCTTGGCATGAAACACGGGGTGGAAGTGCCCTTCACGGTAGATGAAGCGGGCGTCTATTATGACGACGTGCCCCTCTTTGCGGGCAAGCGGGTTCTAAAACCCAATGGCAAGGATGGCGATGCCAACAATGCGGTCATTGAGGCGCTGAAGGAGGCAGGCAAGCTGCTCACCCGCGGCAAGCTGGAACATTCCTATCCCCATTCCTGGCGCTCCAAAGCGCCGCTCATCTTCCGCAACACGCCGCAATGGTTTGTCTCCATGGAAACAAACGATCTGCGCAAAACCGCCCTTGCTGAAATTGACAAGACCCGTTTCGTGCCGGAGACCGGCCGCAACCGCATCCGATCCATGGTTGAAGGGCGTCCCGATTGGGTTCTGTCCCGCCAGCGTGCCTGGGGCGTACCGCTTACCGTCTTTGTCAATAACGAGACAGGAGAGATCTTGCGCGACGATGCGGTGAACAAACGCATTGTAGACGCCGTTGCAGCGCGTGGCGCGGATGCCTGGTTTGAAGATGATCCGCAGACCTATCTGGGCAGTGACTATAAAGCTGCCGACTATGAGAAGGTCGATGACATTCTCGATGTCTGGTTTGACAGTGGCTGCACCCACGCCTTCGTGCTGGAAGCCCGGGAAGATCACCATGCGCCAGCTGATCTCTATCTTGAAGGCTCTGACCAGCACCGAGGCTGGTTTCAGTCTTCGCTGCTGGAAAGTTGCGGCACACGTGGACACGCGCCTTACAAGCAGGTCGTGACACATGGCTTCCTCCTGGATGAGAAGGGCGTCAAGATGGCAAAGAGCGGTAAGAACGCCGTCTCGCCTGATAAGATCGCAGACCAAAGTGGGGCGGAGATCATTCGGCTGTGGGTCGGTAGCTCTGACTTCACCGAGGACATGCGTGTTGGCCCGGAAGTCATTAAATCAAACACGGATGCCTACCGTAAGTTGCGCAACACATTCCGCTTCCTGCTGGGCAACCTTGAGGGTTTTGACGAGAAGACCCGTGTTGCACCCGCCGAGATGCCCGAACTTGAGCGCTATATGCTCCACAAACTGAGCGAACTGGATGGGCTCGTTCGACAGGCCTATTTGGACTATGACTTCAAGAAGGTCTTCCACACCCTGTCCAACTTCATGACGGTGGACCTGTCAGCTCTCTATTTCGACATCCGCAAGGACGCGCTGTACTGCGACCCCTTGTCGAGCCCGGTTCGCCGTGCGTGTCAAACGGTGATGGATGAGATTTTCATGTGCCTGACAGCATGGCTGGCGCCGATCATGTCCTTCACCACCGAAGAAGTCTGGCTCTCGCGCTTCCCGTCCGACGATGGGTCTGTGCATCTGCGGACCTTCCCCGAGGTGCCGTCAGAATGGCAGGACACTGAGCTTGCAGACAAATGGGCAAAGGTCCGCGATCTTCGCCGGGTGGTCACAGGTGCGCTTGAAATTGAGCGGCAGGAAAAGCGGATTGGGTCAAGCCTCGAAGCATCGCCGACGGTTTATGTTTCAGATGCAGCCTATGTGAATGCCATGGCCAATCTGGATCTTGCTGAGATCGCGATCACGTCCCAGGCGACCCTGACAACGGGCGATGCACCCGACGGGGCGTTTGCCCTCGACGATATCAGCGGCATTGCTGTTGTCCCGGGTCTGGCGGTGGGAAACAAATGTGTCCGGTCCTGGAAAATCCTGCCCGAAGTGGGATCTGTCGAGGGGTATCCGGACCTGACCCCGCGTGATGCGGCCGCTGTCGCTGAGTTCGACGGCGCGGCATAGGAGAGAACACCATCAAAAACCTCCTGGATATGCCCCTGCGCGGACCGCTTTCGGTTTTTGGCCTGTCGATCGCTCTTGCAGCCTTTTTGGCTGATCGCTTGTCAAAATGGTGGCTGATTGACGTTTTCGGCATTGCTGAACGGGGAATTGTTAAGGTTCTGCCGTTTTTTGATCTGGTCATGGCATGGAACCGGGGCATTTCTTACGGGCTGTTCCAGGCGGATACGGGGCTCGGCATCGCCATTTTGGCTGGTTTTGCCATTTTGGTAACTGTAGCGCTGACTTTATGGCTCGCGCGCATTCACCATCGCTTGATGGCCCTCTCTATTGGTTTGATCATTGGCGGGGCTGTCGGGAATATTTACGACAGGATCGCTTTTGGCGCAGTTGCTGACTTTTTTAGTCTCCACGCCTATGGCTATTATTGGTATATCTTCAATATCGCCGATGTTTGGATTGCGATTGGCGTGGCGTTGATGATTTATGATGCCTTCTTCCCGGTTGCAGAAGAGGGCGAAGCTGGTCAATCTGGGTCGGGCAAGGCCAAACGCTGATGCGTTGGTTATTCCGGTTGGTAAAAACGAGACAAGACAAGGTGCCGATGGCAAAGATGAGCATGGCTTACAGGACATTTTCAGATCCCCGCAACATCACACGGGCGGCTCTTTTAGCGCTCACGGCTGTGGCGCTCTCCGCCTGCGGCAGTTCTCTGTCCGACACACTGGGCTATGGCAAAGAAGCACCTGACGAGTTTGCAATCGTCACAAAGGCACCCCTCGTGATCCCGCCTGACTATTCACTCCGTCCCCCTCGGCCTGGCGCGCCTAGTCCTCGTGAGACTTCGCCTTCAGCGCTTGCACAAGCCGCGCTTCTGGGCACGGTGGCAAACGGTCAAGGTGGTGTACAACCTTCTGCTGGCGAAGTGGCCCTGCTGACCAGTGCGGGCGCCTTGAATGCGGACCCGGCTGTTCGTGACCTGATCGATGATGAAACCCGGGCTCTGAAGCAAAAAGATGAGCGCTTTATCAGTGAAGTTCTGTTCTGGCAAAAGCCATCTGAACCTAACCGCGTTGTGAATGCCTCAAGCGAAGCACAGCGTTTGCGCGAGAATGAAGCGCTTGGACGTCCGGTCACAGAGGGCGAAACCCCAGACTTTGACGACAGCGATGATGGTGGGTTGCTCGACTACTTCTTTGATTGATCTTGCTGTATAGAGCGGATCTGATGTGAGCCTCGCGCGCGATCACATGTTCGCGGGCAAGGGCTCCATGACACGATCTTAACTTGATCGTGTCGGCTAAATCCTCGACCGTAGATAGACAAGGCCCGAAAAGGCCCCAATTTGGGCACAAAAGGTCTGTTGAGTGGTGCCGTTCAGCCGCTCAAAAACCGTCATGTCAGTTATGGCAGGCTACCCGGAGATTCTAGCACTTGCTCAAACGTTCCTCTCCTCTGTCGAAAATCGCACTCGGTGCACTCCTTTCAACCGGTCTCTTGCTTGGAGCGTGTTCCGAAGAGGAAGACCAAGGCACAGCTTTGAGCACAGAACCCGTCCTTCATGGGCAGGGGCCAGGCGCACCGGAGACATTTGAACTCACCAACGGGATGCAGGTTGTCGTAATCCCCGATCGCAGAGCGCCGGTTGTCACGCACATGGTCTGGTACAGAGTAGGTGCAGCCGATGAGCCGGAAGGCATGTCAGGTGTTGCACATTTCCTGGAACATCTCATGTTCAAGGGCACAGACACGATCCCACCTGGTGAAATGTCAAAAATTGTCGCCCGCAATGGGGGCCAGGACAATGCCTTCACCTCCTCTGATTTCACGGCGTATTTTCAGCGTGTCGCCATCGACCGTCTGTCGCTGGTGATGGAGATGGAAGCCGACCGCATGTCCAACCTTGTCCTGAGCGATGCCGAGGTCCTGCCTGAGCGTGATGTTGTGCTGGAAGAAAGAAGCATGCGGGTCGACAATAATCCCCGGTCGCTTCTGTCTGAGAAAATTAATCAGGCGCTCTTCCCTGTCCATCCTTATGGCACGCCCGTCATTGGATGGGAGCGTGAGATTGCCGCCCTCTCTACGGAGAATGCGATTGCCTTTTATGACCGCTTCTACACACCCAACAACGCCATTCTGGTCGTCGCGGGAGACATCTCGGCCGCTGAATTGCGACCGCTTGCCGAAAAATACTACGGCTCGATAGAACGCCGCGCAGAAACACCACCCCGGGTCCGGGAAACCTCTGCAGCGCCAACTGCGCCGCTGCGGGTAGAGCATGCCGATCAACGGGTCCGGCAGGCGACCGTCCGGCGCCAATATCGCGTGCCGAGCTACCGCACCTCGCCAGGGCTCGAAAGTGAAGCAATGGACGTGCTCGCGACCCTGCTGGGTGGCAGCGCCACCAGCCGCTTCTACCGGAACCTCGTGGTAGGAAGCGGCGTCGCAGCGAATGCAGGCAGCTGGTATTCTGGCACGGCGCTTGATGATGCGACCTTCGGTATCTATGCGGTGCCAGCGCCGGGTCACACAATTGAAGAAGTCGAAGCAGCCCTTGATGCAGAGATCGCCGCTTTCCTGAAAGAGGGTGTCACGCAAGACGAAGTCAGCCGTGCTGTAAACCTGCTTCTGGCAGAGGCGGTCTATGCCCGTGATGACCAACAGGATATGGCCCGCATTTATGGTGTGGCCCTGACAACCGGGGGCACTGTGCAGGACGTGCTGGATTGGCCAGACAATTTGCGCAAGGTGACGGCAGACGATGTCATGGACGCCGCAAAGAAATATCTTGATCTCTCCCGTTCCGTAACCGGGATTTTGAAGCCAGCGGGAGCCCTTTAATGTTCATGCATTTCACAAGACAGGTCGCTCTTGCTGGGGCTCTCACCATGGGAGCGCTTGGGCTTTTTGGTATGCCGCAAGCCTATGCCGCGACAGAAATCCAGGAAGTGACCAGCCCCGGCGGCATTACCGCCTGGCTTGTCGAAGAGCATGCGCTGCCCTTTATCGTCATTGAAGCGGGCTGGGAAGGTGGAACGCTCCAGGATCCGTCTGACAAAACCGGCCTTGGCTACATGATGGCCGGGCTGATGAATGAAGGCGCGGGCGACCTCGACAGTCAGGCTTTCCAGGGGGAGCTAGAACGGCTGGCGACAAACATTTCATTTGGGGCGAGCCGAGACCGACTATCGCTCTCCTTCAAAACACTGACAGAAAATCGCGATGAAGCACTAGAGCTTCTGCGTCTCTCCCTAACCGATCCACGTTTTGATCAGGATGCGATTGATCGCATCCGGGGGCAGTTAAAAGTTGCCATCATTCGTGATGCAGAAAGTCCCGACAAGATTGCGGCTGATGCGTGGTACGCAGCAGCGCTTGCAGATCATCCCTACACACGACCTTCAAAAGGCACACTTGAGACAATTGCAACGCTCACGCGAGACGATCTGTTGGCCCACTGCACGCGCCTGCTTGCAAAGGACAATGTCAAAATCGCCGTCGTTGGCGATATTGACCCTGAAAGCCTGAAGACCCTGCTCGATGACGTATTTGGCGGTCTGCCGGATACATCGCCCCTGCCAGATGTGGCGCAAGCGGAAGTAAACCCCCGCGCGCAGCTTGAAGTTATCCAGCGAGATATGCCGCAAAGCGTTGTCCTTTTCGGGCATGCAGGTATTGCGCGGGAGGATGATGATTTTATCCCGGCTTACGTGATGAATTACATTCTGGGCGGCGGTGGGTTTTCGTCCAGGCTGATGACGGAAGTGCGTGAAAAGCGCGGCCTTGCCTATTCGGTCGCCACCTACCTCTATCCGCTGCGCCATGCCGCCTTGTTTATTGGTCAGGTCGCAACCGAGAATGAGCGCGTCTCAGAATCGCTTGATGTTATCCGTGGTGAAATCAGCCGTCTTGCAGCAGAAGGTGTCTCGGCTAAAGAGCTCGCCGATGCCAAGACCTATCTCACGGGCTCTTATCCTCTGCGGTTCGACACAAATGACAAGATCGCCGGCCAGCTCATTGCGATACAGGAAGCGGACCTCGGAATTGATTATATAACGCGGCGAAATGGTCTGATTGAGGATGTGTCCCAGGAGGACATTAAGCGCGTCGCCGCGCGGCTTTTGGGAGCTGATAATCTGATCGTCACGGTCGTCGGACAACCGGAAGGTTTAGAGGCCAACTGAGCGGTGACAGCCGCTGGTTTGGCCGGGCTGATTTAGGTAGGGTCGAGACCCTTATTCAGCTGGTATCTCGATTCTCATGCCCAAACCCACCTACACGTGCGACATCACCAAGTCTTTCCAGGCGAGCATTGGTAATGGTGGTTTGTCGGGTGCGGGCTATGAGGCGGCATTGGTCCGTGCGCAGGCTGCTGCGGCGCGCTTGAAGGCGCAGCACGAGACAGGAACGCTGGTGCTCACCCAGCTCCCAAACGAAACGGCAGATCTTGCGGCCCTAAAGCCTTTTGCAACTGCCTTGCTGAAAGACACGACAGATCTCGTCATTCTGGGGATCGGTGGATCAAGCCTCGGCGCCCAGGCGCTGGCCCAGCTCACCGGCTGGGGCCTGCCGGGCTATCAATCCCCGAAAGGGCGCCCAACCACCCATTTGCCAGAAAATCTCGACCCGCTGACATTTGAGCGCCTTCTTGGATCCTGTGATCTGAAGACAACCCGCTTTTTGGTTGTGTCAAAGTCAGGCGGCACGGCAGAGCCGCTGACCCAGATGCTGGCTGCGATGACAGCTCTCAAAGCGGCAGGAGGTGGTGATTATCTGGCGCAGCATTTCGCGGTCCTGACAGGCCCCGGCAAAGAAAACCCGCTTCGGCAAGTCGCCGAAGACCAAGGCTTCCCGATCTTGGATCATGCCGATATTGGCGGGCGTTTTTCGGTGCTCAGCAATACAGGCCTTCTTCCAGCTGACCTCTTGGGCCTCGATGGTGCAAGATTGCGCAAGGGCGCGGCAATCTGTCTGGAGGCAACTCTTTCTGATGAAATGGCTCCCGTCATTCAATGTGCGGCAACGACAATCGGGTTGCTTGAAGAAAGGGGTGTGAGCCTCTCAGCGCTCACCTCGTATGATGATCGTCTGCAACGTTTCGGCCTTTGGTTTCGTCAGCTCTGGGGAGAGAGCCTTGGGAAGGACGGGAAGGGACTCACTCCGTTGGCCGGGGTGGCTCCAGTGGACCAGCACAGTCAGCTGCAGCTCTATCTGGCCGGGCCAAATGACAAGCTCCATACGATCATCACGCGGGAGGTGAAAGGCGAAGGGTTGACGCCCTCTGCTGACGTCGCAACGGGCGCTCTTGCCGCCTATGCTGGAACAACCATGGGGGACTTGTTGGATGCCGAACAGCGCGCAACGCTTGCAACGCTTGCCCAAAATGGGCGGCCTGTGCGCCATCTGCATCTGCCGAAACTTGAAGAAGAAAACCTCGGCGCACTGCTGATGCACTTCATGCTGGAGACGGTACTCGTCGCGGACATGTTGGGGGTCAACGCCTTTGATCAGCCAGCAGTTGAAGAGGGTAAAATTCTGGCGCGCACCTATCTTGCAGAAGCGCGGGGGCCTACGACATGAGCCGCATCCGTCGGTTGAGTGAAGGAACCATCAATCGCATTGCAGCTGGCGAAGTTGTGGAACGTCCAGCAAGTGCGGTGAAAGAGCTTGTTGAAAACGCTCTTGATGCTGGTTCACACCAGATCGACATTGTTGTTGTCGGCGGTGGACGTGATCTCATCCGTGTCTCAGATGATGGTTGCGGCATGTCGCCAGATGATTTGCTCACCGCTGTTGAGCGTCATGCGACCTCCAAGCTGAAACAGGACGAGACGGGCCGAGAAGATCTTCACGATATCGACACGCTTGGCTTTCGCGGCGAAGCATTGCCGTCGATCGGCGCTGTGGCACGGCTTTCCATCACGACCCGGGACGAGACGGCAGAAACAGCCTCAAAACTCGCTGTTGAAGGGGGTAAGCTCGGCAGTGTTGAACCGGCCGCAGGGCCAGAGGGGACGCGCATAGAGGTCCGTGACCTTTTCTTTGCCACGCCGGCTCGGTTGAAATTCCTGAAGTCGGAGGGAGCGGAAACACAAGCCGTTTCTGATGTGGTGAAGCGTCTCGCTATGGCGCATGAGAGTGTTGGTATCTCACTCACGAGCGGCGACCGAAATTTGCTGCGCCTTCCACCGGCACAGGGCGATCTGTTCGAAGCCCGGCTCTCCCGCCTGTCAGCGATTATGGGCAATGATTTTGCTGCCAATGCGCTCAGAGTGGATGCAGAGCGTGACGGTGTCCGGTTGACCGGATATGCGGGGCTCCCGACCTTCAATCGCGGGACGGCGCAATATCAATATCTGTTCGTGAATGGACGCCCCGTGCGCGACAAGCTTCTGAACGGCGCGGTGCGCGGGGCCTACATGGATTTTCTCGCCCGAAACCGGCATCCGGTTGTGGCGCTCTTTTTGGAGATCAATCCGGAATGGGTTGATGTGAATGTGCATCCGGCCAAAACCGAGGTGCGGTTTCGCGATGCCGGACTTGTGCGCGGCCTGATTGTTGGCGCGTTGCGACAGGCACTGGCGCAGGCTGGGCACCGGGCATCGACAACGGTTGCCGAAACAGCCCTTAGCGCTCTGCAAACAGAATTTCCCGGAAATTCACAAGGAAACCCCACTGCGCCTCAAGGTTTGCAGGATGATGGGCGAGGTTGGGCGCCGCCTGCATCTGCGCTCCAGGCACATGCCGCGGCTCAAATGCCTCACGGCACGGGTGTGCCGCAAGCCAATTGGGGTGGTGAGTTTGGCGCCAGCGCCCGCGTGGAGCCAGAGCACGCCTACCCACCAGAGCTTGAAGCACGCCCCCTGGGTGTCGCCCGTGGTCAACTTCACGAAACCTACGTAGTGGCGCAGACGACAGATGGCATCGTGATTGTGGACCAGCACGCCGCCCACGAACGGCTTGTTTATGAGCGTATGAAAGAAGCAATTGCAGCAAACGGCCTGACACGGCAGATGCTCCTAATTCCCGAAGTTGTGGAATTGGAGGGGGACGCTGCCGATCGGTTGGCACGTCGCGCCGACGATCTCGCGGAATTGGGGTTTGTCCTTGAAAAGTTCGGCGAGGGCGCCGTCGTTGTGCGCGAAACACCAGCCCTTCTAGGCAAGCTCAACGTCACTGGTCTCGTGCGCGATCTTGCTGATGACCTTACCGAGCTTGATGAGGCATTGTCGCTCAAAGAGCGTCTGGAAGATGTATGCAGCACCATTGCGTGTCACGGCTCCGTGCGCGCGGGACGTCGCCTGACGGGAGAGGAGATGAACGCCCTTCTACGGGAAATGGAAGCAACACCTCATTCAGGTCAGTGCAATCATGGTCGCCCGACTTATGTCGAGCTGAAGCTCGCAGACATTGAACGGCTTTTTGGACGCCGGTAAACCAGCAGTTAGCTGGAGAACTGCATCAGGATGATCTGGGTGGTGGCGTATGTGCGGCGGTCAACTTCGACAAGACCATCAGGAACAGAAATTTCAGCGTCTCGGTCTTCCTCCAAAACAATGAGGACATCCGGGCTCAACCAGTCGCCTTCTAGGGCGGCAATCAGCGCGCGCTCCCCAAGACCTTTTCCGTATGGCGGATCGGCAAACACCAAATCGAACGCTGTTCCGGCACTCGCTGGCCGCGGGCCAAGCTTGGTGGCATCACGTTTGTAAAGTTTGATCCGGCCTGTGACGCCCAGGTCTTCTGCATTGGTGCGAATGAGGCCGCGGGAGGCTGTGTGGTCGTCGACAAAAAGGGCAAAGGCCGCGCCGCGTGAAATTGCTTCCAGGCCAAGAGCCCCCGTACCCGCAAACAGATCAAGCACCCGTGCGCCCTGAAGGGTGAATGTGCCAAAGCTCCCATGGGCCAGCACATTGAAAAGCGCCTCACGG
>JAJFGY010000294.1 GCA_021775935.1 Alphaproteobacteria bacterium
CTGCTCAGCCTTGAAGCCGTTCGTGTTGATGTTCGCGAGGTTGTTCGCGATGATCGACATCTCTCGGCGGAGCGCCATCTGTCGGGTCATCCCGATCAGGAGAGCGTTTTCCATCTTTATCATCCGTCTCTTGTTCGCAGACGCTTTCGCACCTGCTGGAAGCTTTCACTCCCGTTTCCCGATGAAGCTCATTGCATCGGCTGTGCCAGTCGGAAAAGTTATGTAAATCAATGACTTGCTGGAAAATGGGGAGGGCAAGCTCTGCCAGATGGAAGCGGTTGCCCGGTAAAACTTGCCGGGTGAGGGCCTTCGGGGCGGCGTAGCAACGCTTCGTTAACCACCATCGGCGAATATTTGTCTCTAGTTAGAAGAACAGACAACCGTTTGTTAACCGCGCAAGTGCGCGAGGGGACATATCACCATGAGCGAGACCGATATCGACTTCGAAGAAGGAGACGAAGAGGGCGGCGGCAAAAAGAAGATGAGCGGCAAAGTGATCGTTCTCTTCATTGCGCTTCCAGCACTTGTTGTGATTGGCGGAATTGTCGGTGGTTTGTTCGCTTTCGGCATTCTTGGTGGTGGCGACCAGGAAGGTGCAGACATGGCAATGGTGGAAGAAGCTGAGCCACCGGTGTTTTACGATATGCCCGAATTTCTCGTGAACATCACCACTGATAGTGGACCGACACGTTATCTGAAGATGCGTGTCTCCCTGGAAGTTCCCAGCACCGAGATATTGAGCGAAATCGAACTTCTTATGCCCCGTGTTGTGGATGGATTTCAGGTTTATCTGCGTGAGCTTCGGCCAGAAGACCTTGAAGGGTCTGCAGCCATTGTTCGTATGAAAGAAGAACTGCTCCGTCGACTTAACCTGGCCGTTGAGCCACATGAAGTGCGCGACGTTTTGTTTAAAGAAGTAATCGTTCAGTGATGCTAACTGCTTCAGATATTGGAGACCGCCATGGCGGATGAGGAAGATGTAGATCAGGACGACATGGCTGCTGCCTGGGAGGCAGAAGCTGGTGGCGACGATGATGACGGCGCAAGCGGCGGTGGACAGGGTACCGAAGGTGATGGTGGCGATGACGATGCCATGGCCGAAGAATGGGCTGCGATGGCCGACGATGATGATGGCGGTGATGCTGAACTTGAAGCAGACGGCGCCTCTGAGCGTGTTCTAAACCAGGACGAAATTGATAGCCTGCTTGGCTTTGAGGTTGACGAGAATGACGATGGGGAGCGCACAGGTATGCGCGCCATCATCAATTCTGCGCTTGTCTCCTATGAACGCCTTCCCATGCTCGAGATTGTTTTTGACCGTCTTGTGCGGTTGATGACAACGAGTTTGCGGAACTTTACGTCTGACAATGTCGAGGTCAGCCTCGACAATATGTCGTCGATCCGATTTGGGGACTATCTCAATTCAATCCCATTGCCAGCGATCTTGTCGGTTTTCAAAGCGAAAGAATGGGACAATTACGGTCTCTTCACGGTCGACTCCAATCTGATCTATTCAATTGTTGATGTTCTGCTCGGTGGACGTCGCGGTACAGCTGCAATGCGGATCGAAGGCAGACCTTATACGACGATTGAGCTCAATCTTGTTGAGCGGATGATTGAGGTTGTTCTGGAGGATGCAAAGGCTGCATTTGAGCCGCTATCGCCGGTGACCTTCGAGCTTGATCGTATGGAGACCAACCCGCGTTTTGCTGCGATTGCGCGACCTGCCAACGCTGCGATCTTGATCAAACTGCGTATTGATATGGAAGACCGGGGCGGGCGCATAGAAATGCTGTTGCCTTACGCAACCCTGGAACCCATCCGTGAACTGCTATTGCAGATGTTTATGGGTGAGAAATTTGGCCGCGATTCCATCTGGGAAGGTCACCTGGCAACGGAACTCTGGTCCACCAAAGTTCAGCTCGATGCTGTTCTTGATGAGCAACAAATGACGCTTGGTGAAGTTATGGGGTTTGAGGTCGGACAAACGCTTATGTTGAACGCTGGCCCCAATTCTTCGGTTGATATGCGCTGCGGTGACATTCCCCTAATGAAAGGGAAGATGGGCCGTGCAGGCGGCAATGTTGCTGTTCGGCTTACGCAGGGAGTACCCGAAGTCCTGCATTCAATCTTCGATGAGCCTGAACCTGGGGAGGTGACGCCATGATGAACATTCCCACCGATTTGTTACTTGATGTCCTGGTGTCGGTTCTTCTGGCGGCAACAATTTTTTACTGTGCTGTTCTGGACCGGAAGCTCAAGGCTTTGCGGTCCGGCAATGATGGTCTGAAACAGACAATCGATCAGTTGAATACAGCTACCGCGCGAGCAGAAGTGAGCATTACGCAGATGAAGCAAGTGAGCGGGGGGCTGGACAATGGTTTGACCCAGCAAATGCGCGACGCGCGTTCCCTTGCTGATGAACTCTCCGTGATGGTTGCATCTGGCAACAGTCTGGCCGGGCGTATCGGTGAGCGCAATCAATCAGCGTCGATTGCGTCCTCTGCCCCAGTTGCGCCGCGTCCTCGGGACAAATTTGCGCCCATGCCACCGGCAGAACCCGCTTTGACACCTGCGGATGCAGGTCGCCTTGAAGATGGGCTCAACCAGACACTTCTTGATGCTCTTAAAAGGGCCCGGTAACGCGCATGACATCTCCCGCCTCCAAAGTTCCACAGATCCGCTTGCTGCCATCATTGATGATCTGCGCGGGTGCCCTGCTGGCTCTGAAACTCATTGGTATCGGCGTCGGCGTCGATGCGGTTTTGAGTGGTGTTCAACCGGCATATGCTGAGGAAGAAGCTAAACCTGACCATGGGAGCGATGCTGCTGCGGCGCTTGAAGGGGATGGCGAAGCCGGGGAACGGGGAGCAGCGGGAGCTGAAAATACTATTGTTGCGGAAGTTGATCCGTCGGCGCGCCTTACACCTGAGCAGTTTGACCGCCCATCGTCTTCAGAGCAAAACGTGCTTCGCGCGTTAAGTCAGCGGCGTAAAGAATTGGACATGCGTGAGCGGGATATTCAGATGCAGGGCCGTCTGCTAGAGGCGTCTGAGCGCCGTGTTCAAGCGAGAATTGCCGAGCTGAAGGAAATCGAAGGTCGTATCGAAACCTTGTTTGGTGTGCAGGAAGAAGCGCAAGAAGAGCAACTCATGTCTCTTGTCACCATGTATTCCAACATGAAGCCAAAAGACGCTGCGCGCATTCTGGGTCAGTTGGACATGGATGTTTTGATCCAGGTGGTCCGCCGAATGAGCGAACGAAAGATGTCTCCTATCCTTGCTGCCATGGATCCTATTGCGGCGCAGGAACTGACAGTCGAGCTGGCGACGGGTGGAAGTATTCACCCAGATATTGATATGACATCGATGCTGGATGAGGCGCCAGCCGCTCGGTGAGGGCGTTGAGTGCGCGAGATACGTAAAACGCTGCCGAAAACTGCAGCTTTCTGCCAAAAACCCCATCAGTCTTAACGGCACCTTTACTGGGCAATGCGTAGTCTGTCCTGAGGTATGGAGTGCGCGTAGCTGTTTCGCAAATTTCGCCGTTTCCGGGCATTCTGGTTCGTGGAACGGGAGTGATTCGGGGTCGGGTCGCGAAATAGACGGCGCCAAAGAGCCGGGCAGGCAAACGTGACAGCGAGTGATCAACATCATACGGCCAGCTTTGAGCTGAAAAGTGCGGTTGCGCCTTTCTCTGAGGGCACTTCTGTGATCAGCGCTGACAGCACGAACACATTGCAACTGTCGCTCTTCTTGATGCTGCTCACCTTCTTTTTTGTGCTCACGTCGACATCTTCATTTGACGACCGACGCGTGGGCCCTGTTCTGGGCGGTATTCAAGATGCTTTTGGCGCTTTGAACTCAGGACGGGTCAACCAAGAGGGACGTCTCAGTGGTGGCACATTGCCGGTCCTGCAAGTAGGTTCGCAACCAGCTTCGGGCGATTTTTCGAATGCGGTTCTTACCGCATTTTCGGAAGTAGGTGCGGCTGATGGCACAAGCGGCGGTGCCTCGTTAGACCTCGTCCTTGACGTGTCGACGCTTTTTGTCGATGGCGCCGCGGCCATTCGCGCAGACAGACGCGACCTCTTCACTGTGTTGGGTGCTACGCTTGCTGGAGGCTCAAATGACCGCCATGTTGCGATCCTCGTTCCTGCCGCTTCACAAAACAGACTGGATGTTCGCCGGGCAGCCTCTATGGCGCGCCTGCTGTCGGTTGCGGGAACGCCGAAGGGGCATCTTGCTGTCGGTGTGACAGATGCCCCACGCGATTTTGTAAGCTTCCGCTTTTTCACATTGCCGGAGGCGTCTTCGTGAGTGCCTCGCACACCATATTGGTGGAACCGCCAAGCGAGGGATCGTTATGGCTGGTTACTTTCGCCGACCTAACAGCAATCCTCGTTGCCTTTTTTGTTTTGATCTATTCCATGTCGTCGCCGTTAAGCGGGCAAGGGCGGGGGGCTGTTGCTGGTGGTTCAGGAACCGCTGCCGTTGATCAATCGAACACGCAACCAGACGCGCGTCGAGTGACCTCAGCTTCCCAGCCCACATTGACTGTTGATTATCTGTCGGCAGTTTTTGCGGACCGTGGCCTGGCCCCGCAGGGGACAAGTGGGCCTTTGTCGCAACATGTTGAGCATGGGCGCCTGGTGGTTCGGTTTGCTTCTGACTTTGCTTTTGCCAACGACCAACGCACGCTGCGTCCGCTTGCAGACGGTGTGGTTGCTGATCTGTCTCGCATTCTCTCAGGCGTAGCGAACCCGATCAGCATCATGTCATCCGTTCCAACGGACGATTGGACCCTCGCATTTGACCGCGCGGACAGTGTGGTCGAAGCTCTGCGGCAAGCTGGATATACACGTTCTGTTGAACGGTTTGTTGCCCCTGGCCTGCCGGAAGATGCGCTTCTTATTATCGTCAGCGACCGACGGGGAGGGGTGTTATGAACTTGTTTCGCACTCTTCATTCCACCGTTCATAGAGTTCTGGTTTGGGCGTTTTTCACTATAGCTCTTTCTCTACCTTCCATGGCGGCAGAACCTGTTCAGCTAGACGGGGCAGAAAAAAATGGGTTTGGTCGGCTGGTTTTCACCTGGCCAGATACCGGATTGCCTGTTGATCCAGCGACCCCCGACACGAGAATTCCGGGGTATGAGACAGTTGTTTCTGCAGGTGTGCTCGTGGTTACCTTCGAACGCCCTCTGGCGATCGAAACAGATGCACTGTTACGCCAGGTGCCCCGCTATGTGGCGTTGGTGCGTATGGACCCGGATGACCGCACTCTTCGCCTTGCGATGAAAGCCGACTTTAAGGTGCAAGCGCGCAATGCTGGTCATGAGATTTACGTTGACCTGCTTGCACCGGGCTGGAGTGGGAGACCCCCAGCACTGCCTGATGAGGTGGTGGCGCGGATGGCACGCGAAGAGGCGGAGCGTCAGGCGCGTGCAGCTCAGTTTGCCGAGCTTGGACCACAAGCACTTGAAATTGTCGAAGACCTTCCTGCCGTGACGCTTAGGGTTGGTGAGCAACCGAGCTTTACGCGGCTTGCCTTTGATTGGGACCGACCGGTTCTCTATTCGACAGCCTTCAGGGACAACCGGATTACAGTCACCTTTGACCAGGTTGCTGATTTGCCTTTGGCTTCACTGCGCATTGATCCCCCAGCTTTTGTAAAGTCCGCGCGTGCGGTTAAGGCTGATGGTCGGTTGACTGTTTTTGTAGAGACGGAGCCCGGCGTCAAGGTTCGTGATTTTCGCGAAGACCTGAGTGTGGTTTTTGATGTTGCACCTGCGCGAACAGAGGATGCACGGCCTGTTGCGTCCTCAGTTCCTGCGCCCCTGCTGCCTGTACCCAACAATTCGACGGCTTCGCCCGTGCGGGAAACCGACGTTGCCCGAGCGGTAGAGGCTCAAGAGGCTGCTGCTGCGGAAGCAGAGGGTGCAGAAGCGACCGCTCATGCAACTGAACCTGATGAAACAAGCCATGAAACACAAGTCGCGGAGGTGGTCCCTAACAATTCCGTTGATGAAGATAGATCTGATCGCGCTCAAGAGAGTGTTCAGACGCCAGATGCAGCTTCCGGAAAGGACGCTGAGCCTCTCACAGATGCAACCGCGTACGAAGACGAAACAGGTGCGGCGCAGGTTGCCGAAGGTGTTGACGGGGTCGCAGCACCCTCAGGTCGTGCCGGGGTGGCGGATCAAGCTGCGCTTCCGGTGTTCACGGACCTTACCGGGCGCAGTGTGCGCCTGACGTTCCCCTGGACAGACCCGGTGAACGCTGCAGTCTTCCAACGGGATGGTCGCGTGTGGATGGTCTTTGACCGAGAAACTGCCTTCGACCTCACGGACATTGGGACGATCGTGCGTGAGCGACTGGGCGATCCTGCAATTATCGAGTTGGAAGGGGCGAGCGCGCTTTTGTTCACACCTCCGCAGCGCGTCCTTGTGACGGCCGGTGAAAGAGATAATCGGTGGATTGTGACGCTCGGCGATATGATCGTTGAACCGGCCCGGCCCATCGGGACAACACGGGCGTGGAGCGCTACGGGTGAATCTCAGGTAATTTTTGATCTGGAGAAAGTGGGTGGCATTCATTGGGTGCGGGACCCTGTCGTCTACGACACGATTGCTATCGTCACCGCAAAAGGTCCACCACAAGGGTTGCTCGCATCGCGGAACTTTGTTGAGTTTGAGGCTTTGTCTACTGCTCAGGGCCTTGCGATGGTCTCGCGGGCAGATGATCTCTACGTGAGCGAAACGCCGCGCGGGGTGACCGTATCGCGTGGGTCGGGGCTGACCCTCTCGGCGGCAGATGGGCCAGCCTATTCCGGCAGTCCAACGGCTGGTTCGCGTGTCGGTGATCCATCTGCTCCCGGGCGGATGGATTTTGAACGGTGGCGGTATTCTCCCGGCGCCAGTTTTATTGAACGTAAGCAGTTTCATCAACGCACAGTTGCGTTGGCCACGGGGTCCGACATTGCAGAAGCGCGGATCAAGTATGCGAAGTTCCTGTTGAGCTATAGGCTTGGAACAGAAGCGTTCACGATGTTGCAGGCTGCGCTTCTGACCTCAGAAACACTGGACAATGATCCGGGGTTTCGTGCTCTTCGCGGTGTCGCGCAGATTATGATGGCCCGTCCGGAAGAGGCTGTTGCCGATTTGGCATTTCCGGTATTGAGCGATGACCCTCATTCTGCCTTATGGCGCGGTGTCGCTCATGCAGAACTCGGGCAGTGGTCAGATGCACGTCTCTCATTTGAGCAAGCGGAAAAGGCCTTTGAGATCTATGGGCCCGATCTTCAAGGATTGTTTCGTTTGAAAGCAGCTGAGGCGGCTCTTGCGACGGGCGATCTCGGCAGTGTTGAGTTTAATCTGGACCGTATCCCGGAAAATTCGGATGATGGTCGTTTGGTCGATCAAGCCGCTCTCACGCGGGCGCGCTTGTTTGAGGCCTTGGGCCGGGCTGATGAAGCCTTGGAAATTTACGACCAACTTCTTGCGTCCAAACAGCGGGCGGTGAGTGCGCGCGCTCGGTTTGCGCATGCCAACCTGCGCAATGAACTCGGGGCGATGAGCGATGCTGAGCTCATGGAAGAATTGCAGATGCTACGGCTTGTCTGGCGGG
>JAJFGY010000295.1 GCA_021775935.1 Alphaproteobacteria bacterium
CACCCTAAAAGATCTGATCCTGGGGGCTCAGAAGTCTGAAGAAATTACCGATAATGCGGAGTGGCGCGAGAGCGCACACGCCCAGGTTTCTGTCCCACGTGGCGATCTTGTTGCTCATGTCCGGGAAATTCTGGCGCGACATAGCTAGGCTCACGGAACCCTGGAATATCTAGCTGGGGATGATGTGGGCCCAAAACCGAACACCGGCACGCGACACTCTTTCAGAATTCTTTGCATTTCCATGTTAGACAGGAGCCCGTAATGATGCGCCCATGAGGCGCGATGCGGGATAAGACTATGACAAGCATTTCCAGCAGTGGAGACGAGCTTAAAGCGCGTGAAGCCCAGGCACGGGCCGTGCGCGCGTCCTTCGAGGCGGCATCGTTTGAGCCCATAACAGCCCCCGTTCTTCAACCTGCCGACATTTTTCTGGATCGATCCGGAGAAGATATCCGGCGGCGGACCTATCTCTTTACCGACGCGGGGGGGCAAGAACTCTGCCTGCGCCCGGAACTCACCATCCCGGTGTGCCGTCTCTATCTGGAGCGAGATCCAGATGGTGCGGTCTCTCAGCGTCTGTGTTCCAGTGGGCCGGTCTATCGGTACCAACCCCTGGGGTCTGAAAAACTCAGTGAGTACAACCAAAGCGGGATCGAGATCCTGGGCAAGGTTGACGAGGCCGCGGCCGATGCGGAGGTCACGCGCCTGGGCATCGCAGCTGTTGAAGCGGCCGGGCTCACGGATTTCCAACTGGAACTGGGCGACCTGTCGCTTTTCGACGCCCTGATCGACGCGATCAATATTCCCGCAGGATGGAAAGGGCGCTTGAAGCGTCAGTTCTGGCGACCAGACTTCTTTGCAAACCTCTTGAAGGACCTCTCGAATGGCGAGGGAGCACCAGGCGGTGATGACCAAACTGGTCTTCTCTCCGTGCTTGCGGGACTTGATGAAAAACAGGCAACCACGCTTCTGAGCGATGTACTGAAGCTTGGTGGCATTGCACCCGTCGGTGGCCGCGGTGTGGAAGAAATCGCAAGCCGACTGTTGGAGAAGGCGAGCGATGCGACTACAGAGCGTATGCCGGAAGAGGCGGCCAATGTGATCGCCGCCTATATGAAAATCTCCGTCCCCGCGACAGAAGCGGTGGACAGGGTGGCGAGCTTGCTGCAGAAAAATGGCGTCTCAGCAGACACAGCCCTTCAAAAACTATCGCTCCGGCTCCAAGCAATCGGCGACGCCGGCATTGATCTTGGGCGTGCGACCTTCTCTACCGGTTTCGGCCGCAAGCTTGAGTATTACACTGGCCACGTTTTTGAGCTTCGCGTGCCGACACTTGGGACCGATGCCGTGATTGTTGGCGGCGGTCGCTATGATGGACTGCTGCAAAGCCTAGGCGCCCCAAAACCTGTGCAGGCTGTGGGCTGTGCGATTGCGTTGGAACGACTGTTCCAGGCGACCAACCAGGGAGACAAATAATGAGCACGAACAAACTCATACTTGGTCTTCCCTCTAAAGGCCGCTTGCAGGAAAACGCATCAGAGTTTTTCAAGCGTGCGGGTCTGACGGTTTCGAAGAATGGTGGGCGTGGATATACCGGCACCTTGAAGGGTGTGGCCGATGTTGAAATCGCCTTCCTGTCGGCATCAGAAATCGCAGGTAATTTGGAGCAAGGCACCATCCACTTTGGTGTCACCGGCGAAGATTTGATCCGTGAAAAGCTGGCTGCACCAGATACAAGTGTTGAGCTGCTGCTCAAGCTTGGCTTTGGACATGCAGATGTCGTTGTTGCTGTCCCGCAGAGCTGGATCGATGTCGACAAGATGGCAGATCTTGATGATGTTGCATTGGCGTTTCACGCAAAAGGCGGCAAGCGCCTGCGTGTGGCAACAAAATACTTCAACCTTACGCGCACATTTTTTGCAGACCATGGGGTCAATGATTATCGGATCGTTGAAAGTCTTGGGGCGACCGAAGGGGCGCCTGCGGCGGGGTCAGCCGAAGCGATCGTCGATATCACATCGACGGGGGCAACACTGGTCGCCAACAGTCTGAAAATTTTGGATGACGGCGTGATTCTGAAAAGTGAAGCGAACCTCATAGCATCATTGAATGCTGACTGGACGCAATCGTCTCTTTCGGCAGCGCGCGTGATCCTGGACCGGCTGGATGCGCGCGACCGTGCAGAAAGCCACATGCTTGTGACCGCGCGTGGTCCTTTTGATGCGGCCAATATGGCAGAAGATCTCGACAGGCACTATCAATGCGCTGGCGACACAGCGGTGCAGTTCGAGGGCGGTGGTGAAGTGCGGGTTATTTGCCCGACAGCACAGGTGCAGGCGGTTGCCGATCACTTGCGACAGGCCGGTGCCGAAACAGTGACGGCAAGCAAGGCAGACTATTTGTTTGCAGCACAGAATGTTCTGCACAATCAACTTCTGCAACGATTGGGGCGCTAGGTCGGCGTCCGACTGCCCGTATTTTGATCGGCAAGCGTCGCGAGATACGCCTGCTTCTTCTTGTTGCCCTGACGCTCAAAATGCGCAAAGACCGGCTTGAGGAACCTTGGGAATGTCATAACCAGACCCGCCATCCGGCCTTCGCCCCTGGGGACCCAGGTTTCCAGATCGCCTGATGAAAGAGCCTGCATCACGAGTTTGGCAGTCGTCGCTGCTGAAAGAGGCTCCGCATTGCCCGCGAAGTTGAGCGGTGACCCGTCCGGGTGAGACATTTCCTGCCGCAGCATCGGTGTGTCGATGGCACTTGGGTAAAGGCCACCCACCTCTACGCCATGTGGCGCAAGTTCGAGAGCGAGCGCAGCGGAGAAGCCACGTAGGCCAAACTTTGACGCGGTATAGGCAGCACTGTCTTTCATGGGGAAAAGACCCGCCAGGGAAACAATGTTGAAAATCTGACCAGAGCCTCGCTTCTTCATGCCCCGAGCGGCCGCTTGTGCAAGGCGCATGGGGGCGGTGAGGTTGATGTCGATATGTTTGGTCAAGAGGGCCGCGTCAACCTCCGTGACCGACCCGGGAACACCAATGCCCGCATTATTGATCAAGAGATCAATACCGGGCTCCCCTTTTTCCAACCTCTCGCAGAGCCTCAATAGGTCGCGCGTGTTGCAGAGATCTGCGTCGATCAGCTGTGCTTCTTTGGGGTGGGCAATCCCGTCCATTTCACCTGCGCGATCGGTGAGCACCAAATGGTCCCCACGCGCAACGAACTGGTTCGTGAGCGCCTGCCCAAGGCCCCCTGCAGCTCCTGTGATCATTACAGTCTGAGTCATGCTGCTTCTGGTTTTTCGTCTGTTCGGAGGGAGGCATAGTGACCTTCCTGGACGTCTGGCCATTGCATATGCTTGCGCAGACTAACCATCGCGGCAGTATAGGCGTCAATATTCACATAGGTCGCGTGCCGGTCTGAACCGACATAATTGACGCCACCCGACAAATCCGGTTGATGCTCGGCGAGCCGTCTATGAAAACGTGCTGCACGCTTTGGCTGGTCACGCTCTGCCAGGATGGCTTGAGCTACAAGGTCTGCCATATTGTCAAACAGCTTGTAGGCACCGCCATTGGTTTCCATAAACCCAAGTGTGAAGAGGTTTGGGTGCCCTTTTACAAAGAGGTTCATGTAGAGATCAGGCCGACCTGACTTCCAGGTGAATTGAGAGGGATCAACGTAAGGAATTTTCCACTCATACCCAGTCGCGCAAAGAACCAGGTCAATCTCTTCACGGCTGCCATCCACAAAAACAACCTCCTTGCCATCAAGTCGCTCCACGTCGCCCTTTGCTTTGATGTCGCCGTGCCCAAGATAGTGCAGGAGTTGTGTGTTAAGGATCGGATGGCTCTCAAAAATCTTGTGATCTGGAGCAGGCAGGCCGAGGCGTGTCACGTCGCCATTGATGAACCGAAGCAAGAGGCCGAACACTTTCTGTGTCAGCCACATAGGCAAATGGGGTCCTTCATGGGCAAACACGTCCGCAGGTTTCCCCATCAGATGTTTTGGGATGAAATGATATCCCCGGCGCAGGCTGATGAATGCCGCATCTGATGCGCTAGCAGCGTCACATGCAATATCGCAGCCGGAATTTCCCGCACCGACAACCAGCACCCGCTTGTCGCGAAACTCGTCCATATGGTGGAAACTATTCGCGTGGCGGACTTCGCCCTCAAACGGGTCATTGGCCCATGCCGGCAGGTTTGGATGCCAGTTGGTGCCGTTGACGCATATGAGCCACCGGTAGGGCCGGGTCTCTCCAGTTGAGAGGGTTACCTGCCAGCCACCCTTTTCGTAACGGGTCGCCGTCACTTCGGTATTGAAGGTGATGTCGTCATAAAGGTTATAGGCGCGCGCAAATCCTTGCATGTAGGAATGGATCTGCTTGTTGGATGGATAGTCCGGGTAGGCATCAGGCATCGGGAAGTCAGTGTAGTGCGACTGCGTTTTGGAGGAAATGAAATGTGCTGATGCATACATGGGCGATCCTGGGTTCGTCGCATCCCAAATGCCACCAACGTCAGAGTGGCGCTCGAAAATGTCGAACTCGATACCAAGCAGTTTGAAGTTTCGAGCAAGCGCAAGACCGCCAGGGCCAGCGCCAACGATGCAGGCGCGATTGGGAACGGGGGGTGTTGACATTGGCAACTCCAATTGTGAGGGTTCCTCATGTTTGTAAAATGTGATAAACCCTCATATTCTGAAAATCAAGCAGATTCTCTTACACCGCCCTGTTAAGGACCTTAGATGACGGTCACTTCCGCAGTTTCGTTGCGAAAAATTCCGACACAAGCGCGTGCCAAGGAACGGTTCGAACGCATTCTGGGTGCAGCACGGACGCTCATTGAGGCGAGTGGCAGTGATCATATGAAGATGAGCGATGTAGCTGCCAATGCGGGTGTACCCATTGGCTCGGTCTATCAATATTTTCCGGATAAGTCGGCCATCATCACCACGCTGGCGCAGCGGATTATGGATCAGGTGCGCCAAAGCCTGATGTTGGCGATGGCCGACACTCAGTCGCTTGAAGAGGCAGAGCAGGCGCTTATCGGCACGCTTGGCGACTATTACGGACTTTTTTTGGCCGAGCCGGTCGCGCGCGATATCTGGTTTGGCATGCAGGCTGACAAAGCGCTCCATGAGCTGGACATTGCCGACAGCCGTGCCAATGGCAGGGTAGTGTTTCAGGCGCTGAAAAAACACATCCCACGCAAAGATTGGAAGCGGCTGGAGACGGCCTGCTTTCTGATCATGCAACTGACGGGCATGGCAGTGCGGCTTGCCGTATCAGTGGACCGGAAAGAGGGTGACCGGATCATGGCCGTCTATAAGGACATGATCCGGCGCGAACTCATAAGCGCATACGATCCAGACTAAAGACCTGGCACCGGGAAGCGGGCTGTCAGAGCTTGGACTTCTGTTGCAAGGTCAGCCAGATGGGCGTCATCGTCAGGATGTCGCAGGGCTGAAGCAATCAACCGTCCGACAATTGCCATATCGGCTTCCCCCATGCCCCGCGCGGTGGGGGCAGGGGTTCCAAGTCTGAGGCCTGACGGTCGCACGGGAGGGTTTGGGTCATCTGGAATGACCTGCTTGTTGGTTGTCAGCTCAATCCTGTCGAGCACTTCCTGTGCCTTGCGGCCATCAATGCCGAAGCTTGATACCGTGTTGAGGACAAGCAGGTGGTTTTCTGTTCCCCCAGTGATGAGCTGAACCTGATGATCGCAAAGAGCCTGCGAAAGCGCTTGGGCATTGGCAAGAACGTTTCGCGCATACACTTTAAAATCATCCGTGGCCGCAAGCTTGAGGGTGAGCGCCGTCGCTGCGACCTGGTTCATATGTGGGCCACCCTGAAGGCCCGGAAAGACGGAAGCATCGATTGCCTTGCCGTGCTTGGCCTTGCAGAGGATAAGTCCACCGCGAGGTCCCCTCAGGGATTTGTGGGTTGTTGTGGTCATGACATCAAAGCCATGATCAAGCGGGTTCTCTAGAACGTCCCCTGCAACGAGCCCGCCGACATGGCTGACATCTGCCATGGTAAGCGCGCCCACTTTGTCTGCAATTTCCTGAAAGCGGGCATAGTCCACTTCGCGGGGATATGAGGAGTGTCCGCAAACGATGAGCTTTGGATGCTCTTTGAGTGCTGTTTCTTCCAGAGCGGTGTAGTCAATGTCACCCCGTGCACCGATTGTTTTGTAACGCACAAAGTTGAAGAGCCGCCCCATATGGCTGACCGGCGCCCCATGGGTGAGGTGTCCACCATGGCTCAAGTCCATGGCAAGGATTGTATCGCCAGGTTCCAGGAGGCCCAGATAGACGGCCTGGTTCATTGGCGAGCCGGAGAGGGGCTGGACGTTGGCATATTCCGCGCGGAAGAGCGTGCAGGCCCGTTCCCGCGCCAGCGTCTCGATAATGTCCGTATTGGGTTGGCCACCATAGTAGCGACGCCCCGGATAGCCTTCAGAATATTTGTTGGTAAAAGCGCTGCCCAGCAGAGGTAGCACTTCTGGGAAGCAATAATTCTCCGACGGGATGAGTTCCAGCCCAAGCTGTTGCCGGTCTTCTTCTGACCTAAGTGCTGAAAACAAGTCAGGGTCTTTGTGCGCGAGGTCTTCGCGAAGCCGATTGAGATCCATATTTGAAGACATGAGTGTCTTGTCCTTTCAAAGCCAAAATACAAACGCCCGGCCAGCTCTTGTCTAAAGGGCTGCCCAGGCGAACGGCTTTGAAGTCGGCTTCCACGCTCCCTTGTGGTTTTGCACTCCAGAAAAGAGAGTGGTTTCCCACATTCCGCCTCATAAACGCCGAGGGGAACTTTCGCCAGTCACGTGGAATATATGGACCGGTCGGGTCGGGGAGAGAAAAACATGTTGGTGAAAAAGGAGCAAGCAGTTCGTTGCACCCACCGTTCGGTCTAGTAGCCCCGGGTAACCCCCGGTAGCCCCCGGTAGCCCCCGGTAACCATAGGAGAAGGGAGGCGTGCTTTTTGTGTCACACCCCTTGGAGGAGCAGACCATCAGCGCGCTTACGCCCTTGGCGAAATGGCAAAATCGCCCTAACAATAATGCAATGTGAACTGACAATTTCCGCTGGTGGAATGTCATGTGTAAATCGAGGGGGAATTCACGATGAAAAATCTTGCAACCATCGCGGCCTCAACAGCCGTCTCACTTGCAGTGCTTACGGGCGCGGCAATGGCTGATGAAGGCAAAGCGAAAGCTGGCTGGTATGTTAGCGGTGGCATTGGCTACAACATCGTTGATGACGTTGATGTAACCGGTGGGTCGTTCCAGATGGACGATGGCTACCTCGTTCAGGGCGCAGTTGGCTATGACACTGGCGACATCACTTCTTACGGCAAATTTCGCGTGGAAGCGGAAATTGGCTACGCGGAAAATGACAATGAGTCTGTGACTGCCGGTGGTGTAACTGCAAACGTCGGTGGAACATTTGAACAGACGTTCTATATGGCTAACGCGTATGTTGACTTTATCCCAGGTGGTACGCTGCGTCCGTACTTGGGCGTAGGTCTGGGGATCGTCGATGGCGACCAGACAGTAACGGTTGGTGGTCTCACTGCTTCTGGTAGTGGCACCGAGTTCGCCTATCGTGGCCTTGCAGGCTTAAGCTGGCATCTGGACGATAATTGGGCGCTCGATTTCGGGTATCGCTTCACCGCATATGATGCCAATGGCGACGTTGAGAACCATGCACTTGTTTCCGGTATCCGCTACGGTTTCTGATCTCCTAGGATCAAAGACCTTGCGAGGCACAATCGAGAAGGGACGCACACTGTGCGTCCCTTTTTTTGTTCACGGAAAACACCGCACTGCGACGCACGCAAGGACCTCTGATCGGTTCGGAGGGTGACATTTAGGAGTGTTAGACAGTCTGTAGATGGATCTTACTTCTGATCGAACTCACCCTACGGCAACACCTCGACGAGCCGTGTCTCCAGCCTGTCGGCGTGAGCGGGGTAATGCTGCATCATCACCTCGCGCGCTTTGTCGCTGCGATCAACAATCTCGAGCCCAAT
>JAJFGY010000296.1 GCA_021775935.1 Alphaproteobacteria bacterium
GAGACCACTCAGGACATTGGGTCCCCCTAGAGGGTCCTTGTCGGGGTCCTTGTCGGGTTTATTGACAGGGTCACCCGACAATGCTCAATCTAGGCTCCAGGCAGGGTAAACACTGCCGCAGAAAACAGCGCGCCTTGAGGCGTAACCTAGGGGGAATGCATGAAACGAGTTGGGCTCATTTTGGTGGGACTTATTGTCCTCGTCGTGGCAGTTGCACTGGTCCGGACACTAACCCTGTCTGCCCCAGACGCCGGGTCAACGGCTGAGGTTGCCCCAATCACCATTGATGCGGAGGCTGTTGCCAACCGACTGGGCGAAGCCATTCGGATCAAGACCCTCTCAACGCAGTTTGCCCGAGAAGAAAAACGTGCGCCCTTTGTTGATTTCCGCAATTGGGCCGAGGCGACCTATCCCGCATTCCATGCAGCTGCATCGCGGGAAATCATTAGCAAATATTCACTCTTCTATACCTGGCCCGGTAGCGACACATCGCTGGAGCCCATCCTGCTTATGTCTCATATGGATGTTGTGCCCATTGCACCAGGCACTGAACAGGACTGGGAAGAAGACCCGTTCTCCGGCAAAGTCGCAGATGGTTTCATCTGGGGTCGTGGTGCCATTGACGACAAAAGCTCCCTCATTGCTATTCTGGAAGGGGCTGAGTATCTGGCATCACAGGGTTATCAACCTCGTCGGACAGTCCATTTCTTCTTTGGCCACGACGAAGAGGTGGGCGGGCCAAGCGGTGCACAAAAAATGGCGCCGCTATTGCAGGAGCGCGGTATTCGGCTTCATTGGGTCGCCGACGAAGGCGGCGTCGTTGCCGACGGGCTGGTTCCAGGTGTAGCGGGGCCTGTCGCCCTCGTTGGCGTTGCAGAAAAAGGGTACGTCACTCTTGATCTCACCGCTTCCGCGCAAGGCGGCCACTCTTCCATGCCACCGGGCGCAACGGCAATCGGCCGTCTCTCAACAGCGATTGATCGCCTGGAGAACACACCCTTTGCCGGGGGTATTGAAGGGCCTGTCGCCGACATGTTGGATGCCATCGCACCGTCCGTTCCTTTTGGGACCCGCTTTGCACTCGCCAACCGTTGGCTTACCGGGCCTGTTGTGGAATCGTCCCTGCGAAGCAATCCCACCATGGCGGCGGCTATGGCGACGACTATCGCCCCAACTATGATAGGTGCGGGTGTGAAGGAAAATGTGCTCCCGCAATCTGCGAGTGCCAAAGTCAATTTCCGCATTCATCCCCGCGACACGGTTGAGAGCATTGTCGCCCACGTGACGGCAGCGATTGACGATGAAAATGTGAAGGTTTCGGTGTTCAATCCGGGCCGCGAAGCAAGCGCTGTTTCCAGCACGGAGTCTGAAGGCTTCCAGATCCTGGCGCAGACAATTCAAGACACGTTTGAAGGGGCCGTCGTCGCTCCCAACCTGGTTGTCGGCGGTACAGATGCGCGTCAGTTTGAGCTCGTGTCTGACAATGTCTACCGCTTCATTCCCATCATTCTTGGGCCAAGCGACACCAGCAGGTTTCATGGCACCAATGAACGCGTCACAGTTGAAAATATGGGGCAAGCTGTTCAGTTCTATGTGCGCCTGATTGAACGCGGCAGCAAATAGACGGTCTTGATAAACTACGTTTCGTCAGAATGTGAAACGCCCGGCTATTAAGAGCCGGGCGTTTGCCTTTCAACAATCCGCGAATGTTTAGAGTTCGCTTGCAGGTGTGTCTTCGATTTGCACCCAAAGCTCATCAGCTGTAGCAATCTTTCCGGGAACATCCTGCAGCCACAGGTCCTGGATTTTGGCATCGAGGTTCAGGTAAAGGCGCTCATCAACAATGCGCCACACTTCCGGGTCACCGAAGAATTTCTTACCGACGGAGACACCAAAGGCGCAGTAGCCGCCATATGCAGGCACGAATTTCGCTGGGTCTGCGTCGAAAGTCGCTTTGTTGTCTGCGCTTGCGAAGAGGTATGTCACGCCATCATGTGAGGAAACGTTGTGGCCGTTACCACGAAGAGGCTTAGGACTGGTGTGGTAGGACACAAGATCATATCCCGCGACACCGACTGTTGAGTGGCCGTCGGCAGCTTGTACAGCCTGGGCACCCACCAGAAGGAAAACAGCAGCAGCTGCCGCTGTGAAAAACGCTTTTATGGAAACCATGGGTCTTCTCCTTGACTTGTTACACTCCCCGGCCCCAAGCCGGTGGAAATTCCACGAAAGGAAACAGATCTGTTTCCTTGGCGATAGAGATAGACAGTTCAGTGTCCTTGTTCAAGGATCTAGAGAAAACGCCAATATCTAAGTTAGTCTTTTGTTTTTAAACAGATAAACCTCCATTTTTGCACTGGACTCACAGTGACGTGATCGACAATGAGGGGGAAAACCTCTACGATATGAGAAACAAATCTGTTTCGGAGATAAAGGATGACTGGGAGCCGACGGGATCATTTGATGGAGGTTGCCCGCGACCTGTTTATGGAGCACGGGTTCCACGGGACAGGCATCGACAGAATTCTTGGCGAGGCAGGTGTCTCAAAGAAAACGCTCTACACCCATTTCAGATCGAAAGATGAGCTCATCCTGGCCGTGCTCAAGCAGCATGACAGTGCCTTTCGCAATTCTTTTATGCGACAGGTGGAGCAGAAATCCTCAGAGCCACGCGACCGCCTGATGGCAATCTTCGATGTCGCAGAGGCTTGGTTCGATGCACCCAATTTTTTTGGATGTGTCTTTATCAATGCCGTTGGAGAATATTCAGCCGAGGATACGCCCGTCCGCAGTGCCTGCCGGGACTATAAGAAACAGATCACAGACTTCATCATCAGGCTCGCCAAAGATGCCGATGTGAAAGAGCCAAAAGTGCTGGGCGATCAATTATCTCTCCTCCTGGAAGGTGCGATTGTCACCGCCCAGGTCTCTGACAAAGAGCAGGCGGTCTGGGCTGCGAAGTCAGCCGCGAGCGTTCTGATAGACAAGGCTTTCCAGGGCTACGTCAAAGTCGCCTGATCGGTCTGCGCGAGACAATTGAGAAGCGGATGGTCTGTGAGCCAACGGAGAGCAGGACCGCTGTAGCAATCCCAACCTGAAGGCCGACAGCACCCAGGTCGTAGTAAAATGCTGCCATCCAGGCAACCGGCACACCGACGCACCAAAACGCAATAATGTGCAGGAACATGGGTATCCACACGTCCCCCATGCCTCGAAGAGATGCCATGCTGACGTTCATCATGCCGTCAGCAACAATGAAAACCCCGGCGGCAAACAGGGTCCACTGTGCGATCTCCAGCACCTCCACTTCTTTTACATAGAGAGAGGCAATGCCGTGGGGAACAATCAACATCGCAATAGCGGGAAACATCAGCAGTGTCGCCACAAGACCCAAGCCAACCCAACCTGCCATGCGAACGCCGGTTGGGTCGTTGCGACCGACAGCGTTCCCTACGCGTACCGCTGTTGCCGCCGCCATGCCAATGGACGTCATGACCATGAGGGCGACGGCATTGTTTGTGATCTGGTGAGCGGCGAGGGCTGCGGGCCCAATGGTGCCTGCCATAAAGACGAGCGATGAAAAAGCAGCGGACTCAAGCCCGTATGCCAGGCCCGTGGCTGCACCTAGATTGCGCATCTTGCGCCCAAGCGCACCGCTTAACCGGATGGCATCATGGCCGATCTTTTTCCAGGGTGCCCAAACGGCAAACTGATCTTCGCCGAGACGCCAAGGCAGTGTCACAATGAAGCCCAGCATGGCAAAGGCAGCGATCCAACGAACGGCAGAGGTGGCTATGACCGCGCCATCTGCACCCATTGCAAGGCCCGTCCCGCCCCAGCCAAAGATCAACATGCCATTGAGGCCGAAGTTCAAAATGTTGACAATGAGCATCACCGTCATGCCGACCCGGGGCCGTTGAATGCTTTCGAGGAAATAGCTGCATGCCACATAGAGCAACATAGCGGGCATGCCCCATCCGAAATGTATGGAGGTGCTGCCACCACCCGCTGCCAGTGAGGGCGACTGCCCAAACAGGGTCAGTAGTGTCTCGCCTGCAAGGCAAATGAGACCAAGCACAAGCCCTAACACCAATGCATGGTAGACGCCCGAGCGCCAAACCTCTCCGCAGCGCTTAAAGTCATCTGCCCCATAGGCCTGAGAGGACAGGATCATGGTGCCCTGGAGAAGGCCAATGCAGACCAGCATGATGACACCCTGGATCGCCATGCCTAACCCCAGGAAGGCAAGCTCTTCTCCGCCCACTTGACCCACCATCACCGTGTCGACGGTAAAGAGAACCAGAATACCTGCACGTGCCACGATAACAGGCCCGGCCAGCTTCAGGGTGCGTCTCACATGCTCCATCACAGACATATCGTCTGCGTGGGGCGGTGTCGGTGCAACATCAGTCATGAGCGGGCGCTTCAATGC
>JAJFGY010000297.1 GCA_021775935.1 Alphaproteobacteria bacterium
CGGCGTCGAGCTCGCGGCTGACACCGTTGCGATCAGCAACAACTATTTTCATGTATCTCACCTTCGGGGGTTAGGGGAGAACTATTCAGGCAACGCCGAGCTTCTTTTGAAGGTTCGACGAGGAGGTTGTGTATTGGAAAACAATCTTCGCGTCCGGATCCACAATCCGCTTTGCCGCCTGTGCCATCAATGCCGCTTCGTGGAAGCCGGAAAGAATGAGCTTGAGCTTGCCGGGATAATGATTGATATCCCCGATCGCGAAAATGCCCTCAGCATTGGTTGCAAACTGTTCGGTATCAACAGGGATCAGGTTTTCATCAAGATTGAGGCCCCAATCCGCAATAGGACCAAGTTTCATCGTAAGACCAAAGAAGGGAAGGAGCGTATCGCATTCGATTTTTGTGATATCGCCGTCTTTGGACTTATAGGTCACGCCTTCCAGTTGACCATTATCACCATGAAGCTCCGTAATCTGGCCCACGTGGAAGACCATCTTCTTCTCTTCCACCAGTGCGTGCATCTTGTTCACTGAATCAGGTGCCGCCCGGAACCCGTCACGACGGTGAATAAGCTGCATGCTGTCGGCCACCGGCTGAAGATTGATCGTCCAATCCAGAGCACTGTCACCGCCGCCGGAAATCAGGACGTTCTTGCCTTTAAACGCATCCATCTTTTTGACGGAATAGAAAACCGATGTGCCCTCATAGGCCTCAATGCCAGGGATAGGTGGCTTCTTAGGCTGGAAGCTGCCGCCGCCTGCGGCAATCACAATCACAGGCGCTTCAAAGGTGAGCCCGCCATCTGTCTTTACCTGCCAGTTGCCATTATCCAGCTTCTGAACCTGCTCGACCATTTCATTATAGTGATACTCCGGAGCGAACGGCTTTGCCTGCTCCAGCAGATTGTCGGTCAGTTCCTGGCCAGAAACGATGGGAAGCCCCGGGATGTCGTAGATGGGCTTTTCAGGATAAAGCTCAGCACACTGCCCGCCAGGACGATCAAGAATGTCGATCACATGGGCTTTCAGGTCCAGAAGGCCCAACTCAAACACAGCAAAAAGCCCACAAGGGCCCGCGCCAATAATGACCACATCAGTCGTAATCGTGTCCTGGCTCATAACAGTCCAGTCCTTTCAAAAGGTCCGCAAAAAAACAAGTGGGCGAGCCAATAGCAAGCTCCTGCGCCCACGTAAAGAACGTTGTGTGGATGTAATAATCACTCATAAAACATTTTCAAGTGTGAAAATAAATTATTCACACTAATTTAATGTTATAAATGAAGCAATGCGACGCTCTGACCTCGTGACAAATCAGCGGCAATGCTTATGTTACGAGCAGAAACTGGGCGGTCGGTCTTCCAAAACCTCCGCTCCCCTCTCGGAGTATTTTATGACCAAGTGCGAGACGATGGCCGATGTCCGCCGCGAAGTTGACCGCCTCGACCGTGAACTTGTTGCGCTTCTCACAGAGCGCCAGGCAATGATGAATGAGGCCGGACGGATTAAGCCGTCCCGTGATCTGGTGCGCGACGAGCCCCGCATCGAGCAAGTCGTCGGCAATGTGTTGCGCGAAGCAGAAAAAACCGGCCTCTCCCCTGCGATCGCAGAACCTGTATGGCGGTTGTTGATTGAAAAAAGCATCGAACACGAATTCGGCGTGTTTGATGAACTCAACAAAGCTTCATAATCCGCTCAGCCAGCAGTGCGGGCGGCCAGAAACTCAACAAACTGAAAATCAAGCTCTGTATCGATGTCGGCAGAGCGCTCATCGGGCATTTCGAAGAGACGGGTGCCCGCCAGGAACAATCCAGACCGGTGCATCAACGTGTCTCGACGCCAGACGTAGATTGATCCATTCATGTCAAACGTGCGCGGTGCGTCTTGTCGTCGAACAATTGGCGGGTCCGTGGGTTTTGAAAGTCCTACAGAACCATCTTCGCGTTCTTCAACCAAGTTGAAGTAGGGAGAGCATTTGGCGGGTGAGCCGGTGATTACATTTTCGGCTTCCCCCTCTTCCAGCAAGGCGACGGCCCCTTGAATGTCTTCAGGCAGTCTGAGGGGTGATGTCGGCTGTAAATCAGCGACAACATCAAACTGTTCACCGATCTGTGACTCAACCACCTCAACACAATGTTGAATTGCAGGTGTCTTCGCTGCCTGGTCGGTCGCAAGCTCGGAGGGGCGCTCAATCAAATGATCGGCACCGGCAACACGCGCAGCATCCAGAATAGCGGTGTCATCACTCGACACCGCAATATGATCAAAAAGACTGGCAGCGCGGGCCTGTTCAATTGAATGGGCGATCAGCGGCTTGCCTAGAAGGGGCCGAATATTCTTGCCCGGCACACCCTTTGAGCCCCCGCGCGCGAGGATCGTGCAAAGCCGTTTCACACTGTCTCTTTCTCACCGAAGATTTTGCCGAACTCTTTTTGCGCCTGATGCAGGTCATCCAGCTGTCCGATGTCGATCCAGTATTCATGAATGGGGAAAGCGCTTGCCAGTCCCCCTTCCGAAACCACCTGGTCAAACAATGTCGGCATGTCATACATCTCATCTGACGGCACGTGATGCAGCACAGACGGTGACAAGGCATAAACCCCACCATTGACGAAATAATTCTGCGTCGGCTTCTCATTGATCTCAGTGATCTGGTTGCCGCTCATTTCAATGACCCCGTAAGGCACCTGGAAACGATACTCCCGCACGCCCATGGTCGCATCAGCCACCTGTTCGACATGAAAATCCAGCAGACGCCGGAAATTGATCGCAGTCACGAGGTCGGCATTCATCACGAGGAAGGGTTCAGAAGGCATTTCAGGCAGCAATGTCAGAGCGCCTGCGGTACCCAGCCTTTTACTCTCCTCAAGATAGGAAATATCAACGCCCCACTCATGGCCATCGCCAAAATAGGCTTCCACTTTCTCAGCCTGATAGTTCACCGACAGGAAGATGCGCTTAAAACCCTGCTCCGCCAGCCGCTCAATAATGCTTTCAAGCACCGGCTTGCCGCCAACCGGGATAAGCGGCTTGGGCAGGTTTTCCGTCAAGGGGCGTAGCCTTGTGCCCATGCCACCGGCCATGATGACGACCCAATTGTCACTGCGATCATCCTGAACGATACGGCTCAGTGTCTCGAGCCCCGTCAGCGTGCCTGCCCCATCGACGATCGGCACCTGCGCGATTTGATATTCCCGCATCCAGCGCATCACCGTTTTCCGGTCAATGTCCGGGCCCGCTGTAATCGGATTTGCTTTCATCACATTGCCGACCGGCGCGTCCAGGGTTTCGCTACGCAGAATGGCGCGGCGAACGTCCCCATCCGTAATAGTGCCCAGCAACTTTCCCTCAGCGTCTACAACGAGGGCGATCTGTAGCGCACTCTCATCGAGGTTTCTAATCGCCTCGCCAAGAGACGCATCAGGCGCCAGGACAGCTTTTTTCCAATGAGCCATGATGTCTCCTACTGGACGATCAAATCATCGGCCGCATATGCACGGGCCGCATGAGTGCCAAGAAGCGACCAATAAAGCTCAGGCGCGAGCCCTGTGCCTGGTCGTTTCACGGTGAGGTTTTCTGCTGTAAACACGTCGCCTGCTCCAATGGGAGTCCGTGCGACAAGCGACTTTCGGCCAATTGCCATATTGCTAAGCTCTGCGGGACGAGGCTCTTTGCAGCCATCCCCCAGTCCAGCCGACACCCGTCGAACACCCTGGACAAGCTCTTCCAATTCATTTGGTGTTGCCGATGCTTTGTGATCAGGACCCGGCAACGCTTTGTCGAGCGTGTAATGTTTCTCGATAATGGAGGCGCCGAGTGCCACAGATGCAATCGAATGCACCGTGCCCTCGCTATGGTCCGAAAACCCGACGGGCAGACCGAATTTGGCGCGGAGTGTTTCTATAGCTGACAGGTTCACGTCAATGTCTGGGGTCGGATAAGAGCTCGTGCAGTGCAGCAATGTCACACGGGCTTTAAGGGCTGCCTGCCCCGCCTCGCTCTGATACGCATCTGAAAATGCACTCTGCCCAGGAGGGCACTCTGCAACATAACCATGGGCCACGACACCCAACATGGTTTCCACTTCGTCAAGTGTCGCCATGCCCGTGGACAGAATGAGATCGCGACCGGCTTTGGCAGATGCATGTAACAATGGTGCATTTGTCAGCTCACCAGAACCGATCTTTAGAACAGAAAGGTTCAGATCATTCACAAGCAGGTCAAGGCTGCCAAGATCAAACGGTGTTGAGAGGAAACGCACACCCTTTTCACCACAGCGCTGAATTAATGTCCGATGTGCGCCAGCATCAAGTTCCAGTGCGCGCAACATTTCAAGCTGCGTTTCCGTCGCCGCAGTCGTTTCCTTTTGATAATCAGCCTTTGGTGCGCTGTGTGTTACAAGCGCTTCTGAATTGAAGGTTTGAAACTTCACCACATCCACACCAATGCCCGCAGCGACATCAACCATCTCGATGGCCCGTTCAAGGGACCCATTATGATTGACCCCGGCCTCAGCAATAATTGTGACATGGGTCATGGCCGCACCTCTTTGAGCAGCATGAAGGCTTCAGCGGCTGCGTAGCCTGCCTCTGCACCGCGTACCTTTTCTTTGGCCTCGATAATTGCCAAACTTCGAGGAAAAGGCGCTTCGCCCATCTCTTCGCCATAGAGCCGGATAATGGACTTCTTCTCTTCCGACCAATCTGAAATGTTTTCGTAGACTGAGGGCGTAAACTCGGGGCCGCCAGGACGCCTGACAATGTCAGTTTCTGAAAGAGCTTCGTACGCCAGCACACGCCTGACATAGGGTGCTCGAAACCATTTCGTGCAGGCCAGCGCGGCATCAAAAGAAATTCTGTGATCCGAATGAGCATCACCAGGAAATGGCAGATAGACATCGCCAGGACCAACGTCAGCAAAAACAGCGGCGACTTGCTGGACGATGTCGCCCACCGGCGCAACGTCCAGAGCGGCGGTTGGATATCCCAACCGGTGAACGCTCGCAAATCCGAAAGCCTGCGAAACAGCGTCAATTTCGTCTTCGCGCGCCGCTATCCGTTCTTTCGAATATCCAGCACTTGCCACCATCTCGGTTAGAATAAGCCAATGAATGCGAGCACCGGCAGCACGCATCTTTAACAAAGTCCCGCCGCAGCCAATCGTTTCATCGTCGGGGTGAGGTGCAACGACCAAAATGTCAGACATCTGCCACTCCCCTCAAAACGTGTTGCGTTTTTGGAGCAGCTTTCGCCGATCGGTTTCACGGAGCATTGCATCGCAAATTTTCTGACCAGCCGTGCCATCCCCATACGGGTTCTCGGCTTTCCCCACATCAGCTCGATAGGCCTCATCAAACACAGCCCGCATCACTGCGGCCTCAATCGCTGGTGCGTCATAATCGACAAACTCAACATTGCCACCATGCTCACGCCCAACCTGGCGACTACCGACATTTACGGTTGGTAGCTTTAGAAGCGGTGCTTCGATAATGCCGCAACTCGAATTGCCAACAAGAGCAGAGGCATTGCGCATCAGGTTTACGAACACGGCGCGCGACAGATTTTTGTAAGCAGTCAGCTGCGTGTGTTTGTTTGAGTATTCACTCAGCAAACGAGACATAGCGTGATTGCCCGGATCACTGTTCGGGCTGGAGATAAAGACGGGAAGCCCTGTTGCAACAACGGCATCAAGCGTCGCCTTCATTTGACGCTCAGCATCATCCATCTCAGGCAAAAGCGGGTGTTGAATCATGACGAGAAAAGGGCCTTCGACCGGCGCCACATTCATCATCTGCCAGATGCATGGCAGGTCAATGATGGGCTCCTCCACAAGCCTGTCCAGTCCTGGCGCCCCAACCTGGTGAATGCGCCAAGGCTCCTCTCCCAAGCGGGCAACCCTGTCCGCACTCCCCGCAGATGCAGTCATATGAAGATGCGCCAATTTCGTAACTGCATGGCGTATGGAATTGTCGATGTTGAAATCATCCGCTGTATCGCCGCCCGCAATATGAACAACAGGAACATCAAGATAGCCGCCTGTCAGGGCAACTGTGATCGCTTCTTCTCGGTCACCCACCACAACCAGAAAATCTGGCCGACGATGCGCAACCACGTCGACAAGCCCCTGCAACTGAATTGCCGCTGATTTCGCGCGCGCCGCATCGCTATCCGATGCCAACAGATTGTCTATTTTTGCAACAACGTGAAAGCCATCCGCTTCAACCTCTTTGACAGTCAAACCAAAGATGGGCGCAAGATGGCTGCCAGTGACAACCAGTTCAGGTTTCAATGTGCTCGAGTTGGAAACTGCTTGAATAACGGGATGGAGAATGTCGTACTCAGCCCGCGAGCCGGTAACAAACATCACACACCGTGTGTCAGAAGACATCAGACATCACCATGCGCACAGACCATTGACGGCTGTCGACGAGATCACCACCAGACCCGAATACTCTTGCTCCCATGTAGGTGATAGGTCCGCTGGGCTCAAATCCCACTTTCTCAAGCGCTGGAAACATCGGGTCGAAAACCGGCAACCATGTGTTGAGGCGTGTCGCACCATCCTCGCGTGCAATAGCGGCGACACTGCCAATGAGAGCACCAATTGTCTCCGGTGTTGCAGCAAGCTCCACAAGGTCAACAGCGTCTTCATGCCGCTTAAAGACAGCAAGCCCCAAAGCACCATCACCGCCTGCGACGCCAATTCGGTACGTCTTCTCTGGCTCTTCCAACATGCGCCAATTGTAGTAAGCGATATCGCGACCAAGGGACACCTTGGCAGGCGATGGCGCAATGCTTGGAAGCCAATCACTAAACCTGTCTACCTGCGCAAAACTGCGTCCCGGCGTGTCAGGAAACTTCATATCATCAATCCGGGCAGACATTTGTGGCACAGGGGCCATGTCCTGCCACCCAAGATGTTGAACAAAGGTTCGGTGACTTTGGCTGTTGGGGAAACCAAACACCATCCGGTAACCCTGTTTGGAGAGCCGGTCATACAGCCGCTCAGCCAATTGCGGGAAAAGACCAAGCCCCTGATAATCTGGATGGGTCATCGTCGTCATCGAAAGAGCAGCCTTCGCCGTCTCCCGTCCGATCATTAGCGGGACGGGTGAAACAGCGTAATGGGCGGCAAGTGTGTCACCGTCCCAGGCAAGCTCAATCATCGGTGCATCCACCGGATTATCCCGATACCGCCAGTTCCAATATTCTTTGGACATGGTTTTGCCAAAAGCTGTTTTGAACAGCGTGAGAATGGCGTTCTCATCACCTGGACGGAATGGACGGAAATCCAACTCGTGCGCATGAAACTTCGTTGCGGCATTCAGCATGGCATCTCTCCAAGTGAAACGCTTGAGGGCACATTAATAAGACGCGCCTCGATGTTGCGAGCACCCTCCAGAGGCATTGATGGAGCGCTTGCATACATGGGCAAGTCGTTCATCAGGGTCCATGTCGGACGGGTCATCAGGTTCGCATCATTTGTCGCCTCAAGCAGCGCATCGCGCGTTTCGAGGGACGGCTCATCAAGCAAAAGACAGTTCAGCCAATAGTTTGAGCGCCCAAAATGCCGTTCTTGAAATGCTGAGACACCCGGCACACCATCAAAAGCGACTTGGTACTTCACTGCGAGTCCGCGTTTACGCTCAATATAGGAAGAGAGCTTTTCAAGCTGCGCACAACCGAGCGCTGCATTCAGGTTAGGCAGCCGGTAATTGTACCCCACCACGTCATGATCAAAGGCCCAGCGATGGGCAACCTTACCAGTGGTCGTGAGATGCTTTGCACGCGCCGCAAGTTCAGGGTCGTCCGTAACAATGGCCCCACCGCCACCAGTGGTGATGATTTTATTGCCATTGAAACTGATCGCAGCAACCCGTCCGAGCGAACCACATTTTTCGCCTTTGTAAATGCTGCCAAGAGACTCAGCCGCATCTTCAACGATGGGAATACCGTATCGCGCAGCAACTGCAATCAACGGCTCCATATCAACCGCATGTCCATAGGTATGCATTGGCACAATCGCGCCAAAGCGTCTGCCCGTCATGCGATTGCGCACGCCGTCAAGCGACCGTTCCGCAACATCATGCAAATAGAGATCAAGCTTTACAGGGTCCAAGCCCAGAGTCGCAGGGTCACTATCAACAAAATGAGGAATAGCGCCGAGGTAGGAGGCTGCATTTGGCGTAGCAACAAACGTAAGTGCAGGCATCAAAATTTCATCGCCAGCCTCTACGCCGACAATTTGCAGTGCGATTTGCAGAGCTGCTGTTCCGTTTACGACAGCGACACCATGCCCGACACCACAATGTGCACCGACTTCTGCCTCAAACTTCTCAACATAAGATCCGACGGAGGACACCCAACCAGTGTCCAGGCAGTCTTTGACATAGTCCCACTCTGTACCCTCAAAATGAGGAACATGAAGCGGTTGAAAGGCGTGCCCCTCATCGACACCAATAGCCGAGCGGATTGCATCCACAACCTGCGCGGGATCAACAACTCCTATTGGCATTTTGAGTGTGGCCACAGCCATAAGCGTCTCCTCAGGCAGCTGCTTCCTCGCGCACATCGTAATTCCCGTAATAGCCGGGAATTTCATGCGAGCGCAGATAGAGACCGGAGCGAACCGCCTCAATCAATTCAGGAACAAAAGCTTTGACGGAATGACGCGGTTCAAAGCCCAGAACATTCTTGATCTTTGCAAACGAGACCCGGTAATTTCGAGGGTCACTGCCCTTCTCAACGTAAGAAACCTTGCCATCGATATGGGTCAGGATCTCATCGATGATCATCGCCTTGGTGTAGTTGTTTTCATCCGCGCCAACGTTGAACACTTCACCGCGCACCTTCTCTTCGGGTGCCTCAAGCACACGGATCACCGCACCCGCAATGTCGCGTACGTGGCAATAGGGCCGCCATGTGTCTTTGTCATAAACGTCCAACGCTTCGCCCTTAGCGAGAGCCGCAGTGAATTCATTGACGGTGAGGTCAAAGCGCATTCGGTGGCTCAACCCAAAAGCAGTAGAGATACGCAATACTGTCGGGATCGCCTCAGAGGTCTTGCCCTGCTCCAGCAGGAATTGCTCAAACTCGACCTTCGTCTCCGCATAGATTGAAAGCGGTTTCAGATCTGACGTCTCATCCGCTGGTTCATCACTGTCACGCATGCCGTAATTCGAGCAGGTGGATGTGAAAACAAATTTGTGAATGCCGCGACCTTCAAGCGTGCGAAACACTGTCTCTGAGCCGGCCTGATTAACCGACCGCGTCAACTCCGGGAATTTTTTAGAAATAGGGTCACCCACAAGCGAGGCAAGCAACACCACGTCGGTCACCCCATCAAGGGCGCGGTCAAGCGTCGCTTCGTCCCGCAGGTCACCCATCACCAGGCTGAATCCCGGCTCGTCATAAAGCCCTTCCAGCGAGAGTGAGTTGGCGTAGAGAAAATTATCGAGAACGCGGGTTTTGTAGCCCCGCTTCAGGAGTTCGCGGACCATGACCGATCCCACATAGCCTCCGCCACCGATAACCAACACGTGGCGAGCCAAAACTGATCCCTGCTCAGTTGCCCGTGCAAGCCGGGCCAGTTCATCTTGCAAAGCCTCAGCGGCAGCGCGGGGGTCCTGGCCATCCATACGCGCAGCGCAATTGCGGATCGCCTGAGCATAGACCTCGTCCATTGCGGCCGGGTCAGAGCCAATATTCTCAATCGTCAGTGCCATCTTCTAAGGTTCCCACTTCAGAGACGCTGGCAAATCCGCCAGGCGCGAAACATTGACCCTCAGAATGTCGCGGGAATGGTTAATGCCCCCTTTAGAAACAAACGCTTAACCATAAAAAACGCCCCTTTCCTGCGGAAAGAGGCGTTCAAACAGGGTTACCCCCGAATTAATCGTGATTTTGGCTCAGAACTGCTTTTCTGGCAGACGGACAACAAGACCGTCCAGATCGTCAGAAACCTTAATCTGGCAGGACAGGCGGCTGCCGTCCCGCACGTCAAAGGCGAAGTCGAGCATATCTTCTTCCATCTGTTCAGAAGAACCTGCTTTGTCCTTCCATGCATCGTCGACATAGACATGGCAGGTCGCGCATGCGCAAGCTCCGCCACAATCCGCATCAATGCCTGGAATTGAATTCTTAATCGCACCTTCCATCACCGTCATACCGCTTTCACAGTCGATGGTGTGGGAAGTGCCGTCATGTTCGATATAGGTGATCTTCGCCATGGGTCCCGTCGAATCTTTCCTCGTTAAGCGTCGCCGGGCCTCTTAAGTGTGCCCGCGCCATGAAAATGACGCCTGTGTCATTATTTTTCAAGTAGCCATTTGCCTCAATTTTGTTTGAGACGGCCACCTGCCGCTCTGAATGACCGGCAGGCCGGGAAATATCACGCGTGCTTACCTGTCGTCCAGCCAGTTTTGGCCAAATGATCGGTAGCGTGGGCGATGGGGGTGTCCTCCAAGGGGGTCGCCAGCGTGTCATTCCACCGATTGAGAAAGCCAAATGCCGAGATCACCGCCACAATGTCCACAATCTGATCTTCATCGAAATGGGGTTTCAGAGCCTCAAAATCCGCATCAGACACACCATTTGGGACCTGGGCGGACAGCTGAGCCACCCGAAGAGCTGCCCGTTCCCCCTCAGAAAAGAGAACAGACGTCTCATATTCCCAGATTTTCTCCAGTTTTTGTGCATCCAGGTCGTCTGCATGCTCCGCGCCGTGATGGGTATGCGCCTGGCAGTAAAGACACCCCGCAGACCGACTCGCCATGTAGGCAATCATCTGCCGAAGACCAGGCGTCAGCGCCCCACCTAGATTGACCTGGGCCATCATGCCCACAAAGGCTTTCACCAGCTCAGGCCGTCTGGCCATGATGAGCAGCGAATTGGGGAGAAACCCCATTGCAGCTTCCGCCATCGCCAGATGATCTTCCAGATCCGGCAGTGATGCCCGGTCCAATGGTGCCAATCGTGTCATGAAGTCCTCCCAAACTTTTTATCTACACCAGCCGCTTCCAATTTGCCCAAGGCCATAGGTTTGGAAAGAGGCTATGCGGTGCCGCCGCTCACCGCCAGTCAGCGGCCATCACTTTTAGCGGATCATTTGCAATTGGGTTATCACGCCCCGCATAATCCCTGTGCAAATGATCCCCACTAAGAGGATGAGGCCACATCATGCTTCCAGAACACAGAGACCACAGCGATGCCATGGCGGCGAATGCAAACGCCATGGTTGACGGCGTCGTCTGGCAGACCATCGCCATTTCTCTGGGGGGAGCAGCCACCATTGTTGCGACAATGATCCTTGGCGCGCAGGGCACGCTCCCCCTCTGGTCGGTGTCGCTCCTCATTTATGCAAGCGTATATCTGAGCTACACCGCTCTCCACGAAGCCGTTCACCAGAACATTACGGGCAAGAGAAAAGACCTCGCCTGGATCAACAAGGCCGTTGGCACCCTTTCCTCTTTCTTCCTCGTGCACTCCTACGAGATGCACAAAACCATTCACCTGACCCACCACCGCAACACCAATGACCCCGAGCATGACCCGGACCATTGGGTCAATGGCTCAAATTTTTTGATGACTTGTCTGCGCAGCGGCACGCTGTTCAACGGCTATTTTTTCTATTGCTACAAGCATTGGGACGACAAGCAGATGCGCCGCGCCTACTGGGTCGGCTTGCGCGATACCGGTCTCTCGATGGCCGCCATTGCGCTGGTTGCCATATTTGTCGATTGGAAACTGGCGGTCTTCGGGTATCTCATCCCGGCGACCTTCGCCATGATGACACTGGGCGTCTTTTTCGATTATCTCGTCCATGTCCCCTACAAAGCGAAGGCCCGCTTTGAGAATACCCGTGTCATCATCTTTCCCCGCTGGCTCGACACTCTGGTGACCTGGGCCTATGTCCAGCAGAACTACCACGGGGTTCACCACGCCTTCCCTCGCATTCCCTTCACGAAATACCGGCACTTTTTCCGCACGACCGAGGAAGACGTTGTAGAGGCAGGCATGCCCGTCGCCCGGCCGCTCGGATAACCGACAAACGCACAAATGACCAAACCTCTCAACGTACTGTTCATCACCGCCGACCAATGGCGCGGTGATTGCCTGTCTGCGCTGGACCATCCGGTGGTGAAAACACCAAACCTCGATGCGTTGAGCCAGGACGGGATGATGTTCACCCGCCACTACGCAAACGCTGTGCCCTGCGCACCGAGCCGTGCGTCCCTGCACACAGGCCTTTACCTGCAGAACCACCGCGCCTGCACCAATGGAACGCCGCTCGATGCCCGCCACACCAATTGGGCATTGGAAGCAGAGAAAATCGGGTATGACCGGGTCCTGATTGGGTACACGGACACAGCGAACGATCCGCGCGAACTGCAGGACGACAGCCCCTGGCTCAAAACCTATGAAGGGCCGCTGCCGGGCATTCGACCCATCGCCATGATGGGCACCTGGCCAGGGCCCTGGGCGGACTATCTGAAGGATAAAGGCTACGCCTTGCCGGATGACCTGCGCCAGACATTTGGCTGGCGCGACGAAGGCCCGGACTATGAGCATGGGCGCGACACGCCCAAGCCGCTTGTCTATCCAGCCGACGATAACGATACCGCTTTTCAGGTGGATCGCTGCATGGAGTATATGGGCGGCGCCACAGCCCCCTTCATCATGCACCTGTCGCTCCTGCGCCCCCACCCGCCCTGG
>JAJFGY010000004.1 GCA_021775935.1 Alphaproteobacteria bacterium
GGCCAACCCTTCACAAAACGGCGGTACTGGAGACCCTTGGCGAGGTGAAAACCGCCTAGCGGGTTTACTCTTTCGATCAGCATGCCGCGGCGTGGCACAATTCTGCTGCGCCAGCACCACTCATGATCTTGCCTATTTTCCGGTGAAATTTGGTCCGCGCTTTTCCACAAAATGTGCAACGCCTTCCTTAAAGTCTTCGCTGGCAAAGCTCGATTGCATCTCTGTGTCCGCCATCGACGTGGATGCGTTGAAATCCTGGAAGAGGGATTTGTAGACCTGGCGCTTCATCACTGTCATCGAGCGCGGAGATGCTGTCTCCGCGAGACCTTTTGCGTAGTCAGCCACCTCGCCCATGAGTGCATTGCCAGGCACCGAGCGGTTGACGAGGCCCAGACGGGCGGCTTCTTCGCCTGTGAATTTTCGCGCTGACATCAGAATATCGAGCGCATTCGCAGACCCGATCAGACGCGGCAAAAGCCAGGCGATACCATGCTCTGCGACAAGGCCGCGTTGGGCAAAGGCGGTGGTGAACTTTGCTGAATCGCTCGCAATCCGCATGTCGCAGAAGAGTGTCATCACCAGTCCAATCCCCGCACAAGGTCCGTTGATCGCTGCGATGATCGGTTTTGGACACTCGAACATGTAACCAAAACGCCCTTCAAAGTGATCATGCACGGAGGGACCCAAATCTGTGTCGAAGGAAACATCGGCTTCCTCGCCCTTTTCAACAATGCGCTTTCTGCCGTCGCCCTTGGCATCGATCTTTTGCAAGCCCCCCATATCAGCGCCCGCGCAAAACCCGCGCCCTGCCCCTGTGATGACAATCACCCGAACACCACCATCGGCGGCAGCCTCATTTATTGCCCCACGGACGCTGTTCTCCATGGTCGCTGTCCAGGCGTTTAGCTTATCTGGCCGATTTAAGGTGATGGTCGCGATGTGATCTGCGACGTCGTAGAGAATTTCATCGTAAGTGCTCATGGTATTCCCCCGTTTGGGCATTCTGTAGGATTTGCGTTAGCCTATCATTCCATGGGCCCCGAAGAAGGCACAAGAGGGAGAGATAAATGACCGATTTCAGCCAGATTCTGGTGGACCATCCCGCTGACAAAGTGATGCAGATCACGCTCAACCGGCCCGAAGCGATGAATGCCTATACAACCCGCCTTTGTGAAGAAGTGACGGAGGCTGTTGAGGCCTATCTTCGTGACGATGAGCAGCGAGCCTTGATCATTACGGGTGCAGGGCGCGGGTTCTGCTCGGGCGGGGATGTGAGTGGCAACGGGGATACGGAGCATAAAGCACTCATGGCGAGCCAACTCTCCCACGGGCGAGAAATGCGCGACGGCATGCACCGGGTGATCCTCGCACTCCAGCGCTGCGTCCAGCCCGTCATCGCTATGATCAATGGCCCCGCCGTTGCTGGCGGTCTCACTCTCGCACTGGCCTGCGACATTCGCATTGCATCGGACCAGGCAAAACTTGGAGACACAAGCGGTCGATTTGGTTTGCTGCCCGATGAGGGTGGTGCCTGGTTCTTTCCCCGGGCCATGGGGATGGACCGCGCCCTCAAGATGAGCATGCTGGCCGAAACTTATGATGCACGGACCGCCATGGAGCTAGGCCTGGTGACCGAGGTCGTCTCTGACAATGCTCTGGTAGAGGAAACGTTGAAGCTTGCCTCTGCTCTTGCCGAGCGTGCACCTTTGGCGGTGCGGCTCGCCAAACAGATGATGCTGCGATCCCACGACGTTTCTTTGGAACGGTCGCTGGGCGACGCAGCGCTCTCTGTAATGGTGACCAATCCATCGCAAGATGTCCGCGAAGGGGTGAAGGCGTTCTTTGGAAAACGCCCGCCGCAATTCACCGGAAAATAGAGGGGGCCGTACTGTCTTAGACAATTCGGCCGCTTGCTTGGACGCTCCCTGGCATCTTGTTTTTCACGTATTCGGACGGAATACCGGAATCCCACGTTCCTAAAAACGCTATTGTCGACCAAGATCGAAGGTCTTACGCCTTCTTTTGATTATGTTCACTAACGACCTGCAACGACTGACGCTCTGCAAACCCATAGATCCCTTTGGACATGAGGGACGCTTCTGCCTTGCGTCGCGCTGCATAAACCTCGGCGCGAATTCCATGAACCTCAATGTCATCAGGTGCTGCAAGGCCAGCCATTTCCGCAAGGTGGCAGGCTAACCGCAAATCTCCCTCGCCCACCAAGCTTGAGGCACGCGCAGCCAGCGCCTTAGCGCCGCCAGCAAGTGTCGCCATTTCAGCTGCAAGTACTGCGTCAGCTGCTGGTTTCAAATTAGCCGGGTTGCCATCATACCAACCGCCATAGAGGCGCCAGATATTGTGGATCACGAATTCGGGCTCGTCATACACAGGCTGCAGATAAGGCTTGTCCATCAGGTGCTGCGGGAGCTTGATGGAGTGCACAATTTCGTCGAGGCGCGCGCCTGCATTCATCATGTCAACTGTCTGGCTGACCAGCGTTTCAAGCGCAGTCGCGATATGATCCAGTACTGTTGCAATGCGCGCTTTGCCTCCGATCGGAAGACCGTGAGCTGGCAATAAAAGCTCCGGCTCCTTTGCGATCATTTCACGCAGCGCCTTCGCCCATTCGAGCGGATAGCGCTGGACCTTCTGGGGGTTGCCCGCATTCGGGAACACCCATGTGACGAAATCGCCGGAGCATATCGCCTTATGTTCGGGCACCCAGGCCCAGAGGTGATCGTCCGTTTCGCCAATGGCGTGGTGCATCTCGAAATGGATGCCCCCAATATTGACATCAAGGCTGTCGCGGAATGTTGTGTCGGGATCAATCCAGGGATCCGGCCCGAACCGGCGGGCGCCAGATCCTTTTTCTCCGGTCCCTCCGCCTGATTGGCCCATGCGTAACTCTGTCGCTGGTGCAAACTGACGGGCATTGATGGTGAAGTTGTATCCGTTGGTCGCTTCATAGCGGCGGAACCGGGGCGATACATTTTCGTGGGCAATGATGCGCGGGCGCCGATGACCCTTTTCGCACGCTTCGCAGACAAAGTGATTGGTGCCGCCTACATGATCTGCGTGGCCATGGGTGTAGCAAATGTTGGATACCGGCTCATCTGTCCATTTGCGCAGGGAGTCTAGAACACCGCCACCAAACGCCTCCAGGCTTGTGTCAAACAGGACCAGACCATCGCCCGTCTTGAACGTCACCACATGGGAGAAAGCTTCAATCAGCGCAATGCCATTCCCAAGCTCAGAGAGTTCCATGGTTGGGCGATTTACGAGGCCCGCCCCCTCATAAATGTCATTGTCAATAAATCGCTCTGACAACGCTAACAGGTCAGCCATGCTCTAGTTCCTCGGAATTCCCAAAAATGGTCTGCCACAGTGACCATATCTGCCCGCAGAGTGTCGAGCCTCACCATCTCTAATTCCGCAATGCGGGATTGGTCTATCGATCTATATCAGCCAGAGGGCGTTTCGCCCACTTGAGCATTTGCTTGGTGATACCGCTCTATTGAGTATGATTGCCGACAGATATGTAGGTGCCGATAGAGCGCCAGGCAGCACTCAAGAGACGCAGGGAGAATTTGATGAGCTTCAAGATGCCGGAACAGGGCCGCGACTGGGACAGCCTGCGCCAAGAAATGGAAACACGCGGCGCTGATGACGTGAAATGGCGGGACGGCAAAACGGCCGTCTATGTCTTCAACGCTGGGCCTGATGTCGCGCGCGTGCAAAAAGAAGCCTACACCATGTTCATGTCTGAAAATGGACTGGGGCCAATGGCCTTTCCCAGCCTGAAGCAGATGGAAGACGAAGTTGTCGCCATGGGCCTTGGACTGCTGCATGCGCCGGACGGTGCCGCAGGCAACATCACCTCGGGCGGGACAGATTCCATCACCATGGCCGTCAAGACTGCGCGGGACTATGCACGGGCCGAAGGCAAACTGAAGGGCCAGCCGAATATCGTGGCGCCCTGGTCGGCGCACCCTGCTTTCGACAAAGCTGCAAAAATGATGGACATGGAAATTCGGCGTGTTCCCTGTGGACCCGATTTCCTAGCCGATGCTGCAGCAATGGGCGCGGTGATTGACGATAACACAATCATGCTGGTGGGCTCTGCACCCTGCTTTCCTTACGGACTGGTAGACCCGATCGAGCGGCTGGGCGCTGTTGCCCAAGCTCATAATACCTGGCTGCATGTTGATGCCTGCGTTGGCGGTTATTTCGCCCCGTTTGCGAAAATGAATGGCGCGCCGCTTCATGCTTTTGATTTTGAGGTACCAGCCGTGAAATCAATCTCAGCCGATCTTCACAAGTACGGGTATGCCGCAAAGGGCGCCTCCACTGTCCTGTTCCGCAGCGTGGAACTGCAGTCCCACATGATCTTCGACTGTGCTGATTGGCCCGGTGGACGGATGATCACACCCACACTCGCGGGCACGCGCCCTGGTGGCGCCATCGCCGCTGCATGGGCGGTGATGAACTATCTCGGGGTTGAAGGCTACAAGGAGAAGCAGGGCATTGTCTGCGCTGTGCGCGAACATATCGAGACCGGCGTTAAGCGCATGGGTTTTGAGATTGTTGGCAAGCCTCTGCTGGGCCTTGTTGCCTTCTACCACCCCCAATATGACGCATTCGCTCTCTGGGGAAAAATGGCAGAACGAGGTTGGATGACGTCGGTTACGACGGAGCCCAAATCGCTCCACCTCATGCTCTCGCCCTTCCATGCCGCCGTTCAGGATCTCTACCTGGCGGACCTGCAAGCCAGCATGGCCGAGATCGACGCTGACGGTGAAGGCGACGTGAAAGAAGTTCGATACAGCTAAACACACCGTGGGCGCGGGCGCGGGCACGGATGCCCGCTCTCTGCCGCCTGGTTTATTGCTCAAGCTCGTTCATAAAAGCTGAAATCAAACCGTCCCGATCCTCGGCCAGGGTTTTGCGGAATGGGCGCGGCGTGTTGGTGAGCCTGTCATGCCTGGCGCTCCAGGCTGTAATCTCTAGCATGATCGGCATCAGGTCTTTGCCCTTGCCTGTCAGGCAGTAGTTGAGCTTCGACCGGTTGGCATCATCAACCGTCTTCTCAACAATCCCCTGCTCTTCCAACCGCTTCAGGCGGTCGGTCAGGATGTTGGTTGCAATTCCCTCTTCCGATTTAAGGAACTGGCGGAAGCTGGTTTTTCCTTTGAACATCAGGTCGCGCACAATCAACAACGTCCACTTGTCCCCGAATGTTTCGAGCACGAAATTGATGGGACAATGCGATCTGTAGTTGGCTGAGTTCTGTTTCATAGGCGCAAAATATCTCAAGTGGTTGCTTTTTGCAATCACATCACTCATAGTAGTTGCGTTTTGCAATCACTTTCCCCGCGTCGCAGCAACTCTGAAATGAGAGATGGATGAAACAGACTTTCAAATTGACCACGTTCAGCGTTTGTGCAGGCGTGCTGACTTTTCTCGCCGCCCTATATTGGTACACTTGGAGCGCTTCCCCGCTGACCGAGGCGGAAATTGACAGCTACATTGCAGCTATCGCCGCGCAGGACCAAGTTCCAGGACACGAACATGACCTTGTCTCACTGAAACGCTTTCTGGCAGAAGATGATGGATTGCCGTTCTATACGGTCAATCTCTACAAGTTTCACACGCGAGCGGACTATCCATCTGACGCAGACTTTGAAGGAAGCGGACGCGATGCTTTTGATCGCTTCAGTAATGTCATGGTTCGCCTCCTCATCGCACGTGCCTCGCACCCGATTTTTGGCAGCGATTGGGTTTTTGCCGGAGGGACCGGCTGGGACCGGATTGTGATTGTCCGTTACCGCAGTCGCCGCGACATTGTCGACATATTCGCAAGCCCCGAATTCGAAGCGGCGTCTTTGCACAAATGGGCGGGATTGCGGGAGAATGGGCGGATGCTGGTCCAGGGGCTACATATCCCCGCGGCTTATTTGCCGATCGGCCTCCTTTCTCTTTTCATCGCTGTGTCGGTGGCACTCAGCCTCCGGGGTCTTGTTCGTCGGTATTGGCCATCATCGCCGCATTGAGGAGCGATGGATGAAACTCCACCAACCGCTTCTCAATGACTTCAATGTCAGCGATATCAAAGGCTACGCCGCAAGAGACCCTACATGCCAGCTGTCAGCGTATAGAGGAGCATTCCAGCTGCACCGACACCGGCCCCTATCGTTCCCAGCGCCCCAATTGGCCTGAAAGGCATGCCCGACCCGGATGTGCTCAGAGCAATTGCATGGGAGACACGGGCCACCAAAAACACGCCACCAATCCATGTAACAACGGTTGCGCTACCACCGGCCATTTCCAGAAGACCTAAAAGAATGAGGAAGATTGCGGCATTCTCGGCCAGATTTCCGTGACGACGGATTTTCCGCAAAAGCTCATCATTACCGCCATCGCCCAGGCTGACACCAGCCGGGCCGCGTGCCAGACCCACGGTCAACATGAGTGCATATTGCAGAACACCTAAAAAGACCGCGACAAAGGCTGTTGTGACGGGAAATTCCATGCTTTTTCTCCTCAAAATGGGCAGGTTCAACCCAAGATGGGCCCAAATATCGACGGAATCCATAGGTGAGCATGCAAGGAATTTGAACCGGGCCGGTGTCTTTTTGACTCTTGCCCTTTTCTTTAGGGTTTCCGCCAGTTTGCGATTTGAATTTCGTCAGTTTTTCTTACTTACAATTTATTCAATAAAGGGCTTGAAGTTTTTGTGCAGTGCACATATCTAATGCCCAAGATAAAGAACTGACAAACAGTCATATCCCCCAACAGGAACGCTCTCGGCGGGAGAAGTACCGCTAACCCTTTGATCTTGGAGAAAGATCATGACTACAGCTAACCTGAAGCTTGTTAAAACAGACACAAACCAGCCCCTCGGACAGACCTTCGCAAACGCGAAGTCCAGCTTCTCTGAGCGTCTGAAAGCCGTCGGCATCGAAAACGCGACAGACTTTGCAACCAGCATTGGCTACCTCGTCGTTGGTGCCTATGGCATCACCCTGGTGCTTAACCTGGTGCAGAACTACTAAGCACCGGTCGACATCCTAAATCTGGCGCCGGCGGTTCCCCCTAAATCGCCGACGCCCATAATCGCTTGAAGACCTCTCTTCGACCCGTCATTCTGCCCAAAATTTGTTGAAGACAGTTTTGGGAGTTCTCTGGATGGCCGTTGCGATCCCCTTTGTGCGCGAAATCGACATTGACTATGGGCGTGTTGACCAGGTGAGCCCGCTTGTCCGGCGCGTGACGGCGAACAATCCTGGTGGCTTCACCTTTATGGGAACCGGCACCTACATTATCGGCAAAGGCACGGTCGCCGTTATTGATCCGGGCCCGAAAGATGATGCTCACATCGACGCCCTCCTGAAGGCTGTCGAAGGCGAAACCGTCAGTCACATTCTGATCACCCATTGCCATATGGATCACTCGCCGGCCGCAGCTGCCTTCAAAGCGGCGACGGGTGCCAAGTCCTATGCCTATGGTCCCCATGGGTCCGGGCAGCCAAAAGATAGTGTCCAGATTGAAGAAGGCGCCGACCGCGATTTCACGCCTGACGTTGAGGTGAGGCATGGTGATGTGCTTGAGGGGCCTGGCTGGAGCGTCGAATGCGTATTTACGCCCGGCCACACATCCAATCACATGAGCTTTGCGTTGCGCGAAGAAAAAGCCCTCTTTACTGGCGATCATGTGATGGGGTGGTCGACCAGTGTTGTGAGCCCCCCCGACGGCGACATGGCAACCTACATTGCCTCGCTAGAGCTTTTGCTGGACCGCGACGATGAGCTTTACTGGCCAACCCATGGGCCGGCGATCACTGAACCCAAACCCTTTGTACGTTCATTCATTGCTCACCGGGAGGACCGAGAGCGGCAGATCGTCGAGCAGATTAAGGCGGGGCGCAGCAAGATCGCCGAGATGGTGCCGATCATGTATGAGGCGACTGACAAGCGGCTGCATCCTGCGGCAGCCCGTTCCGTGCTGTCGCATGTGATCAAGATGGTCGGGGATGGCAAACTGTCTTGCGACGGCGCCCCATCGCTTACGACGGCTTATCGTCTGTCCTGATATCTCGCGGCTTCCCATCCAGGAAGTCTTGCAGATTGTCATAGGTGCCGCTCCAGCCAGTCTTATGACCATCACGGTCTTCCTTGCTGGTCAACAAGGCCTGATGCAGATGTACCTTCGTGCCGGCTTTCACATCTTCAAAGGTCACCGTCACGGTGGACTCATGAGACCGCTCTCCGTCGATCGTCCATCCCCAGGTGAACACCAACCGGTCGGTCGGGGAGATTTCTTTGAACACACCACTGACTATGTGGCTGGTGCCTGATGGCGCGCCCATCACAACGCGCCATTCACCCCCCTCAACCACATCAAAAGCATGTTCGGGCAGGGAATACCCTTTTGGTCCCCACCAGGCACTCAGATGCTCGGGTGTGCTCCAGGCACCGAACACCCGGTCTCGGGATGCTTTGAAGATCCGCGTGATCTCAAGAGTGAGATCTTGTTCCTGCTCCGCCGCCAGATTCGTTGCTTGAGCCATCATCCTGGTCCTTCTCTGAATTGCTTTCTGTCTGCTTAGCGTCGCTTCCAACAAGGTCATCACCGCGAGCGAGGAATGCATCCAATTCACCAAAGCTGTCTTCCCAGAACGCCGCAATCTCGGTCATGAAGGATTTTGCTTCTTTCAGTCCGTCCGGTGTCAACCGGCAGCGTCGACGCTGGGCATCCACTTCGCGGACGATGAGGCCGGCGTTTTCCAACACTTTTAGGTGGTTGGAGATTGCAGGCATGCTCATATCAAATGGGGCGGCAAGCTCACCGACAGTTGCCTCAGCCTTGGAAAGCCGCGCCAATATCGCCCGCCGTGTTGGGTCCGCCAGTGCGCTGAACGCCTGGCTCAATGCATCACGCGCCATCGCACAAATCCTCAAGAGGCCCAAATCGGGCCTTTATTTAATCAATGTCTTATTTAAGGGGCGCGGCGCGAATATTCAAGCCCCATGCACGGCTCAGCCTGGCTTTAGCGCATCCCGGAAAGCCCTGATACGGGCAGCGTTCGCCCCCAAATCGCTTTCGCCCACCCGCGAGGCTGATCTGACGTCAACCTGGGCAGCACCGTTTTCATCCCGTACGCGAATGACGATATCGTCTTTGAAGCCCATCAACGCGGTTGTGTCCGTTGCTTCTATCCGACCCTCTTCAACTGCGACTGAGACAATTTCCCATCCCTGAGCCTGAGCAGCCTCCAGCGCGTCCTCAAAAGCAGCGCCCGGGTGCCGGTCGAGGAGAATTGGTTGAATGTCGGGGTAGGCCGCCTGCTGAAGCTCTGCGAGATTTTCAGGCGCTGAGCGATCAAGCGCATTGTGAGACGGCGTACGTTGTGCCCGTACCGCCACGAAAACTGGCGGGTCCGTAAGATCGGTCGAGATGTCATGGATCGGCGGAACTGAAGAGCCGTTCATAACAGCACTTCCTACCGGCGCCACAACTGCGAGACTAAGGAAGATCGCCGCCAGTGCCGTCCCGCGCCCGCTTTTGCCTGAGGTAAGCGTCATGACGAGGCCGATCGCCGACAGCACAATCGCAACAAGCCCGAGAATGAAGCCGCCGCCAAGACCGGCAAAGAGAGCGATGGGCAACGGCATAATGCCGAGGCGAAGCCCTAAGACCGCCAATACCGCGATAACCACAGAAAAGAGCGCCAGCCGGAACCCCCAGCTTACCAATGCCGACCGATCGCCCATTTTTTATCCCCTTTGCCTTGTCTCTATGATGCCTTCAACGCTGCAGCTACTCTGCTGCGTTCGCCGTTGGCAGTGTGTAATCCTTGAACTTCTCACGCAGAGCCAATTTTTGGATTTTGCCTGTCGCTGTATGCGGGATTTCATCCACAAATGCCACATCGTCGGGCATCCACCATTTGGCGATTTTACCCTCCATATAGCCCAGCACGCTTTCCTTTGTGAGATTGCTTCCCTCTTTTGCGATCACAATCAGCAAAGGACGCTCA
>JAJFGY010000031.1 GCA_021775935.1 Alphaproteobacteria bacterium
CTCGCAGCCTTGAAGCCAATGCTGGAAGCGCCGTCCGTCCGCAAGATCGGTCAGAACATCAAATATGATCTTCTGGTTCTGAAGAACCACGGCATTGAGCTGGCACCGATTGATGACACCATGCTTCTGTCCTACGCGCTCGATGCAGGGCGCAATGGGCACGGCATGGATGAACTCTCGCAAACCCATCTCGGACATAAACCCATTCCCTTCAAAGAAGTGGCGGGCACGGGAAAGAAACAGATTACGTTTGATCAGGTCCCGATTGATAAAGCGACCGCCTACGCTGCCGAAGATGCAGATGTCACTTGGCGGCTCTACAAAATGCTGAAGCCGCGCCTGGTGCCAGAAGCAAAGACGACACTATACGAAACCCTGGAACGCCCGCTTGTTCCGGTGCTTGTTGAGATGGAAGCCCACGGCATCAAAATTGACCGGACAGTACTCTCGCGTCTCTCTGGTGAATTTGCTCAGAAGATGGCTGGCATTGAGGCAGAGGTGTATGAGCTGGCAGGCGAAACCTTCAACATTGCTTCCCCGAAACAATTGGGCGAAATCCTGTTCGATAAGATGGGTCTGCCGGGCGGCAAAAAAACCAAGACAGGCGCCTGGTCAACGGATGCCAGCACCCTGGATGATCTGGCAGCCAGTGGTCACGACTTGCCCGTCAAAATTTTGGAATGGCGCGGGTTGGCCAAACTGAAAAGTACCTACACCGACGCACTGCCGGAATTTATACATCCAGACACGGGCCGTGTGCACACATCCTATTCAATGGCATCGACAACCACGGGGCGTTTGGCTTCAACCGAGCCGAATTTGCAGAACATTCCGGTTCGGACAGAAGACGGTCGGCGTATTCGTACAGCGTTCATTGCAGACAAGGGCAACAAGCTCGTCAGCGCGGACTATAGCCAGATTGAATTGCGGCTCGTCGCGCATATTGCAGATGTCCCCCAACTCAAGCAGGCATTTGCCGACGGCATCGACATTCACACAATGACAGCGTCTGAAATTTTCAATGTGCCGGTCGCCGAAATGGAACCCTCCATTCGTCGTCGCGCAAAAGCGATTAACTTCGGCATCATTTATGGCATCTCTGCTTTTGGGTTGGCCAATCAGCTGGGCATTGGCCGGGGCGAGGCGGGCGAATATATCAATCTCTATTTTGATCGCTTCCCGGGCATTCGTGCCTATATGGACGAGACGAAAGCGTTCGCTCACGAGAACGGCTATGTGGAAACCATTTTCGGACGCCGCATTCACCTACCGGAGATCAATTCCAAAAATGGGGCCCACAGATCCTTCCTGGAACGCGCCGCCATCAATGCGCCCATTCAGGGGTCTGCTGCCGATGTCATTCGCAGGGCCATGATCCGCATGCCGGACGCCTTGAGGAAAGCAAAGCTTGATGCGCGCATGCTCTTGCAGGTTCATGATGAGCTTATCTTTGAAGTGTCTGAGAAAAAGGCTGAGAAGACCTGTGAACTCGTCTCCAACGTGATGATCGGCGCGGCAGTGCCGGCGGTTGACATCAGTGTGCCTCTGGAAGTGGATGCACGTGCCGCCGACAATTGGGACGAAGCCCACTAATCTCAAAGGGGACATCTTGATGACCGTCGAATCTGAAGAAGAGCTGGAAGGTTTGAAAAAGTGTGGGCGCGTGGTCTCTGAAACACTGGCTGCCATGGGCGCATATATGGAACCTGGCATGACGACGGCTGAGTTGGACGAGTATGGCCGTAAGCTTCTTGAGCGTGAGGGCGCGCAATCGGCCCCTGAACTTACCTATGATTTCCCCGGCGCCACATGCATCAGCATCAACGAAGTCTGTGCCCACGGAATACCCGGCGAGCAGGTGATCCAGGCCGGTGACCTGGTTAACATAGATGTATCTGCCCAGCAGGATGGGTTTGTCACAGATACCGGCGGGAGCTTCATTGTGCCGCCTGTGCGGGCTGAGCATGCAGCGCTCTGCAAGGCCACCCGTATCGCCAGGGATAAAGCCATCCGCGCGGTTAAGGCCGGGTCGAAACTCAACATCATTGGAAAAACGGTTGAGCAGGTGGCGCGCAAAGGCGGCTACACCATCATTGAAAATCTGGCGAGCCACGGCGTCGGCCGATCGCTCCATGAAGAGCCGGGCACGATCCCCGGATATTATGATCCCTCAGATAAAAGACGGCTCTGGCATGGAGCTGTCATCACCATCGAACCCTTCTTGTCGACGGGGGCAACTGAGGCGATGGAGCTGGAAGACGGGTGGTCGCTGACAACGCCACCGGGTGTTTTCGCTGCGCAATATGAGCACACGCTTGTGGTGACCAAACGCGGTGCAATCATTGTGACCTGACGCGCCGTCAGGCGAGCGCCTTCATGTAGGTGCCGATGTCAAAATAGTCTCGCCACACTTTGATCTTGCCATTCTCCATCTCAAAAATGCCAAAGCAGGGCAGGTCGACTGACTTGTCTCCCAGCTTTGTGCGGTCGATACGTTCGACCATGACCAGGTCATCTTGGGCGACAAGGTTGAGAATTTCCCAAACCGTTTCAGTCCAGTCTTTTGCAAAGCCCGCAATGAAAGCTTGCACATTGTCACGCCCGACAACCGGCTCTGTCGGCATGTTGTGATAAACCCCATCTTCCGTGAAATAGCCTGCAAGCTCTTTCGCATCAAGACGCGACCAGGCCGCGACAAAATCTCTGATTGTCTTTTCATTGGCATTCATGAGGCACCTCCATTTTCACGAAGTGTGCGCAAGAACGGGCGGGATTACCACCCCACCCGTTTTTCAGCGCCTTAGATCTACGCTGCTTCCATTTCGAGTCTCGGCGCCGCACCATCGAACAATACCTGCATGCGCTGAACATAGGCCATCAGCGTGGGAGAGCCGACGACAGCGTTTTTGAGTGGGCTTGGAATGTCAGGACCGACAATGTTGATCAGCATGCCAAAAGCGGTTGCGTCCGCAACACTCGGCTCATTGCCAAACAGGAAATCTTGATCACCCAAGACGAGAGCGACCGCCTCGATATCAGAGACACCAAACGCGTAGATTTCCTCTCGGTTGTGTCGACCAAGGCCGTGATGATGAAGCGCCGTCTCTACGGTCTTATGAGCCTGTCGACAGATAAAGCCCCGTATGGGCCACGGAATATCACCGAAGAAAATTTCATCCTCAATTTTCGCATTCGCAGGTTCCATCCAGCGGCTATAGACACAGGCCCAGTAGAGACGCTCTTCCAGCATGCGTTGCAGGGCGTGGGATTGTGCTTTCTGAAGCGGGGACAAGTGCCGGTCTAAATCGACACCCCGCGTTTTCTTCAGATGCTCAAGAATGAGAACGGTATCGCCGAGCAACAGACCACCATCATCAATGAACGGGACTTTGCCTTTCGGCCCCGCGGCAGGATTATCCACTTCAATGCGCTCGTGGCCGACACCTGCCAGGCGCAGCACGGTCATAAGCTTAACGACAAAGCCTGAGGGATCGGGCGTGCCGGGCAGGCAGTCTTTGAATGTGTGAAGGCGTAACATGGGCTCTCTCCGTTCTTTCTTGATATGAGGAGAGGCTACTGGCACGCTCCTGACACCCTGCTGTCAGGAGCCATCTGAGAGACTGATCTCATGAGACGAGCTGATCGACTATTCGACATTATCGAATATCTGCGCCGCCACCGCCGGGTGGTGACTGCAGCTGAACTTGCGGAAAAAATGGAAGTCTCCATCCGCACCATTTATCGCGATATCGCCGATCTTCAGGCAAGCCGCGTGCCCATCGACGGGGAGGCGGGGCTGGGTTACCTCCTGCGCGAGGGCTATGATCTGCCACCGCTCATGTTCAATGAGGAAGAAGCAGAAGCGCTGGCGCTCGGCGCCCGGATTGTGGCCGCCTGGGGTGATGAGGAGCTTGCAGAAGCCTCCAAGGCGGTGCTTGCAAAACTCCGTGCTGTACTGCCCCGCGACCTCAAAGCGCAATTTGATGCACTGGGCGTGATGGCACCGCCGGCGCACTATCAGGAAGAAGTTGTGATCGATCTCGCCCGTGTGCGGCGCGCGGTGCGCAACAAACGCAAAATCCGTTTCTCCTATGCAGACAAAGGAGGGAAAAGCTCTATGCGCACCATTTGGCCGCTTACCCTTTCCTTCTATGGAGCGGTGTGGACGGTACCTGGCTGGTGTGAACTGAGAAAAGATTTCCGTGTTTTCCGGGCGGATCGGATGCGCGACCTTGAAGTCCTCGACGAGCGCGTACCATCCGATCCCGATAAGACCCTGACCGCCTATCTCAAGGCTGAAGGCGTGACAGACATTGGATCTCTGACCTAGAGCGGCATTTGTTAGGCATCGCTGGTCAATAGTTTGACCGTCGCAGAGGCAACAGTTTGATAGCAGGCGTCGATCGGCAGAACCTGTTCAAACCGCAATTGATCCCACATCTGAAATGAATAGAAGGCTTCGACGCTGTGGCGCACAAAGGGGTCGGCGGCAGCTACTTCCGGCAGGGCACTCCAGAGTCTCAGCCTTTGACTCTGAGTATGCGCGGAGCGAAGCGTGTTGGCCTCATCGTCTGTTTTTGCCCGCGCAATGTAGAACAGCAGATAGTTTCTGGCCTCTTCATACATATCGCCTTGTGCCTTTGCATATGCAAAGGCCCGTTCCTCTAGCGTCCCTTCAATCTTTGGAACCACTAGATCTACTTCGAACTGCTCAGACATAAATGCCTGTGCGGTGTCAAAGAGACCGTCCATATCGTCGAAGTGACGGAACAGCGTGCGGACCGCAACGCCGGCCTTTTCCGCAATTTCTTCGCCTCGCGGCTGAAGGTTGCCTTCGTGGATCAATTCAAACAGTGCGAGGACTATTCGCTCGTGCGTGCGCACGCCTCTATCGGACCGTCCGTCGCTAAGCTGCTCGGCCATTCCCCCTCCAATTTCTTCCTCCGGCCCCCCCAGGCCAGATCTTGCGACCACAAGATAGCGAATGAATGCGCTCTGGGCGAGCGATTGAAAAGAGCCAGGTCACAAAGTGATCAAGCGAGCTGGAATGTAAGCAGAATTGGTCAGTGAGAAGGACATGTCAGTTAAACTGACAAAATAAACAAAAACGACAGATCCGATCCAGTGGGGAGTTTCTGCGTTTGATGACAAAAGTGTAAACAAAAAATGATAAAAAATAAGGGAATAACAAAATTTGGATAGACAGTTTTATCTAGAAAAGACGTTGCTGAAAAGATACAAGCGATAATATGTCATAATAAATGACAATTACTAATTGACAGACACAATGACATTCTTGTTATCTGAGCGTTACCAGAAGGACTGTGTGTGCCTTTCGGAGTTGCTTATGTGAGGTGAGCTGGCTCCTGACATGCAGGTAAGTGCCAAAAAAGGGGGGGACCCAATGGGCAAAGCTCTAGGGAGAACAGTGTTCTCTGCAAGTGCCGCGATCTTGACCGCGGCGTTGGCTGTGCAGCCAGCAACCGCGCTTGAATATAATTTCGGTGGTGTACAGGTGTTTTTGGACACCACAGTTTCAGCGGGCGCGTCCATGCGTGTTGCAGAACGCAACAATGCATTCGTATCGAGCGCTAATGGCGGTCCGGTGAACACCTCAGCGGTGATCGTAAATCCAGCGGGTGCAAACGGGACAGTTGCAACGGTTCTCGGCGGAGGTCGAAATCTGAACCTTGCGACGGGCGACACGTCAAACTTCGCTGGCTCCATCAACTCTGATGACAGCCGCTTGAACTTTGACCGTGGCGATTTGACGTCTGCAACTGTTAAAATGACCAACGACATCCAGGCGAACTATGAGAATTACAAGTTTTTTGCCCGGGTAAGCTCATTCTATGACGCTGTTCTTGGCAGCGGCAGTTCCTATGAGCGGTCTGCACTGCGCCGCGAAGGGTATCCCGATGCGGTCCGTGACATTGACCTGCTTGACTTCTATGTCTCCGGTGATTTTGAAGTTGGTGGTCTCCCTCTGAACGTGCGTGTTGGTAAGCAGGTGGTGAACTGGGGTGAAGCCACGTTCATCTTGAATGGCATCAGTTCCTGGAGCCCATTCGACGTGAACGCATTCCGCCGTCCTGGCGCGGAAGTCAAAGAAGGTCTGTTGCCCGTCTGGGGTGCCTATGCATCCGTCGGCCTGCCATACGATCTGTCTCTCGAAGCGTTCTATCAGTTCGACTTCGAACCAATCGCGCTTGACCGTCCAGGTACACCGTTCTCTGGGTCAGACGTTGTGCGTACTGGGTCGGGCGAGGGCGGCAATGTAAATGCTGTTTCCTGGTTGACTGGTGGCCGCGATGGCGGTGCCTTCCTGAACCGGAACTGTGCACAGCCCAACGGTTTGACGGCAGCCTATGATGCAGCTTACACGGCGAACGGTCTCTCACAGTTCAGCTGTGCAGCGGGCACCAACCCGTTCCTGAACTACCAGACAGACCTGCCTATCGGTCAGAGCGAGCTCTATCGTTTGCAGCTGAACAACGGAACAGGCGACATCCGGCGGCTTGAAGATGATGAAGCAGATGACCAGGGTCAGTATGGCCTGGCACTGCGCTGGTATGCTGAAGAACTAAACTCAACTGAGTTTGGCTTCTACTTCATGAACTACCATTCTCGTCTGCCAATCGCTGGTGAGAAATTCTTCGGCAACCTGGGCACGGGTAATTCAGCGGTTCGTACCTATATCGCCTCTGGCGCGACGTCTAGCGCTACGACCCGCGGCACGCTGAACGCAGGCTGTCCCGGTGGTGGTACTGCCGGTAGTGCAGCGCTCGCATCGGGGGGGGCAGCAAAACTCGCCTTCCTCACTGGAGAAACCGCAAACGCCCAGTATGGTTTGGTCGCTGCGGCTGAAGCTGT
>JAJFGY010000032.1 GCA_021775935.1 Alphaproteobacteria bacterium
TGGCAATACGGCTGTCTTTGCTGCGCATTACGGTACAGGTGCTGTGGTGATTAACGCAGCTGCTGTAGATGCCACTGCTGGCGGCAATGGTGTGTTCGCGCGCAGCTATGGCACGGGCTTGAGCGTGACAGCGTCTGGAGCAGTTGCGGGCGCAAATAACGGTGTCTACACGGTGCATCACGGGTCCAGTGATACCAACATTAATGTCGTGGATGTCTCTGGTGGCACCCAAAGTGCGATCAATGCGCGCCATCAGGCGGCAGTCATCAATGGCGATCTCAACATCACCTCCCTGGGTACGCTCTCCGGCAATCTCAATGGGATCTATGCTCTGCATAGCGGAACGGGCGCGATCAATATCAATGCAGTGGCGGCCACGGGGGCAGTAGCGTCAGGGATCGTTGCGCGCAGCACGAACGCGGCCAATATGAGCGATATCAGTGTTATCACGACAGGTGCGGTCAGTGGGGATAACGGTGGCATCTCCGTGTCGCACTATGGTGGTGGGGCTGTAACGATCAACACGGCTTCCGTGTCAACTGCCAGCGGAAATGGCGTCTTTGGGCGTACCTTTGGCACTGACCTCTCCGTAACAACATCTGGCGCTGTTGTGGCCGATGGCGTTGGCGTCTATGCGAACAATCAGGGCACCGGTATGTCCACCATCAATGTGACGGATGTGACCAGTGCGGCATCAGATGGCGTCCTTGCGATAGCAAGTGGCGGAGACCTGAACGTCACCGCTACTGGAACAGTCACTGGCTATACCGGCCTCTCAGCGTTGAGCACAGGTGCTGGAGCGGTCACGATTAATGCGGTGGATGTTACCGGAACAACGGGCGATGGTCTTTTTGCGAATATTGTTGGCACCACGAGCAACGCAAACATCACCGTCACAGGGGAGGTGACGAGTGGGGCCCTTAACGGCATTCGAGTTCGTCACGTTGCGCAAGGTGGCGCGCTGAACGTCAATACGGGGAAGGTGACCGGTGGGGTCACCGGCATTCGGGTGAATAGTCTCTTTAATCTCGGAACCGATGTGAATATTACATCAACAGGTGCGGTGCAGGGTGGCTCATACGGCATTGCAGCGACCAGTCTTGGGACCGGCTCTCTTGTGATCAATGCAACATCTGTCGCCGGGACCAGTCGCAACGGGATCCGCGCAATCAGCCAAAATGCGGCCAGCCAGGGCCTGCGCATCACCGCGACTGGAACGGTGAGCGGCGGCTGGGATGGGATACATGCGCAGCAACGCGGGACAGGCGCGCTTGCCCTCAATGTCGCAGATGTCACCAGTGCAACCGGGATTGGCGTTTATGGCAGCAGCTATGGCGCGGGGTTCACGATCACAGCGTCGGGAGGTGTAACCGGGGCAACCGACGGTGTTCGTGCAACTCACTTGGGGACGGGTGCGCTCACCATTGATGTGGCCTCGGCGACAGGCACAACAGGGACTGGGCTGGTCGTTCAAAATTACAATTACGCGAACATGGGCGATGTTTTGATCACCGCTTCCGGTCATGTCAGTGGCGCTAACTTCGGCATTCTTGCGACCAGCCTCGGCAGTGGTTCGATGACGATCGATGCGGCCTCTGTTACCGGCCAGTCGCAACACGGCATTTCTGCCCAGACCGTTTTTACCACAAGCACGGGGCTTTCGGTGAGTGCGTCGGGACTCGTGTCCGCTGAGAGTTTTGGCATCAATGCCCGACATGGCGGTAGCGGCTCCATTAGCATCAATGCAACCGATGTTACCAGCGCGCGGGAGAGCGGTGTTTATGCGTATGGCACCGCCTATGTTACTTCTGGTGCAAACATCACCACAACGGGAACCGTTGCAGGGTATGTCAATGGTGTTGAGGCACGCCTTTTGGGTGCGGGCGATCTGATGGTCAACGCGGTCAATGCGTCAGCAGATCTCTATGCCGGGGTGCGGACGTTGCAGGGTTATGGGACGGCGGGTCGCACGCGCGTCACTACGTCCGGCGATGTGAGTGGTGGAAAGTGGGGAATTTTCTCACGGAACAATGGAACTGGTGGAGCGGAGATTGCCGTCAGCGGTGCCGTGAGTTCCCTTGATACCGGCATCAGGGTTTATGCTCACGGCAGCAACCAGATCAATATCGCTAACGGCGGGTCTGTGACCGGCGGCGGCCATGCCATTTTTACGAGCGGTACCACTGATCGAAACAGTGATGATATCGTCACGAATGCCGGTTTGGTGAGTGGTCTTGTCGACCTCGGTGGTGGGGCGAATGCGTTCAACAATTCCTCCAGTGGTGTCTTTCAGACCCTGGGGACCGTCATGGTTGGGGCGGGCAATGCGCTCACCAATGCGGGCACCGTGTCACCGGGGGGGTCCGGCACCATCCAGACCACCACGCTGACCGGCAATTTCGCACAGACCGCTGGCGGGGTTTTCGCGGTTGATGTGGATGGGGGCGCTACGAGTGCCGACCGTCTTAATGTGAGCGGAACAGCGAACCTTGCCGGGAGGGTTGCTCTCGACTTTACGAACCTGGGGACAGCTCAAGGGGTTGTCACGATCCTGTCCGCTGCAGGAGGTGCGACAGATGATGGTCTTAGCGCGACGGGAACCCCTGTTGCTGTCAACGCAACGCTTTCATATCCGAACGCCAATGATGTCGCGCTGACCTATGCAGTGGACTTTACACCGGCGAGTTTGGCGGTGGGGCTGACTCCTAACCAAGAGACGATTGGCGATGGATTGAATGCGCTCTTCGGAGCAGGAGCAGGTGGTGCCATTGCTACGGGCCTGCTGGGAATTACAGACCCAGTAGCCTACAAAATGGTGCTCGATCAATTGCAGGGCGAAGCCTTTCTTGACCAGGTTGGTAAGATCCTTGGCGGCAATCATTTCTTTGTTCAAAACCTGCTCTCCTGCCCATCGAGATTGGACGGCGCTGAAGTTCAGGTGGCAGGTGACGAGTGTATCTGGGGCCGAGTTGAGGGGCGCGCGGTAGATACAGAGCGGACCAGCACAAATGTGGGCGGTCGCGAAACCGTTTGGGGTTTCTCAGGAGGTTTTGAAGCCCCGATTGACGAAGATGTTCGCGCTGGTGTTTCCTTTGCACTTGAGACAAGTGACGCAGAGACGAATAGCGGTACCTTCTCTGACGGCACGCGGGTGACATTGGGTGCGAAGGTGGAAAAGACGTTTGGTGCCTGGGAAACCAGTCTGGGCGTCTTTGGAGGGATCGCCTTTTACGATACGACTCGGTTGATTGGACTTGCGGGCGTTAGCCCAGCATTGAGTGATCATGATGTCGGATCGATTTCCTCGGTTGCCAGGCTCTCCCACTCTCATGAGATGGGTGGCGTCCGGATCGTGCCGATGCTCGATCTGTCGGCGACCTATGTTTCCTTCGGAGGGATTAATGAGACGGGCGCGGGGGCGGCAAACCTGATCATTGCAGACTCAGATGAATGGATCTATTCGGCAACCCCAGCCATCGGAGCGCTCGGCACATTATTCATAGGCGACGACTATAGCGTGAACGTGAGTGCCAAGGTCGGCGTTAGCCTGTTTTCCAAGAGCGGCTTTTCATCCTCCGCGCGGTTTGCAGGCGCGCCGGCGGGCGCAGCAGGTTTTTCCACCACAAGCGCGTTTGACGACGTGGTTGGCAACTTTTCCGGTGCGGTTGAGTGGCAGGCGAGCGACAATGCGTCGATCAAGGTTGGGTATGACGGCCGCGTTGGCGAGACGTCAGAGAGCCATGGTGGATCTGTTCGCGCGGTGCTGCCGTTTTAAGCGTAATCCTATCCCCGCGACCTTAGGGGATATCGTTGCTGGGAACGAGGCGCCAAAGGGAGCCATCGTCATTGTGCTCAAGAGCAATGTAGACAAATCCATCGTCACCCATCTCAACATCGCGAATGCGCCCGAAATCTGCAATCAACAGTTCCTGTTCAATCAACATGTTGTTTTCAATTCGCAGCCGGTACAACGAACTGGCTTTGAGGCTTCCAACGAGCAGATCGTTGTTCCAATTTGGAAACTGAGTGCCGTCATGAAAGGTGAAGTTTGATACGGCCGGAGCCGGGGTGAAGTCGACGATGGGCAGCACGGTATCTTCAATGGGGAAGTCCAGCCCCAGGTCTCTGCCGATTGATACTTCGTCCCCGTCGTAATCAAGGCCATTGGTGTAGAGCGGCCACCCATAATTCTGTCCGGCCAGGATCTTGTTGATTTCATCTCCGCCGCGCGGACCCATTTCCGTGTTCCATACCTCTCCAGTATTGGGATGTGCGTCCAGTCCCTGACCTGTGCGATGGCCATAGCTCCAGACGGTGTGAATGGTAGAAGTTTCCGCACGCTCGTCAGAGGACGCCCAAAATGGGTTGTCTTCAGGAACTGTGCCATCATCCCGGACACGGTGGATCTTTCCAAAAGGTGTGTCTAACTGATGCAGCTTGTCGTAGGTGTTTTTTCCACCAATGGAGATGTACAAGTGGCCGCGCCCATCGAAGGCTAGTCGTCCGGCGGCAACGGCGTCTGGAACGGGTGTGTAATGGTCTTTATGAACCGACCAGATAATCTCCTGATCAACCCAACGACCTTCTCGGATACGTCCTCGAACAACGCGGACCATTGTCGCAGGGATCGGCCAGCCACATGACAGTTGGCACCGATCAGTATGAGAAAGATAGATCCAGCCATTGTCCTCGAAATCCGGATGCAGCTCAACATCAAGCACGATACCGTAGTTAAGCCACGCACCTTCCACGCTGAGCAGTGTGTCCCATACTGGCGGTGTGTCTGCGATCAATGAACTTTGTTTTCCGTCAGGGTCTACAAGCGAAAGTCCTCTCGTCTTCTCTGCTATCAGTATGGTTCCATTGGGCATATACGCCAGGGAGTAAGGCCGGCTTTCCAATTTGGCGACGCGCTCAAGCCGAAAATCATGATGTGTTGACCGGATGTTTCTGCTGGTTTGTGGGTCGTTCGTGTAAGAGTCGGCTGTGGTTGGAAAGTTTTGACGACGTTCGCTGATGAACAGGGCCAACCCCTTGATCAGCTCCGGCGATAGCTCTTCACCCCAACCTGTCATGGGTGTATTGGGAATACCCGTGCCGATAACTGCCTCTATTTCGGGAACTGTGTCGCCGTGGTTGAGATTTGAATTGATCAGGGCGGAACCTAACTCCGTTCCTTCCAGCGAAACCCCATGGCAGCTGGCGCAATGTTCGTTCCAGGCGACAAGCGATGGCTCTCTGCTGTCTCTTGTGATGAAAAATCCATAGCCAAGAACCAGAAGGAAGGCGGTAAGGCCAAATAGACTGATCGCAATTTTGTGCCAAAGCTTCATGGGTTCTTCCATTCAATGTCTTGGTCAGATGCTCTAGTCAAAAATTGTAGGCTTGATGTTTGTCTTGAGCGAGGTTTCTTTGTCTTGCTGTTCCGGTGCAATCGCTGATTTCACGCCCCGTTTTGCGACGTTGTCGTCGAAGTCTTGATTGTTGTTGCAGATGTTCTGATAGTGTTTTCTGGGTGGCTGATGGTTCGCGCATTGAAATGTTGGGCCCACACAAATTGTCGCGTTCGAGCAAAGGTTTTCAATACCCTAAGAGGAGACAGGCGATGGATGGCTTCGGCGGTTACATTTTTCTTGCGTTGGCGATTGGTGCCGGTTTTTGGGCTGTCAGCATTTACAACAATCTGGTCCGGTCGCGGCAACGGGTGGCGGAGGGGTGGAGCGGTGTTGATGTGCAGTTGCGCCGTCGCGCCAATCTGATCCCCAATCTTGTGGAAACAGTCAAAACATACGCTGGTCACGAGAAAGATACGCTGAACGACATCACCAGATTGCGTCGCCAGAGTGAATCTGCGGAAAGTGCGGGTGATGCGGGGGCTCGGGCTGCAGCGGAAGGGAAGCTGTCAGGCTCCTTAATGCATTTGTTTGCGGTTGCGGAGAATTACCCAGATCTAAAAGCCAATGAAAATTTTCTGAACCTGCAGAACGACCTCACTGAGATTGAAGAACAGATCCAACTTTCTCGACGGTATTTCAATGGCGCTGTTAGGGACCTAAACGTGCTTGTTGAGTCCGTCCCCAGTAATTTTGTTGCAAAGACCTTTGGCTTTCAAACGGCGGCCTATTTTGAAGTTGAGGATGATAGCGAACGCGCAGTTCCCAAAGTGGACTTCGGGTCCAAGGCATGAAAAGCATGCGCCTTGTCAGTTTTGTCTTCGGATGTCTGTTCTTGCTCACCGGTGTGGCTTATGCAGCGGAACGCATTACAGCCTTTGATATAAATCTTTTGGTGCAACCTGACGGGGACCTCATTGTCACTGAGACCATTCAGGTGGTCGCCGAAGGAGACAAAATCAGGCGGGGGATATTTAGAGATTTCCCTACAGCGTATCGGACGGCGGCAGGTTTCCACGACTATGTTGACTTTGACGTGCTTGAAGTTACACGCGATGGTCAGCCAGAGCCTCACTTTGTTGACGCGGAGCACGGGTACCACCGGCTCTATATCGGTGAGGCCAGCCGGTATCTTTCGCGCGGTGTTCATACTTATAGGATTAAGTATCGAACGAGTGAGCAGATTGGGTTTTTCGCCGAGACTGATCAACTCTATTGGAATCTGACCGGCAACTTCTGGGATTTTCAGATAGACTCAGTCTCTGCTGAATTGATCTTACCGACAGGCGCGGTGCCTCAGGACATTTCTGCCTACACTGGAGCTGCAGGAGAGAGCGGTCGTGATTATCAGATTACGGCGGCGCGGGGAAACAGGGTCGCGTTGCAGACGACCCGGGTTCTGCAAAGCGGTGAAGGACTTACCGTTTCTGTCAGTTGGCAAAAAGGGTTGGTCGTTCCTCTTACTTTCGGCGAGGAGCTAAGTGATTTTATTGGCGACAATTTGGGGTTCTTCGTTGGGTGTCTCTGTCTGATCCTTGTGTCCGTCTATTTCTACTATATGTGGCATCGGTTTGGGCAGGACCCGGAAAAGGGCGTTATCATTCCTCTGTTTGCGCCGCCTGCCGATCTATCGCCTGTGGCCCTGGGGTACATTCATGCTCGAGGGTTTGACGGCGGAATGTCAGGCAGTCGCGCACTGACTGTTGCGCTCACCAGTCTTGCGATTAAGGGGCTCGTCACAATTGAAGATTTGGACAAGCAGTCGGGTGTCAGATACGTCATTCGCCGTACAGACCGAAAGGCGGAGGGCCTTCCACCAGGAGAACAAGTGCTCCTGGACCGTTTGTTCGATGATAGTGGGCGCGATGAGCTTTCTTTGGGCTCGGCCTACGATTCTATGTTTGATAAGGCGAAGGACGCCTTTCTTGCTCGGATAAGGCGCGAGTATACGGAAGCCTATTTTCGCAAAAACGGAGGCAAATGGTTTGCAGGTGCAGCGATAGCTGGGATCATGGCCATTGTCTCCGCCGCCTCTAGCCAGCCAATGGGCGATCCCATGATCCTGGCGGGCGCGCTTGCCTTTTTTGCGAGCGTCATCTTTACGTTCTTCTTTACGGCGGTACGGTTCGTTTGGCGGGAGGCTCGACGAGATACACCAGGCGGCAATACCTGGCCCTTCATCAAGGCCGTTCTGACTTTGCTTGGCGTGTCTGTGCCAACCGCGTTTCTAGGGTACGGCGTTTACCTAACGGCCTCTCTTCCCGTACTTGTGCTCATAGCTGCGTTGATTGGTGTCAGCTTTACCTTCTTTGACCTCATGGAAGCGCCCACTGTGTATGGTCGCCAGATAATGGATAAGATTGATGGGTATCTTCTGTTTCTGACCACCACGGAGTGGGATCGGATGCAGGCGCAGGGTACAATGCCAACACCAAATTCAGCGATGTTTGAAAAGCACCTGCCCTATTCAATGGCATTGGGTGTCGATGACGCCTGGAGCAAAACGTTCGCAGAATATGCAAAAGCAGCATCTGTGCCACCGGATGAATATAGAAGTAGCTGGTACAGTTCTCGCGGCGGACATGTTGGTGATTTTTCCACGTTTTCCACAGGCTTTTCATCGGGCCTGGTTCGCACCATGTCGTCGGCGTCGACACCTCCTCCGTCGAGCAGCAGCGGTTCGAGTGGCGGCGGTTCGTCGGGCGGTGGCGGAGGCGGCGGCGGCGGAGGGGGCTGGTAGTCGAACAAACACTCTTGGCTTTCTCGTCTCGGACAATATGGACCGGGTATTCCGCCAAGTTTCAATCTGACAATGTCGCCAGAAGAAGCGGAGGGGGTCCGTAAAACAGATCCGAGTATATCGACCCTGTTTCTTTAGGCCGCAGAGAGGCTTTTTTTCTTCAGCAAATGAGGCTAGGACTTCAGGATGAGTATTTCCATCATCCTGTTTCACAACAATCTTCGGTTGCACGACAATGCAGCTCTCACCGCGGCGCGAGAGACCGGTGGTGTCGTGCTACCGGTTTTCATTCTCGATGAAAACCTGGGCAGGCCTCTTGGTGCGGCATCACGGTGGTGGCTTCATCACTCACTGGCTTGTCTTGACGAAAGCCTGCGCGAAATCGGGTCTCCCCTTACACTTCTTCGGGGGGATGCTCTCAAATGCCTTAAAGCGCTTGTCGATGAAACCGGTGCGTCCCAGATATTTCTTCACCACGGGTATGATGCTGGTGTGCAATTGTTTGAAGAAGACCTGAACCACTGGGCTGTGGAGTGCGATGTTCAGGTGCATCGCTTTGGTGGACATGTCCTTTTTCCACCAGAGGTTATAAGAACCAAACAGGGGAAGCCCTACACGGTGTTCTCACCCTATTGGCGCGAATGTTTGAACCACCCGGAACGCGGGTCCCCTCTTTCTGCACCTACCGAACTGCGTGCGCCAAATAAAGCGCCAAATTCGCTCGCGCTTGAGGAGCTTGATCTGCTGCCAAAGGGTGTGGATTGGACAGGAGGGCTGGCCGATAGCTTTGTACCTGGCGAAAAATCCGCACTCAAAGGACTGACTGATTTCATGTCGGAAGGCTTGCTTGGATACAAAGCTCAGCGGGATCGACCAGATATGGTTCAGGCGACCTCGCGCATGTCGCCGCATCTGCGTTTTGGAGAGATCAGCCCTCGGGCGATTTGGACCCATGTGCATCATGCGATGGATGCCAATCCAGCGCTTCAAACCGATGGCGATCACTTTTTGCGCGAAATCGGATGGCGTGATTTCTCCTACCATTTGCTGCACCATTTTCCCACGCTTCCCCGCGATCCTCTGCGGCCCGCATTTGCCAAATTTCCCTGGCGTGAGGATGACTTTTCCTCGCTTGCTGCGTGGCAGAAAGGAATGACAGGATTTCCGATCGTCGATGCTGGAATGCGGCAATTGTGGCAGACCGGGTGGATGCATAACCGTGTGAGGATGATTGTCGCGTCGTTTCTCGTCAAAGAGTTGCTCATTCATTGGCACGAGGGGGAAGCTTGGTTCTGGGACACGCTTATCGATGCGGACCCGGCCAGTAATACGGCCAGTTGGCAATGGGTTGCTGGTTGTGGTGCAGATGCTGCGCCCTATTTCCGTATCTTCAATCCTGTTTTACAGGGCGAAAAATTTGATCCCGAAGGCACATATGTTCGCGACTACGTTCCGGAACTGCGTGAATTGCCAAAGAAATTCGTGCACCACCCCTGGGATGCCCCTGCTGATGTTCTGGAAAGTGCAGGGCTTCGGCTTGGTGAAACCTATCCCAATCCAATCGTCGACCGGAAGCTCGCCAGGGCCCGGGCGCTCGAAGCGTTTGAGCAGATAAAGGCGCAAAAATAGTTGCAGCAAGCCGTCTGGTATCTGATCTAACCAAACACATTGGCCGTAAAAAGGTCATGAAACACAACCTGATACCACGTGCCTCCGGCATCGCCCTGATCGCATCGCTGATCTGTGGCGGGGCATTGGCGGGCGACGACAGTGATACAGTAGAACATCCTTCTGTTGAGCTTCTCTATGGAAACAGTATTGAGTTCGACATCATGCGAAATGGTGCGCGAGTCGGCTCGCACAATGTTGCGTTTGAAAACAAGGGGGACGCTTTATCTGTCGTCACGGATTTCCAGCTGGAAGTGGGCGCTCTCTTTATCACTTTCTTTGAGCTGACATACCGCTCAGAGGCAGTTTGGCGCGATGGGCAGATGGTCTCGCTTTGGGCCCGGACAGACCAGAATGGTGATGTTGGCACTGTGGAAGCCCAACTCGCCGACGGTGTTCTCGCTGGAGAGGGGCCGAACGGCGTTTTTGCCGCCCCGCTGGGAACATACCCAACCAATCATTGGAATGCGGGCGTGCAGAACAGTACGCGACTGATCAATACCATCACTGGCCGGGTCAGCGACGTACGGCTTGTACCGATGGGCATTGAACAGGTTCAGACGGAACGTGGCCTTATTGAAGCGACGCGGTACAGGTATGAAGGCGCTATCGAAAACGAAGTTTGGTATGACTCTCAGGGTCGCTGGGTGCGTATGCAGTTCCCGGGTGGCGACGGCTCGCTTGTAGAATTGCAGTGCCGGAAGTGTTTTCCGAGTGACAGAGCGGAGGCCGATGATGAGTAAGATTGTCTGGATCACCGGTGCGGGCAAAGGAATTGGTCGCTCGCTCGCCCTGAGAATGGCTTCTGAAGGCTGGGTCGTTGCCGCCAGTGCGCGGACCGTCGCGGATCTCGAAACCCTTGTTTCTGAAAGCGGAGGTGGTCGCGTCCACGCGTTTCCGCTCGACATCACAGACGTTGAGGCCAATGGACTTGTGTTGGGCGAGATTGAAAGGAAGTTAGGGCCTGTCGATCTCGCGGTCTTGAATGCTGGGACGCACAGACCGATGAGCGCCGCTGATTTTGACATTGGGACCGTGCGTGGGCTGGTCGAGACAAATTTGATGGGAACGGTGAACGGCCTTGGCGCTCTCCTTCCGCTTTTCCGAAGCCGGAAGCAGGGGCGCATTGCTGTCGTATCATCGGTTGCAGGGTATCGGGGACTTCCCACGTCTGCAGCTTATGGTGCGACAAAAGCCGCTCTTATCAATTTGTGCGAGGCGCTGAAACCAGAACTGGACAGGGATGGTGTTTCCTTGTCTCTCATCAATCCGGGCTTCGTTGAGACACCCCTGACTGACGAGAATGAATTCCCGATGCCGTTTCTTGTTACCTCTGAGGCGGCAGCAGACAGCATCTACAAGGGACTTATGGCGGAAAAGTTTGAAATCGTCTTCCCGTGGAAGTTTGCAATCGTTATGAAGCTTTTGCGCCTCCTGCCTAACCGTCTTCTGTTTGCTCTCACATCTCGCATGGTGACCTGATGACAACAGCTGTCAAACGCTACGCTACCTTTATGGAAAACCTCAGAGAGGAAACGCTTCCTGAGATCTCCCAATTTGTCGCCCCCGACGTTCTGTTTCGCGATCCGTTTAATGAGGTGATCGGGATCAAGAAAATGCAGAGCATATTTGCCCATATGTATGAGACGATGGGGGATGTTCGTTTTGACATTCTCCATCATGCCATGGATGGAAAGACAGGGCTTCTTTACTGGCGGATTGCCGCAACGCTCAGAGGCAAGCCGTGGGCGTTCGAAGGAATGACAAAGGTTGAGTTCAATGATGAGGGACTTGTGGTCGCCCATCTGGACCATTGGGATGCAGCGCGGGAATTCTACGAGCATTTCCCGGTCATTGGGTGGTCCCTTAGAGCCATCCGGCGAAAGATAGCGCTATAGGCTTTTTGGCGGCGTGATGTTTACGCATTGGTGATCGTGAATTGGCCCACATTTATGCGGCCAGCCCGGAAGCCCCCTTCGCAGTAGCAAAGATAGAAAAGCCACATGCGCTTGAACCGCTGGTCAAAGCCCATATCCGCAATATTGGGCCATGCCGCCGTGAATTTCTCACGCCATTGCATGAGCGTGTCTGCATAAGACGAGCCGAAGAAATGACTGTCCCCCAGGGTCAGACCTTCTCGGGACATCTCCAGTGCGAGTGCTTCTTTTGACGGCAGCATGCCGCCAGGAAATATGTAGCGCTGGATGAAATCGATGCGCCGGCGATATTTCTCAAATGCATTCTGATCGATTGTGATGATCTGGAGCGCTGCTCGCCCGCCGGGAGCGAGCCGTTCTTTCAATACGCGAAAATAGGTTGGCCAGTTCTCCTCACCGACCGCCTCGAACATTTCGATAGAAACGATCTTGTCGAACTTGCCCTCTACATGGCGATAGTCCTGCAATCGAATATCGACTTTGGCTGATAGCCCCTGCGTGTCCATTCTCTCTCGGGCGAACTGCGCTTGCTCCTGTGAGAGCGTCAGCCCCACGACATCTGCGCCATAGTCACGGGCCGCGATTTCGGCAAAACCGCCCCAACCGCATCCGATTTCAAGAACCCGATCGCCAGGTGAAAGATCGATGGATTTCGCGAGCTTGTGGTACTTGCGGTCCTGTGCGGCCTTTATGTCACTTTCGTCTGGGTCGAAGAGGGCTGATGAGTAGGTCATAGAAGGGTCCAGCCAGGCGCTGTAGAACTCATTCCCCAAATCATAGTGAAAAGCGATGTTGCGTTTGGACCCTGCAAGCGTGTTGGCGTTTTTTCTGTGTGCCATTCTTCCGATGCGTTCGATGACCGAAGAAAGAAATCTGTTCGGACGCAGGGCTTCCAGATTGGCGACGCCCAACTCGATGAGCTGGGGAAGTACATCCGTCGACCAATCGCCATCCATGTAGGCCTCCGCCAATGCCAAATCACCCTTCAAAAGAATTTTTGGAACACAGGCCAGGTTATGGATGTCGACATGCGCAGACGGCCCCGGGTGTGCGCCGGAGACAGAATGTTTCGATCCGTCAGGAAATCTCACGGTGAGTGAGCCGTGCTGTATCTTATTCAGAAACCGGCAAATCGCGATTTTGGCGAGCAATGAATTTCTCCTGGTGCGCAGAGTTAGTCCGCAGCTGGATGCAGCGTCGTGCGTGTTTGGTGTGACGCGGTGATGGGCTTTGATGCGGGGGTGCGGGCAACTAGTGGAACGCCCTTGAGCCAAAGACGAAGCGCTTCGAAATGTATCCCTGCGGTGACTTTCAGCGTCATAAGGGGATACTGAAAAAATGCCTGTGCCAGTTTTCCATCCGTCAAAGAGTGGCGCACGCCCGCGAAAGACGCGGACATCACTGATCCTTCTTCGTCAAGAAGCGTTATGTGAACATGAATGCTCTCTTCTGGCACGTTCATGTCGAATTTGTATCTCGCCTCCATTTCAGTGAAGGGTGAGACGCTCAAGTTTTTCGGTGAGGCTTGTTGGAAATCGTCGCTACCGTGATCTGTTGGGGTGGGGAGAACGTAAGTGTGTTTCTCTCCAAAGGTGTTGTTCACTTCATGGAGCGTTGCGATAAGGCTTCCGGCGCTGTCATAGCAATAATACACTGACAGTGGGTTGAAGACGTACCCGAGAATACGCGGATAGCAAAGCAGGCGCACCGACACATCTTCAGGCTCGAAACCTGCCTGGATGAGATGAGCCATAACCCATGCTTTCAGGCCATTCTCATCGCCATTTCCGTGATCCTTTTCCCAGAAAGAAAAGAGACCGGGCCTATTCACGCGAAACAAGCGGTTGGTTGAGTCAATTTCTTCCAACTCATCAAGGTCGATGAGAGTGGAAAAGACTCGGTACTGCAGTCGATGGCGCTTGGGGCGCCGCCGCGTGTGAAGAACACTGCCTTTGTATATGCAGGATTGCATGATCAATCCGCCGCCAATGGCAGGCTGACACTTGTTGAGATGCGGGAGGGCTGGTCTGTCTGCCCCCATGGACGTTGATCGCCGGAGATTTGTTCTGCTACGGCAAGGCCAGCCTGAAGGGCGTCTTCGTGAAACCCATAGCCAAAATAGCTGCCGCAGAACCATGTATTGTTGTTGCCCTGCAGATTCCAGAGATCTTTTTGCGCCGCCATGGCTGCTTTGTCGAAAAGCGGATGCTGATAGGAAAATTTTTGAAGAATGGAACCGTCTTTCGGGGCGACATGCGGGTTCAATGTTACAAACAAGGGGTGCCTGTCATCGATGCCCTGTAGCTGGTTCATCCAGTACGTTACGGTGAGATTCTTATCTTCAGTGCCCGCGCCGCCTTCGATGTAGTTCCAGCTAGACCAGACCCGTCGCTTCTTGGGCATCAATTGTTCGTCGGTATGAAGATAGGTCTCGTTTTCTGTGTATTTGAATGCACCGAGCAAATTTCGCTCTGCGTTGCTGGGTTTCGACAGCAGCGATAAGGCGTCATCAGCGTGGGTGGCAATCACGACTTCATCAAAGTGATGTCGGTCTCCGGTCTCCGTCTCGACATAAACACTATCTTGTTGTCGGTGGATTTCTGTCACGGCTGTCTGTCTGATTTTGTCTGCGTATGGGGCGGTAAGACGGCTCACATATTCCTTTGAGCCTCCGGCAACGGTGCGCCATTGAGGCCGATCAACAAGCTTCAAGAGTCCATGGCTCTCGAAAAACCGCACAAAAGCTGCCAATGGATAGTTCAGCATGTCTCGAGCGGTGGTTGACCAGATCGCCGCGCCCATTGGGAGAATGTGATCTCGCGTGAAGGCGTCTGAATATTTGTTCGCGTTTAGAAAAGCGCCAAGGGTCAGATCAAGATTCTCTGATTTTCCGGCCAAAGACGGGGCGGTCCTGTAGAACCGAAGGAGATCGGAGAGCATCGCCCAAAAACGCGGATTGACCATGTTGCGCCGTTGCCCAAGGAGACCGTTCAGCCCGGTGCCGGAATACTCAAACTTCCCTGAATCGATAGATGCGGCAAATGTCATATTGGACGCTTTGGTTGGAACGTTGAGGTGATCAAACAAGGCGACAAGATTTGGGTAGTTCATCTCATTGTAGACGATAAAGCCTGTGTCCACGGGTAATGGCTGTTCTGGGGTGCCGGCGTTTACCGTATTGGAATGACCGCCAATATGGTCTCCGGCCTCAAAGAGTGTGATGTCATGAGAGCGGTTCAACAGCCATGCTGCAGACATGCCCGCTATGCCAGAACCGATAATTGCAATTTTCTTTGGAGTTGCTGATAGGGTTGCGTCGTAGGGCACTGAGTCATTTTCCTTGAGGTTGTGAGCTCAATACGGGCTAAAATGACGTTTGGATCATTGACTGACCAAATTCCGCTGGGATGTGAAATCGGCTGGTTTGGTGGAGTGATCCAAACCCGCAGCTCTTGCGTATCTAACGCATGAACTTGAAACGGGAAATTAAACTGTCACCTGCAGCACCCTCATATTTGGCGCTGGTGGTTAACAATATGCACGCACATGCGGGCCAGGGAGGGCTTGAGCAGTCGATGGCAAAATCCGGTGAGGATGCGTTTAGTGCGGACGACCTTGTGCTGTGCCTGCAGGCTGTAGGCGCACGTCAAGACCGGGCCGCCTTTCGTGTTCTCTTTGACCATTTTGCGCCTAGAATAAAAGCCTACATTATCAAGCTGGGGTGCTCGCATCAGCAGGCGGAAGAACTTGCGCAAGAGACCATGACCAAGGTTTGGAACAAGGCCGGCCAATTCGACGCTGCGAAGGCTGCGCCCTCGACCTGGATGTTTCGGATCGCACGGAACCTTAGAATTGATGCGTTCCGACGGGAGAACCATCCTGAATTTGACCAGAATGACCCAAGCCTGATTCCGGCGGAAGAACGACCTGCAGACCAGGTTGTGGAGCAAAAACAGTCTGAACGTCAGCTGTTGGCCGCAATGGCTGAGTTGCCAGAAGAGCAGATGCACCTGCTTCGTCTTTCCTTTTTTCAGGATATGTCGCATGGGGCGATCGCTGATCATCTCAATATTCCGCTCGGGACAGTCAAGTCGAGGCTGAGGTTGGCGATGGTGAAGCTGAGAAAGAAGATTGATGACAATGACCAGATGCAAGCAGACGGGTTAAGCCGATGAGAACGTCCCATCATATTCCAGATGAAATGTTGCTTGCTTATGCGGCGGGCAGCGCCCCTGAGGCGTGGAGCCTAATTGTTGCGACACATCTTTCGCTCTGTTCGGATTGCAGGGCTGTGGTGGGCAATACCGAGCAGATTGGTGGAGAACTTCTTGATAGTTTGACACCTGAGACGCTTTCTGAGGATGCATTTGATCTGCTGATGCGCGAGATTGACAGTCAGGCCGGAAAACAGGAGCTGCCCAAAGCTCCTTCAACGCAAATACCGTCTGTACTTCCAGAGCCTCTGCGGTCCTATGTGGGTGGAGATCTGCATGCGCTGAAATGGCGGCGTTTGGGCAAAGGCGCTTTTCATATTCCGATCGCGACGAAAGATCAAAGCGCTCAGGCCAGACTTCTCAAAGTTCCAGCGGGAAACCCTGTGCCTATGCACGGTCACAATGGGGAAGAACTCACCCTTGTGTTGACCGGATCCTTCACGACGCATCAAGGTAAGTTTCAGCGCGGTGATATTGAAGCCGCCGATGACAGTGTGGAACATATGCCGGTTGCTGGCCCGGAAGAAGACTGCATATGCCTTGCGGTGACAGACGCGCCGTTGAAGTTCAAGAGCCTCGGAGCGAGGCTGGTGCAGCCATTTATCGGGATCTGATCCAGCGCTGTGTGTTCTTCCTGCTCTCCTCAGGTAATTGATCGGATTTTTTTCCCGACGCGTTTGGCTGCAGTAGAAATTACCACGAAAGACACATAGAGCGTGACGGGTATGTTCAGGAGTCCGATCACAAGAATGATGCCGGGGATAGAGGTTCCTTCGTCAGTAAGCCAGAAGATCAACCCGGACGCTCCGACCATGGCAAGGGCATTCAGCGCATTGTTTGCAGCAATGAGACGTGAGCGCATTTTGTGTTCGCTGCGGGCCTGCAAGATGGCCATTAGTGGGACGATGTAAAGTCCGCCACAGACGGCGATGCCAAAGAGGTCGCCGACGATGCGCCAATTGTCTGCTGCCTGCAGAAATGCCATCACGCCGATGAACTCCCCCTTTGCTGTTGCCAGCATAGGTGCGCTTGCAAAAAAGAGATCAATTGAGAAAATCGTAATGCCCAGAGCGCCGACGGGCACGTAATAGTCACGGACTTTACCGCCCAGGAGCTTGTCGCAAATGAGTGAGCCGATGCCGATGCCGATGGCAAAAATGGCCAACAGCATCGAAACGATCTGTTCATTGCCACTCAATACATCGCGGGAGAGAACAGGGAAGAGAATGATGAAGACTGATCCGACAAGCCAGAACCAGGAAATCCCGATGATGGAACGAAAAATCGGCAGGTCTTTGTAGGCCACTGATATCATGCGGAATGTTTCGGCTGGAACATTGTAGTTGATTTTCAGATCAGGGCTTGCGGCTGGCTGATCTGGAATCTTTCGGGCAGAGAGCCACCCCATAACGGCGATGCCTATGCCAAGAATGGAGATCGCAACCATTCCGTTGGCCTTGAGTATGATGAGGCTGCCCAGCACCGTGCCGATCAAGATGACCAAAAAGGTTGCCGCTTCGATCAATGCGTTCCCACCGATAAGTTCTTCTTCCTCGAGGAGTTCGGGCAGAATTCCGAACTTAACCGGGCCAAAGAAGGCTGACTGCGTGCCAAGCAAGAAGAGAACACCCAGGAGCGTTATTTGGTCTTCAAGGAAGAAGCCAATGGCTGCGAGCGCCATGATGCCGATTTCCAGAAGTTTTATGGTGCGGACCATTTCCGCTTTGGCATAGCGGTCCGCAAGCTGCCCGGCGGTTGCCGAGAAGAGAAAGAAGGGCGCAATGAAGATCGCGCCAGCCAGAGCGACGAGCGTTTGAGTGTCGAAACCTTCAAGGCTGGCGGCAGCTGAATAGGTGAGAAGGATGACGAGTGCATTCTTAAACACATTGTCATTGAAGGCCCCGAGTGCCTGCGTGATGAAGAGCGGCAGGAACCTCTTTGATCCTAACAGTCGAAACTGTGATTGATGCTTTTCGGCGCTCATGCTGCTTCTCCCACAAGTCTGGCTGTCTCAGCCTCAATCGTATCCTCAAGGATGCGCATAAATGTCTCTTTGTCGAGACCTGTTGGGATGGGTTCCATAAAGGACAAATATACGGTGCCTGGTTCTTTGTGCCACGCGCGGCACTGCCAGCTCTGACCTGCATTTGTAGCGACAGGAACAACGGGCAAATTCAAATCCGCATAGAGATGGTAGACACCGATCTTGTAGCGCTCGCGGTCGCCGACCGGCACGAGTTGGCCCTCAGGGTAAATGAGGATGTGCTTTTTGGCGTCATAGGCAACCTGGGCGGCACTTGAGAGCTTGTCGCGGGCGTTGCCGCCGCCGCATGTGTCCACCATGATCATGTCGAGTTTGGTGAGAATGCGCCCAATTGCTGGGTATTGCAGAAGGTCTTTCATTGCGACTGTTGAAATGTCTCGGATCAAAGAGAGCACTAGAATGCCATCTGAAAAGCTCTGGTGCTTTGAGGCAATCAGGCTAGGGCCTTGGGTTGGGATGTGTTCTCTCCCTCTGATTTCCAGTTTGACCCCGGCGATGACTTTTAGGAACCAGACGATCATTTTGGCCCACCAGTGCACAATTCCGGCAAGGGGCTTTGCTGATTTCATATAGGTCAGGGGCAGGCAGGCAATCGCTACAAGGGACGTGAAACCGTAAAATGCCAGATTGAAGAAGAAAGATCGCATGGTAATGCCCCTCAGGCGTGGGATGGAGTGGATTTCAGCACCGCAATAACGGCCTCTGAAAAACTGTCGGTGAATGCGGACAGTGGACCTATCAGGCGTCCAAACGACTTAAACGTCACGGCTTGCAGCACAACACCGAGAGCCATGGAGGCGTATAGCTCCGGATCCCCTTTTGGTACTTCGCCGCGCTGCATGGCCTCTGTGACAACCGTCACGACGACCTCGACGGGGTTTGGCAGGTCGTCCTCAAAGTATCGCAGCAAAGCGTACTGACTTAGCTGATGATACTGAAAGAGAAGCCAGTCCTGGTCCGCCTCTCCGCAATAGGCTGTAACGATGGCGCGAACCTGATCATCAATATGGTCGTGGGCATTGGCCGCTGTGGCGAGAGCCCCAGCCAACGCAATGTGTTGCTTTTTAAACAGATCGCGCGCCAAAGCATCTTTGCTCTCAAAATGCCGATAGATGGTGCCTTCGGAAATCTTCACCGCTTCGGCAATTTGCCGTGTACGGGTTTCGGTGATGCCTTGTGACACGAACAGACCCAGTGCGGCGCGTTCGATTTGGCTCTTTGTGTCTTTGTTGCGTGGCATGGTGATGATCAACCTATGGATGAATTCTAAAGCTCTTTATGGCGAATTGTCTTCACGCAGAAATCTGCGCGCCCAACAAATCCAACCGATGCAACATGCTTGGTGAATGGGTGAGCTTTGGCCGACCGTTGTGAACCAGCGCACTTTTGGTCATGAGGTTTGCTATCCGGCGGCGTTGCTCTGATACCTCGTGCATCAACCGCATTGTCTGAGCGTGGAGTGTTTTTACCCATGTTGAAGATGAACCACTCAGCCGCTTACGGAGTCGAGCCTGGATGGTATTGATCTCGATTTCAAGAACTGCCCAATTATTGCGTGTCTTGTTGATCTTCCGACGCACAATGTTCAGTGCCTTCTCGCAGGCATCTCGACGCTGGGTCCAACGACCAATACGGGCAAGCGTAAGAAGGGCGTTTTTGTGTCCAACGATGACAGTGATCGAAGACAGTTTTGCATCGATGCGTGCCAGAGCACGCTTGAAACGGAGCTCGCTTCGTACCTGCTGCCTCAGCGAGGGTGCTGTTGTGTGGAAGTCTGAGCGAATATCTGAAAGCCGTGCGCAGGTCTGTGCAGCAAGTGCCTTTGTTTCTGTTCTGTAGTTTGGGCTCAGGGATTTCAGGAAGTTCACGACGTTCAACATTTTCAGTTCCTTCGTTGTAGGCCACCCTGGGGCCGTGTTTCGATGATTGGAATGTAAGTGAGCGATCACTTACATTCAAGGACTAAATGGGTCAATCAGTGTTTTTCTACGAGAAATTCTTTAAGGCATTGATTTTGATGTACTAATTTGACTGTACGGAGCCACGGAATATTCGGCTCAGCCGGTCAGTGAGGTTACTGAGCTCCGAACGAAAGGTTTTGCCAGACACGCTCACAAACTTTCCTGGAGACTGATCGCAACGATGCCGTGGACTGCGGCAAAATAGGTACGCGCCCTGGCCTTCAACTTCGGCTTGGTCAGAAAGGGCTCTAACTCCTGCCGGGCGCTGGCGGCAGCAGCCCTGGTTGCTTGGTATATCGGACGGGCTCCTACGAAATCTGTCAATCAGATCGCCTGGGCAACCGAAGACCTGGCAGTAGCCTCTACTGCTCTGGATCTGGAAAGTCTGGAGCGAGGTGATGAATTGCGGTCGCTGGTTCAATCCCTGTCGACATTCTGAGAGCGCCAGGTACAAGTGGCACGCCTCCAGGTCAGCCTTTTGTCGTTGAATGCCACGATTGAAGCGGCGCGTACAGGGGAAGTAGGCAACGATTTTCGGCCAGTGAGACCTCAGGTTCTGGTGCCCCTAAACCTTCAGCTGAGTACAATCGTGGGTTGCTGTTTGACCTGTGTTGTCGGAAGCTGACGCCCAATATACCTAACACCATGATCGAAAATTCGGGGTAGCTCTGATGATAAAATTGGAACGGGACGGGCCTGTGTTCACGCTCACGATGGATGCGGGCGAAAACAGATGGAACACGACTTTCGTCCGTAATGTCGCCAAGGCGCTTGACGAGGTTGAGGCATCAACAGGTGCCGCAGCACTTGTTACGCGATCATCAGATGAAAAGTTTTTCTCAAATGGCCTTGATCTGGATTGGGTGCAAGCGCCTGACGCGCACCCTGATGGCGGAGATAGAACTGTCTTTGGTGGTGAGTTTATGGCGCTGATGGGGCGTATTATTACACTGCCTGTCCCGACTGTCTGTGCGATCAATGGTCATGCGTTTGGTGCTGGCTTCATGATGGCTCTCTGTCACGATGTGCGTTTGATGCGCGTGGACCGTGGATTTATCTGTGCCAACGAAGTGCAGTTGGGTATGAAAATTCCTGAACCTGAGCTGGCGCTTTTCCGACATAAGCTACCGGCCAATGCCTTCTTTGAAACGGTTCAGCTGTCGCGTCGGTGGGCGGGTCCCCACGCGCTGGAAGCGGGCATTGTGCAACAGGTTGCTGAACTCGACGACCTTCTTTCAGCAGCAACACAAAAGGCACAGGAGCTGGCGCCGTTGGGTGCCAACCGGGACGTTTATGGTGGCCAGAAAGAGCGGCTATTTGGTGAAAACGCTGCGCTGAACACACCGCATGGAGCGGCTTACATGCTGAAGAATTCAGATAAGTTCGCGCACTAAAGCCTGTATACCCTTTTGGCTGTGCCGGAAAACATGGCGTTTTGTTCCATGTCGCTGAACCCGCCAGCGATTTTTTTCAGGCCGTTCCAGAGAACGGGATAGCTGATGGAAAGCCGATCAACCGGGAAGTTGCTTTCAAACATGCACCTGTCCGGGCCAAAACATGCGATCATGTGGTGATAGTAGCGCGATTGGGCTTCTGCGAATTCATCGGATGAGGGCGGTGTGGCGCGGCTGTTCCACCCAAAACCATTGTCTGGCATGGCAAGGCCGCCAATTTTTGCGACCACGTTTTGGCACTCGGCAATTGCTGCGACGTCGTCTTTCCAGGCCGCAAAGATTTCTTCGCGCCGATCGGCGTAGGGCCCCACACCCAGGGGTGTGCCGAAATGGTCGAGGATCATGGTCGTGCCTGGAACGGCTTTGGCAAGATCAAGAAAGGCTTTGTTCTGATAGTGGTAGTGCCATGTATCATAGGTGAGGCCGCGTTCGCCCAGTCTTGCAACTCCTTTGCGGAAGTCGTCCTGCTCATAGAGATCCTCTGGTGCACTGCCTGGGATTGAGAGTGCTTGTGGGTGATGGGCATGGGCGCCTGCGTGGCGGATGCCTTTGAAGAGACGACCACCTGCATTAGCGTGGGCATCGAGAATGTCGGCCAAATCGGGATGATCAAGATCAGCGCGGGCAACAATCCCCGAAATGGTGGCGCGATCAGGTTGCTTGGCGGAGAGGGCTGCACGATCGGCGACATATTCTGTTTCGCCGACGGGCTTTAGATGATCAGGCCCACTCTCGCGATAGCTTGATCCGCATTCAACAAAGACGGTCTGCGTAACTTTGTGCCCGCTTTCTGTATCGGCCCATAGATTATCGAGGTCATATTGGGTTGCCGCTTGATGCCAGAGATGGTGATGGGGATCGACGATCTCGCGATCGGGATCGATGATCTCTTCTTTATGTTGATCCGCCCATTCGTCATTCGCCCACATGGACATGATGTGTCTCCCTGATTGATGGCCCGCACTAGATTGAATTGGGGCATGTTTTGCAGAAGAGATTAGGGGGTCGGTCGCCCTACGCCAACTATCTTGCAGGGGCGTTAGGAGGCGCCCATTGCAGACCGAAAGCGCGGGTCACTGCTTTTCAGGTTCACAATGTCTTTTGTGGCCTGGGTCACCATCGGGTGCATATGATTTGCAACACCTGCCACATAGCTGGGGCGGGCTTTCAGTGCTTGCCAATAGGCGTTCACCCTTGGTCGCTCTTCCACCAGGAATTCCGACAGGAAATCGCCTTCGCGAAGGCGATCAAAGATCACCATAACGCCGACATCTGCCAGGGTGAATTGTTCACCAGTGATCCAGGGGCCGCCGGTTTTGGTCAATACCTCTTCCAGCTCATCAAAATGGGTGTGCATCGCTTTCTTTGAGGCATGCAACAGGTTGACGACGGGCTTCATCTTGGGAAGATTTGTGAGACCAAAGAGTTTTAGGGCAAGAAAGAAGACAGCCCGTATTTTGAGCCGATGAAACAGCAGCCCGGTGAAAATACGTCGTGTGGGGATGTGCTTCACCATTGCGGCAAAGATGGGCGTGGTCAGACCCGGGATGGCATTTCCTGCTGTCTCGTCGATGGCGTCGAGAGGGTTATCTCCAATAAGGGACGACTTGTGAACCCAGCGCTCCATGAGCTCCCGCTTATTGGGATCTGTTGGCACAAGAAGGCTCGGCGTCGCTGAGTGGGCGGCAGCATACTCCAATTGATCATGGGATTCATAAACGGGATGACCCTTGTGGATGAGGACAGGCAGGATGGCTCCGGGATTTACTTTAAGAAAGTGCCTTGAGAGGGTTTCGTAAGACCCGGTCTCCACAAGATCAATGTGATGCGCTTTATAGGGAATCCCAAGCTCTGCAAGACAGACGCGGATCTTCTTAGAGCAAAGTGAGAAGTCATTGTGATAAAGCTCCCACTCCTGCTCATGGGGCAGAGATATGTCGGCGTGCAGTCCGCCTGACATGGCGCGGGTTTGACGGTGCTGCAATTCCCACAGATACCAGCCGAGTAGGAGTCCTGTTGTGCACAGCACGATTATCCACATGTGATATTCCTTCGCACCTATCTCACTCATCCGTAGCAAGATTTTCCGACCGATCAATGCAGACGAATATGTAAGTGTTAGGCTGAAAATCAAGGCGAGACTTGCTGTTCGCTTCAATCATTTTTGACTGAGCGTGGCAACGCAGGAGTAGTCGCCATGTGCCTTATGACGCGACGTTTAGGGTGGAAGGATACCGGAGATCCTTGGGGAGGCTTTCGCCCATAAGGTCAATGAAATTGGCTCCGTAAAAACCTTCACGGGCACTTGCTGATGTTCCTTCAAGCGATTGATCAAACCGTTTCAGTGGATTGCGCCCTCCCTCGATATGGGGAAAGTCAGAGGAGAAGAGACACATTTCTTCGCCTGAGTTCTGGATGATCCATCCCGCATTCTCATGAGGGTAGGGCGTAACACGCAGTTGGCGTCGCGCGATGTTAGAGGGTTTGTCTGAAAGTTTTTGCAAGCGGTCTTCATTGCGCACGAAAGCATGGGCGGCTGAATCCATGGCCAGCATCCAGCCGGGAAGCCAGGACGCACCCAACTCAATGGCACCCCATTTTAGCTTCGGAAAGCGATCAAACACACCATCGAAGATCAGTGTTGCAAGGGTCTGCATCACGGCATTGGGGATGGGCAGGTAGCTCACAGATGTGAAATTATCATCGCCGCCATGAAAGTCCGGCACTGCTGGCAGTCCGTTTTTTTTGTAGGTGGGGTTGAGCTTTTCTTCGCCACCCACGTGAAAAAGAACGGGGAGACCGGCTTCTTCTGCCATGGCCCAGACGGGATCGAAGGCTATGTGGCTTGGCGCGTGGTGTTGTGGACAGAGCGATGGCAGCATCAAGGCGCTCGCCCCTGATTTGATTGCGTCTGCCGTACAGATTCTAGCGCGCTCGAAGTCTTCCATTGGAATATAGGCAGTGCCCAGAAGTCTGCGATCAACCGCGCAGAAATCCATCATCATTCGGTTGTGGGCATCCGCGGCGGCATAGCAAAGTTCCATGTCGCGACCTTGATCGAGACCGAAGTTCCCGAGACAGAAGGTCGTGAAGACAAGTTGGCTTGCAAACCCCATGGCGTCCAGCGCTGCGGGGCGGTCTGCTGAGAGAAACGAACCGTGTGCGTCGAAGTCTTTGCGCAACATAATCTGGTTCTCCATGTCGGCGCGAAACTCCGGGTCGGCGTGTTTTTTGCGGGCGGCTTCTGCCCAGGTTTCTCTTTCAACCTTTTCTTTGTAAGCGGGCAGGTCGTGGAAGCGCTGCAGGAGATGCTTCTCAAAATAGGGATCGAGGCAATCACTCAGCTCCATTAAGTGGCTGTCAGCGTCGTGAATGAAACGGCCTTGCGCATATGTCATCGTCTCTCTCCCCAATCTGAGGAGAAGGTTAGCGTTCAACACACCGCTTGCAAAGAGCCGTGAATAAACGGCATCTCGTCGCGAAATTTTGGCTTCAAAAGGCCCCAACTAGCTTTCGTCCCTGACGATGCGCCCGTCTTCCATGGTGATGATGCGGTCGGCCAATTCCAGCACCTTATTGTCGTGGGTCACCATCAAAGTCGTCGTATTTCGCTCAGTTCCCAGCCGCTTAAGGAGACTCACCACCTGATGGCCACTCTCTTTATCGAGCGCGGCGGTTGGTTCGTCGGCAAAAACCATGTCTGGATTGCCCACAAGTGCGCGGGCGACGGCAACTCTTTGTTTCTGCCCGCCTGAAAGGTTGCCTGGCAAATAGTCGAGCCTGTCTCCCAGTCCCAATAAGCTGAGCAGATGGGAAGCGGGGGTTTGCCAATCCTTCCGGGCTTGGGGCCCATGTACCTCTAACCCCATGCGAACGTTCTGCATCGCTGTAAGGCTTTCGTGGAGATTGTGGGCTTGGAAGATGAAACCAAGGCGTCGCCGGCAGGCAACCAGCAGGTCTTCACTGGCGCCGTTCAGCTCGTCTCCCAACAGTTTTGCACTGCCGTCCTGTACGTCTCGCAGACAGCCTGCCAGCGTGAGCAGTGTGGTTTTGCCAGAGCCTGACGCTCCCATAAGAATGACGAGCTTGCCCCTTTCAATGGTCAGGTCGACATCAAAGAGAGCCTGCTTGCGTGCCTCGCCTCTGCCGAACCAATGGTTCAACCCCTTAATGACGATGGGCGCGTTTTCTATATCGGCACCAGATGTAGGTGCGGCTTCGGGGGCTGTGTGTTTGAACCAAGATCTCATGTGGCCCTCAAAACAGGTCGGCAGGGTTAGCGCCCGCAAGGCGACGGGTTGCGATCGCCCCAGAGGCCAAACACATCAGACTTGTCCCAACAAGAACGCCAACAGGTCTGAGACCGCTCATGACGACCGGGAGGCCCGTGGCGCCAGACACGATTTCGTAGAGACCAAAGGCAATAAGGACGCCTGGTATAAAGCCAAAGACAGCCAGAATAATTGCTTCCTCAAAGACAATGCTGAGGAAGAAGCTCTGCCTGTACCCGACCGCTTTGAGGGTCGCATATTCGCCTAAGTGATCGGCAACATCTGTCGAGAGGACTTGATAGACGATGATGAGACCGACAAGGACACCGATGATGACACCGAATCCGAAGATCACCCCAACAGGTCGCTCTGTTGTTTGATAGGCTTCATCTGCAGAGGCAGCCTCCTCAATGGTTCGGATGATCACATCTTTTTCGGGTATTGCCAGGCGTAAGCGGTTCACAATCGTTTGGGGGGTGATCCCGGGTGTGACTGTGACCAGGATGTGAGTTGGGGCCCCGGCTGAACGCCTTGGGTACATTTTGAGGAACGTCTGGTCAGAGACGATGAGATACCCATCGGCTTCAAAGCCGGCGCCGATGGAGAATGTCTGCACTGCCTTCAACGTACGACCGTTTGCTTCAAAACGGTGGGGCGTGCCGCCATCGATCGCGGTGGACAGGGCAGGGTCAATGTTGCGTGCTGATCTGTCGAGCAGTGCTGTGTCCAGCAAGCGCAATTGTGGACGGGCGCTCTCAATGTCCGGGTTGCTGAAAACCTGTGTGCTGGGATCGATCCCGAAAACCTGAAAATTGACGGTGGTTCCATTGTCGCGCTGCCAATCGAACTTGCTGAGATAGAAGGGGCTGGCGTCTGCAACCCCTGGGACGGTCAGCGCCTGATAAAGACGCTGACGGGGAACATTGCTGCCGTCAGACAAGGTGTTGGCATCTGAGGCAGAAATGAGAATGTCCGCCATCATGGGTCGGTAGGGGAGTTTGGTCGTTTCCACCAGGGCGCCTAAGAAGCCCAACTGCATGAAGATAAGAATATTCGCAAATGCGACGCCTGCGATGGCGGCTGCAAAACGGGTTTTATTGTGCTTCAGCTGCAACCATCCGATGGGCAGTCTGCCAAGAAGGTAAGTAAGGAGGCCTGTCATGAACCGTCGTCCACCATAATCGTGGCAACGACCTGCAGGTTGGTGAAGCGCGCCGCGATGTCTGACGAGGCTTGATCCAGCATAACAGTGACTTCGACAATACGGGCATCGGTGTTGGCGGCTGGGTCATCATCAATCAAGGTTTGGCGTTCTACCTCCAGTCCAATTTGAGAGACCGTTCCTTGAAGAGGTGCGGGGAGTGCGTTCGCGGTGATTGCGACAGGGTCTCCCAATTTCACGTCCCCGATCTGGGTTTGATAGATTTCTACTTCGGCGGTCATGCGCTCAATATTGCCAATGTTCATGACGCCTTCTGCACCGGGTTTCTCTCCAGGGCGCACATGAATTTTCAACACTGTGCCGGTGAGCGGTGCGCGCACATAGGCTTTTTCAAGGTCTCTTTGTGCTTGAGTGAGTGCTGCTTTCGCAGCGTCGAAGTTACGGGCAGCAACGACAACATCCACTTGTGTATCGATGTCACCGGCATCATAGCGAGAAAGAGTGGCGCGCGCCTGCTCAACCATACGGGCTGCCTGATCGCTCGTCGCACGACGTTGGTCGAGGACCGCTTCTGATATGGTGCCCCGCTCGATGAGCGACCTGGCACGCTCATAATCTTTTCGGGCATTGCGAGCGGCCGCTTGTGCATTGCCGAGGCTTGCGCGGGCTTCTTCCAGACTTGCCTGGACAGAGGCGCGGGTCTGTTGAAGGCTTGCCTCGCGCAGCGCCACATTGGCTTCTGCAGCATCAAGTGCTGCTTTGTAAGGGGCTTCATTGTCCAGCACTGCAAGAGTGGTGCCCGCCGTTACGCTTTCGCCTTCTTCCACCACGAGTGCGGAAACGCGTGCATCACCGGACCCAAAAGGTGGCGCGATGGTGGCAACGTCGCCATCAGGAATAAGTGCGCCGAGGCCAATGACCTTGTCTGGTCCTGGAACGATGGCGGGATCAATTTCTACGATGGCGGTGTGGTTGAGGGGGACGGCAATGGGGCTCGACGTACCGGCACCTGGCTCAAGGCCCAAAGTGCGCATCGCAAACTGTAGTCCCGGCGGCTGAAAATAAAGACCGGCAATGCCGCCAAAGCCGATGCAGAGAAGAAAGAGTGGGATGATGCGGGCATTTCGAAACCGGCTGGCGAAGGAGGGTTTCTCGCTCGCCTCTTTTGCTTTGGTGCGGTCGACGGCTTCCAATGGCAAATCTATTTCAGTCGTCGGGTCCTGGGGCGTCGGTGCCATTGTTCATATCCCTTGTTTTCTGGCCACCTTGACTATTAATGACCAATGGGTCATTAATATATACGCGAAAGATCCAAGAGAATCCAGACCCAAATGACAAAATCAGAAAACAGCTCATCTGTTGCGGGCCAGACGCAGAGACGCAGACGCAAAGAGGCGCGCCCTGCAGAAATCATTGAAGCGGGTCTCGTTGAGTTTGCCGAAAAAGGGTATGCGGGCGCGCGGCTTTCAGATGTGGCGGCGCGCGCAGGCATCGTTAAGGGAACGATCTATCGCTATTTTGAGAATAAGGAAGCGCTCTTCCAGGCAGCTGTGACATCGCGGGTTATTTCTACCCTCGACAATGTCGAAGAGCTGGTTGAGGGCTATCCGGGCCCGACAGACGAATTGCTGAGGCAGGTGCTGGCGGTTATCTATGAGAAGATTGTTGCCTCAGACGCGCGGGTGTTGTTGCGGATTATCATTGCTGAGGGGGTACGGTTTCCCGAAATACCCGCCTATTACTACAAAGAGTCGATTTCAAAAGGCGCAGCGATGATCGAAACGATTGTTCAGCGTGGGATTGCGCGGGGCGAATTTCGCGATGGCCCCATGGCAGCCATGCCGACCATCCTTATTGGGCCAGCGATATTTGCCGCTGTTTGGAAAATGACGTTTGATGAAATTGAGTTGCTCGATCTGGAAAGATTTTTGGATGCTCATGTCGACATGGCATTGAACGGGCTGTTGGGGTAGCGTCACGTCAATATGGAAAATGACCCCCTCTATAAACTCGTCGCTGAAATTCCGCCAGGCCAAGTGGCGACGTATGGCCAGCTGGCGAAGATTGTTGGATGTGGCCCGCGGCAGGTTGGTCAGGCCCTTGGCGCTCTGGATGGGAAAGGCGCGAAAAAAGTGCCCTGGCATAGGGTCGTCAACTCACAAGGAAAAATTAGCACGCGCTCGGAAGGTGGTGGCGAAACCTTGCAAGGAGACCTGCTTCGAAAAGAGGGCGTCATCTGGCGGGCAAGTGGGCGCATTGATCTCAAAACCTATGGTTGGCGTGGACCGTTTGACCCTGATGGCTGGCGGTAAAACGAATATCTCTTCGGCATTGTCGGATCCGCAGGGTTGCAGACGTCCTGGTTGGAAACGGATCTATTGATCAAAAAGGGGAGGTCTATGCCGTATGATCCACATCTTGCTGACCTGATGCGCGACGCGCTGAAGCGTCGGAGTGGGATTACCGAGAAGAAGATGTTTGGCGGCTATTGCTGGATGTTGAACGGCAACATGCTCTGCGGTGTTGGTGTCGGTCGCTTCATGTTTCGCGTTGGCAAGGAGTTGCAGGCGCAGGCCTTGGAGCGCGATGGCGCCGAAATTGTCGACTTTAACGGGCGTCGTATGGGGGGCATGGTCTGGGTTGAAGCGGATGCCTGCATTGATAAAGGGCTTAAGGACTGGATCTCTTTTGCCGCGAAGTTTGCGGGCAGCCTGCCCCCAAAATAGCCAGAGGCCGGATTAGCGTCGGGGACCGGATCAGCGTCGCGAAAATGTGATCTGTGGTGCTGGTTGCATCCAGCGGTTGAAGCGCCGAGATTGCGTGCATGGATATTCTCGATGACATTCTGGATACGCTCAATCTGAAGGGTGTGCTCTATTTCAGGGCAGATTTTTCCGATCAATGGGCCGTCACGGTGCCCGACCTTGAGCAAGCAGCGCGGTTTCACCTTGTGGTTCAGGGCACCACCCATGTGCAGTTTGCCGATGGTGACGCGGTGACTCTTGGGCCGGGCGATCTGGTCCTCATTCCGCGCGGTCGCTCACATATTTTGGCCGACCAGGCTTGTAAGTCCGCTCCTGCGCTGGAAACAGTGCTCGCAGATGCAAATTACGACGGGCGCGGCGTGTTGGTTGTTGGTGATGGTGACAGAGACGCCTCGACACAATTGGTGTGTGGTCATTTGGTGTTTCGCCCGGGCGCGGATCATCCGCTGTTGAGGGCGCTGCCAGACTATCTCGTCACGACAGCATCCACGAGGGCACGTGAACCATGGCTTGATGAAATGCTGCGGGTTCTGGTGCGTCGCGCATTTTCAGGTGAAATTGGGTCGGCTGCGTCGGTGACGCGTCTTTCTGAGATTGTATTCATCGAGCTTCTGCGGGTCGGCGTGGAACAGAGCCCGCAATTGGCGTCTGTGCTCGAAGCTTTCAGAGATAAGCAAATTGGGAAAGCCCTGCAGGTCATTCATGCTGCGCCAGCGGAGACATGGACCGTCGATCGTCTCGCGTCTGAAGTCGGTATGTCGCGCAGTCGGTTTGCCGAGCGCTTCAGCCTATTGATGGGGACGGGGCCCATGGCCTATCTCTCCGACTGGCGGCTGCAAAAAGCACTGTCATTGCTTGAGGAGTCTCAGTGTAGCGTCCAAGAGGTTGCGAGCCGGTCCGGCTATCAATCTTCGGCAGCGTTTAGCCGGGCTTTTTCCGGCAAGTTTGGTGTCGCGCCCAGCGCCTATCGACGTGCGCGCGCCTGACTGTCACGGCTGAAATTTTCAATATTTTGCATATCGTCCCAACTGATTTGCGGTAAGTCCCAAATAACTCCCAATCGATTGATAATTCGTCCGGAGACGCGCACCTAGACCCTTGTTGATGTCAAACCCATCCAAGGAGATTTTGGGATGTACAAATCAGTTACACTTGCTGCCATCGCCCTGGCAGCCGTCGCAACCACCACACCTGCTCTTGCCGTTGATGAAAACAATGTTGCCGCTGGTCTCACCGCTGCTGGTGCTCCGCTCGGTCTTCACGGTGTTGATCCTGTCGCCTTCATCGAACTTGGCAACCGCCTGGAGGGAGCTGCGCCTTACACAGCCGTTCATGAGGGCGTTGCATATTACTTCTCATCGGAAGCGAACCTGAACACGTTCACGGCAAACCCAGGAAAATACCTTCCTCAGAATGGCGGCTTTTGCACTTTCGGTGTGTCGGTCAACAAGAAATTTGATGGCGACCCGCAGTTTGCCGCCGTTGTGGCCGGCAAGCTCTATGTCTTTCTGAACGAAGAGATCTTCCAGGCGTTCAACAAAGACCGTGCTGGAACGATCAGCAAGGCGGCAAGCAACTGGACGAAGATCGAGCACACCGCTGCGACCGCGCTCTGATGCTTTTCGAGGAGAGGTATCGCACCTCTCCTCATCCTTTCTACTCAGGACAAATTCGATGAACGTTATTGACCACCTTAGCGTCGGCGTGCCCAGCATTGACGATGCCCGGAAATTTTACGATGCCGTCATGGCTTCTATTGACTGTGCGTGTCTCGCCGCCACCGATGGCTTTGCGGCCTATGGCAATGGGTCCGTACAATTTCTCATAATGCTGCCAAACGATGGACAAGCCGCCACCGTTGGGAACGGTGTGCATATCTGCTTTGTTGCACCCTCGAAAGAGGCTGTCGATGTATTCCACGCCACTGCCGTGAAAGCAGGTGGCGAATGTGCAGGCGAGCCTGGTCCCCGGCCAGACTATCCGATGCCCAATGTTTACACCGGCTTTGTTCGCGATCCCTATGGCAACAAGCTGGAAGTTGTCCATGGCGGCTTTGCTTCCTAAACTGACTTCCAAACGTGGAAAAAGATCATGCAAGACGTATTCATCTATCTCGCCCTTAGCGGCGTTCTCACAGTGCTTTTGTGGACGCCCTACATTGTCGCACGGCTGTTTGTTTGGGGGTTGCCCACCTTCCTAAACAACTATCCAGAAGGGTTTCCTGCCAATCAGCCTGAACCACCACTCTGGGCGCAGCGTGCTCAGCGCGCCCATCTCAACATGGTGGAAACCATGCCCGCCTTCATTGCAGTGGTTGTTGCTGCAGCGGCGCTGGAAACCGGGTCTGCCGCTGTCGCGCAATGGGCAGCTGTGTTCTTCTATGCCCGCGTGCTGCATGCCGTGGTCTATATCGCGGGTGTGCCCTATCTGCGGACACCAGTCTATTTGGTATCCTGGGCAGCGATCTTGATGATCGGCGCTGAGATATTGCTCTAGGACCTCTGGAGCAAGAGAAGCCCGGTGGGATTTTCCTGCCGGGCTTTTTTGGCATTTACCTATCCATTTATTGTGATGCTGTCGGATTTCAGGTGACTTATCCGTCTTTAGGTCAATGATGGCAGCACAAGCATTGGAGGGTTAAATGGGTGGTGGTTTTCCGGGTTTCCCGAAAGCGGCGGTGAAGTTTCTCAAAGACCTTGAGAAGAATAATTCCCGTGACTGGTTCGCAGAGAATAAGAAAACCTACGAAGAGGTGCTGAAGGCGCCGGCTGAGATGTTTCTGGCGGATGTACAGCAGGCGCTGGAGAAGAAACTAGATGCAGAGGTGACCGCCAAACTTTTTCGGATCCACCGTGACGTACGTTTTTCAAAAGACAAGACGCCTTACAATACCCATGTCCGGATGGCTTTTTTTGGAAAGCCCGGTGCAACGGGGCAGGGCACCCATTCGGGCTTTTACTTCTCACTGGACACGACGGGTGTGTTCTACGGTGCGGGTTCTTTGAATCTGGAAAAAGCTGCGCTGGAAAACTACAGGTCAGCGGTTTGTGATCCAACACAGGCTGCTGCGTTGCAAAAAGCATTGACGGGCCTGACCAAAAAAGGGTGCCGGTTGAGCGAGCCCGATCTGAAGCGAGTGCCGTCTGGCTATGAGGTTGATCCCGCTCATGCTCATCTATTGCAATATAAGGGTCTGGCTGCCTGGCTGGACAATAAGGGCCACGCAAAAGCGACAGGGAACGATGCGGTAAGGCAGGCGCTTGCGGCGTTTGCGACTGTTCGCCCCGTTCATGATTTTCTGATGGGACTCTAATTGTCAGATAAGCGTTCCGCGGCAATCCAGGTCAGGATTGATTTTGCATCTTCTCTGCGTTCGGTCTCGGCGATCATGAACCCTGTTGCCATCAGCAGGTGCTTTATCTGTGCGACGGTGTGGAAGGTGTAGACGCTCTCAGGGAAGCCTTTTGCTGCCTCGGCGTCATCTCGTGGCCGAAAACCGATCACAAAACGCCCGCCGGGCGCCAGCACGCGATGTATTTCCTGGAAGTGAGCTGCCACGTCTTCCCAGAAATAGAGTGTGTGCATGGCCATGATTTTGTCGAAACTCTGATCAGCGTAGGGCATGTCGTCGCTTGTCCCGTCAGTGAGGTGAAGTCTGCCCGACTTTAGAAGTCGCCGGTTTTTCCTTCGGGCGATCTTCAGGGCTGTGGGAGAAAAATCCAGGCCATGCAAAGAGCCTGGATCATTGAGGATCCCAAGCGTCGCGAGTGCTGCCCCGTGCCCGGTCCCGACATCAAGCACCCGGTCGCCCGGCACGACATTGAGCAGGGCAACGGCGATGTCGTTCGCGGGTGCTGTTTCTTTTGACATGATGCGACCGACAAGAGTTCCAAGCAGGCCTGATGGCTGGCGTCCCTGACGGGCGATGAAAACTGGCTTCTTCACAAGACGCCTCCTAATCCTGCTGGGTGAGCGTGAGAGTGCCAGGGGTAAGGTGAGGGCCCGGGCAAACCGATTGTGGTCGCCGCCAGATTTGGGTTTGGCAGAAGATGCCCAACACGCAGCCCGTTACTTCCAAGGTGCCGTCTGATCGTTGACCGAGGGAGGCAGAGTATGTGTTCCCGTCTTCGGGGTTGTAGATCCCGTCGCCACGCCATCGGCCGTCTGCCTCTTTGGTAAAATTACGAAAGATTGGGGTGCCAACGAGAGAACGGTTGCGGAGCTGTTCGACCGGGTTCTGGATGTCTTTGAGTGGTTGGCCTTTTGTGTCTTTGTCCGTCCATAACCATGCTATTTGCCCGCAAAGCGCGTCATGGAAATCGCTGCAGGGTGCAATGACAACCTGAGCGCCATAGCCCTGTGTGACCCAGAGCCCGGTGATTCTTGTTTGGTCTGGACGCTCTGCACGGACATTATTTGCGCAGAGCAGGGTTGCGCCGAGAAGGCAGATGAGAGCAGCTGAATGTCGATGCATGGTGGGGTCTCCTGTGGTGCTGCAATCGAAGATGAGTGTGCCCGCAGATGTTTTCTCGCCGATTTCTCCGAAATGGCGGAAATTTTTGAAAATGTTCAGGTTTTCCAGGAATTGGCCATATGTTCGGGCTGATTGCTAAAGCAATATCTTCGGGGGTGTCGGATTTCGCTGTTGGCGACCGTCCTTGTCGTCGGCTGAGGATTGTCTGATTTTGGAGGGACCATGCTGTATTCAATTTTGATTTTTGGGGAGGATGCCACGTTCGACCAGCTGTCCACGGATGAACAAGCGGCAGTGATGGGGAAGCATCATGCGCTTCAGGAGCGTCTGGCGGGGTCTGATCAAAATGGACCCGCTGCGAAGCTTCATGCGACAGCAACGGCGGTAACCATACGTGAGCAGGGCGGTGTGCCAGTGGTGACGGATGGGCCATTTGCAGAAACGAAGGAACATCTCCTCGGTTTCTATACGATTGAATGCGACACGATTGAGGAAGCGATAGAAGCAGCCAAACTCTTGCCGCTCGATATCGCGACAATTGAGGTCCGCCCCATCAGCTGGTTTGGCCCGGGACAAGTAACCGAGAGTGGAGATGACTAGCCCCCAGGCATTTGGCCGACATTTTGTTTCTGCGCGTCCGCGGGCGATGGCAGCGCTTACGCGTTATTTCAGAACTGTCGATCTTGCGGAAGATGCCTATCAAGACGCCTGCATGCGGGCAGTGAAATCCTGGGCAAGCAAGGGCATGCCGCATGATCCTACGGCGTGGTTGATACTGGTCGGTCGGAACGCGGGTATTGATGCACTTCGCCGCCGTGAAACAGAGCGTGCTGCAGTTAATGACCCGGCTGCTGAACCCGAGTTGGGTGATGTAGAAGCAGACTATGCAGATGCAATTGATACGTCTGATTACCGTGATGATGTGCTTCGGCTTCTTTTTATGTGCTGCCACAGCGAACTGTCGGTTCAAGATCAGCTCGCATTGGCGTTAAAAGTTGTTGTCGGGTTCACCGTGGAGGAAATTGCACGCGCCTTTTTGGTGAAGCCCAAGTCAATGGAACAGCGTATTACGCGCGCTAAGAAGAAAGCGGCTTCGGTCGTTGCCGCTCTAGAAACCCCATCGCCTCAGGAGCGAGCTGAGCGTTTGAACGCGGTTCTGGTGATGCTCTATCTCCTCTTCAACGAAGGTTATTCTTCTCATGGGGGCAGTGACCATATTCGCAAAGCCCTGTGTCAGGAGGCGATCCGTCTGACGCGCCTCCTGCTCAATCTGTTTCCGGGGCAGCCAGAGGTGATGGGCCTTCTGGCCCTTTGTCTGTTGCATGATGCCAGATCCCGCGCACGCCAGGACGCCACAGATACGCTCGTGCCCCTTGATGAGCAGGATCGAAAACTATGGGACAGGTCTGGTATCGAGGAGGGGCAAGTCCTTGTGGAGAAGGCCTTGCGCAGAGGGCGGCCTGGGGCTTTTCAGATCCAGGCGGCAATTGCAGCTGTGCATTGTGCAGCGCCCAGCGCCGACGCAACAGATTGGGCGGAGATCGAAAGGCTCTATCTGGCACTGGAGAAGGTACAGCCTTCACCTGTGGTGAGGCTCAACCGTCTGGTCGCTGTGTCAAAAGTGGATGGCCCTCAAGCGGCACTGGACGGCATGAGCGCATTGTCGGGCGACCTTGAGGGTTACCTCTATTTTCATTCCACAAAGGCTGCGCTTCATGCCGACCTTGGGAACGGTGCCGCCGCGCGTGCAGGCTATGAAAAGGCGCTTTCTCTCGGACCGTCGGACGCAGAAAAGGCGTATATTCTGGGCCGTCTTTCATCACTCAAAAAATAGTCTTCTGACCTGTCGGGTCACGCTTCGTGGGGGCGTCCTTGAGGGGATCGGGCAGTTGCTCGAGCTAAATCAGGGAGAGAAGATATGACGACGAACCCCACAACAACTCATGGCATGCCCAGCTGGATTGCGCATAACAGCGCAGACCCTACGGCTGCGCGGAAGTTCTACGAAGGCGTTCTGGGATGGAACGTTGTTGATATGCCTATGCAGGATGGGTCGAGCTATCCGGGGATCATGGTGGGTGAAGGGCCGATTGGCGGCATACCCACCACACCCTCACCAGACTCTGTTTGGACGGTCTACATTACAGTCGACAATGTGGATCAGCGTTTCAAGGCAGCGGTGACGGCGGGGGCTGAAGAGGTGAGCGCGCCTGCGGATGCGCCGGGCGTTGGACGTATGGCAACGATCCGTGATCCCTTTGGGGCGACGATTGCCTTCATCGCCTATGAAGCGCCGCAGAGTTAGACCTGGGGCCAGCCCCATGAATTTTCATTCTGGACGGGCGCGGCTTTGCGCTCGTCTCTATGTATTTTTAAGGAGATATGTATGACCCTCCACCTAACAGCATTGTTTGCGGGCTTGCTCATCCTCATTCAAATTGGGCTTACCACCATGGTCGGTGTCTATCGCGGGAAGACCGGCATCAATTTCCTCCATGGAGACGATGATGTGTTGTTGAAGCGCATGCGTGCCCATGGAAACTTCACAGAGACTGTTCCGATCACACTGATTGCGATGGCGCTCGCAGAGCTTGCAGGGGCACCCTCATGGTTACTCCTTGCGGGTGGTTCTGCGTTGGTTCTTGGTCGGTTGACCCATGCCGCGAATTTTATGGGCTCTGCTGGCGGGCTGGGTGCTGGGCGCGCTGTCGGGATGGCATTGACCACGATCTCGATGTTGGCCTTTGCGATCTATGGCTTGATGATCTATGGCGGCGTAGCTTAAGAGCTCAGGGGCGGCGGCGTGGTCTTTTTCGCTGCTGCCTCTTCAGGCCTAAAAAAGAGTCCAAGCTTTAAGCTCTCGGCCACGCGTTCTGCCTTGTCGATAAAAATTGCGGCGGCCGGCGTTGGACACACATCACTGGCCGTCTCCCTGAAGAGCGACAACCATCGATCAAAATGTTGAGGCTCGATCGTTTTAAGTTTCATGTGGACCACCATTGGCTGCCCTTTATAGCGCCCCGTCAGCATGGTGAGAGATGACCAGAAGGTGAACATTTTTTGCAGATGCGGCTCCCAGTCGCCGGTGATCGCGCTCGCGAAGATAGGTCCGAGCTCAGCGTCTGTGCGGATTTTTTCGTAGAACGCCCGCACCAGCTTCTCGATTAATGCGTCGTCGATTGACGGGTGGAGGGGCTCTCTAAATGGTTTTTTCTCGGTATCCATGCTGTGGGATCCTGCTTGTTGCTTAACTACCATATAGGAATGGAAACAGCTGGTTGGATGCGGCGTCTCGCCCCACAAGACAGAGGCGGCTTCTTGTTACCCCGCTCGCTGTTTTTGTAGTTTTCCGAGGCGATCGGCCAGATACCGATAGAAATAGAGCAAGGCAGTCTCCCGCACGTTGAGCTGTCCGGGTTCAGCGTATCGGGAGTGTGCGTTTCGTTGGAGGTCAATCATCGCAGAAGCGTCCTCTCGGTTGATCTCGTCGATCATGTCACGGGTGAGGGCCAGTTCTTCAGGTTCACCCTGTAGCCGTTCATACTCTTCTGGCGGCACCAGAAAGCCGCCAATTGCGCGAGATTTCCCTGGTTCAAGTGGCAAGAATGTCAGCCAGTTGGCGTTCCCCTGACTACAGGAAATATTCACGGAAGGATAAAGGGAAAGCGTCGGGGCAGAGGTGAGTTCATCGCCACCCATCTTTTCCGCATATTTTTTGACCGGCTCACCCAGAGGGTGGTTGAAATTGATGTCGAGACGAAAACTGTTCCACAGTTCGTCGGCTGCCTGAAAGTGGCACCCGCGAGATGTCATCATGCCAGCAAAAGTTGCGGCGTGCAGACCTTCAATGTGATAGCCCTCCAGTCCGGTTTCGATGCCAAGTTTCCAGTTTCCTTCCCACACATCGTCATAAGCAACTGCAAGTTTCCAATTCTCGAGTTCATAAGGGGCCATGATGGCGTCCGCGCCTGTCATTTGGGGCGCAAATGGTTTGGGGCTGGGATTAAGGGTGACAAAGATAAATCCCAACCAGGTCTCGACACCAAATTCCGGCAGCCGACAATCCGACCCGTCCGCGTTGGCGGGTTTGTCCATATGAAGAGCAGAGCGCAGCGAACCATCAATTTCATAGACCCAGCGATGATAGGGGCACATGAAGCGTTGCGTATTTCCAGCTCCTTCGACGACGGTCATATAGCGATGGCGGCAGACAGCGGAGAGGCACCGCAGTGAACCATCCTGGCCTCGAACCACAACAAGAGGTTCGCCTGCCAATGTCAGGGTGAAATAGTCGCCAGGCTTCTCTACCTGGTCAATCCGCCCGACACACATCCAATCCTGCCGAAAGATGGCATCCATCTCTAAGTCGAACAAATCTGGCGATGTATACATCTCCATTGGAAGGGCACGCGCATGCTCAATTGGCGTGTCGAGGTAGGTCTGAAGATGGGAGACGAGGAGATCTGTGCTGGCAGCCATTTTGTCCTCCGGACTAAAATAGGTCAAAGACATATTAAATAGGTCGATGACCTATAATGACTTTGTGCTATAGGGTCAAGTTCTATTGGAGGGCATATGGGCGAGCAGGTATTGAAGGCAAAAGGTACGAAGCGACGGGAGGAAATTCTCCAACTTGCGCGGGGTGTTCTGATTTCTGACGGCTTCAGCCAGTTTTCGATGCGTGACATAGCCGGTCGCGCAGACATGAAGCTTGGCAATCTTCAATATTACTTCCCATCACGGGAGGAATTGTTGGAGGCGGTGGTGCGCGCTGAGTTTGAAGCCAATCTTGCGGCAATCCAATCGATTGGTGACGCGTCAGGGGAGGGGGCGAAAGCTCTGAGCGATGCGGCGCGATATCTTGTTCGTCAATGGTTGAGTGAGGGAGCATGTATTTATGCGGTGATGTCCTTCCTGGCGATGCATGAAGAGCGTTTTAGAAACCTGCACCGGGAGGTTTATGAGCAGTTTTATGAAGCACTTGATCCTTTGTTGATGCGGGCAAAGCCAACAATGAAAAAGGCTGAACGCGTTCGGAAGGTGCGTCTCGTGACATCCCTGATGGATGGTGCCTTACTCCAAAGTAGGGATGTGCTCTCAGGAAAAGGGGGCACCTTGCCGCCCCGGTTTGTTGATGACGTGGTTGCTGCAATACATTTGATCGCGGAAAGTTAGGGGCGCAGGATGAATTTCATGAGTGATAATGCCAGTAGTGTGGCGCCGGAAATCATGTCGGCTATGGTGGCTGCAAATGACGGCTCTACGCGCGGATATGGGGATGATGTTTATACGCAGCAGGCGTGTGAGCAGCTCTCGAAGGTCTTTGAGCGCGAGGTGTCGTCGTTTCTGGTCGCGACCGGGACGGCTGCAAATGCGCTTAATCTTGCAGCGATCACCAAGCCCCATGGGGCCATATTTGTTCACGAGATGGCCCATGTTCATACAGACGAATGCGGGGCGCCGGAATTTTTTACCCATGGCGCCAAGCTGCTGCCGCTCACCGGCGAGAATGGGAAGCTGACGCCAGAAGCGATCGAGCGAGGGTTGGAAGATTTTCCGCAAGGCGTTGTGCATCACCCACAAGCGCAGGCCATCAGTCTCTCTCAAGTGAGCGAATGCGGGACTGTCTATTCGCTTGCAGAGATTGAGGCACTCTCCAAGGCTGCTCATTCCCACATGCTTCGAGTGCATATGGACGGTGCTCGGTTTGCGAATGCGCTGGTATCGCTTGGCTGCACCCCTGCAGAGATGACCTGGAAGGCGGGGGTGGATGTTCTCTCCTTCGGGGCGACCAAAAATGGTGCGATGGGTGTTGAGGCTCTGATTGTCTTTGATGAGGCTTTGGCGGTGGACTTGCAATTCATGCGCAAACGAAGCGGGCAGCTATTGTCGAAAGGCCGCTTCCTCGGTGCTCAGATGGGCGCATATCTCAAAGACGGTCTTTGGCTTGATATGGCCTCTCATGCCAACAAGATGGCCGCATTATTAGCTGAGGGGATTGAGAGCCTGCCGGGTGGGCGTCTTCGGTTCCCAGTTCAGGCCAATCAGATTTTTGCGGTTATTCCGAAACCCGCCCATAAGGCGCTGATGACTGCCGGTGCTGGGTATTATCCATGGGGCCATGAGCCAGACGGCGTCTCGGTACGTCTGGTGACGTCGTTCAATACAAGTAAAGAGGATGTGGCGGAGTTTCTGGCGATTGCCACCGATGCAGCCGCCGCTGCCTGAGGCTCCTCCTCACCAGTCTTCTTTGAACGGTCTTAAATCAAGCTCATGGGTCCAGGCACTTGGGTGTTGGACGTGCAATTGCCAGAAGGCTTCGGCAATGGCGCTTGGTTCAAGGGCGCCATTATTGCCTTTGCTTTCCAGGTAGTCTGCGAACCGACCTCGAACCATCTCGCCATTCACAACACCGTCGATCACGACGTGACCGACATGAATGCCCTTGGGTCCATAGTCGCGGGCAAGAGATTGGGTGAGGTTTCTGAGCGCGCCTTTGGCGGATGAGAAATGGGCAAAATTTGGCTTGCCGCGCATGGAGGCCGAGGCTCCGGTGACGAGAAACGATCCGGCTTCTTGAGGCACCATGATTTTCAGCGCCTGTTGAGCAACGAGGAAGGCGCCGTAAGCGCCGGTGCGCCAGAACTGTTCGAACTGTTCTGGTGTTACCTCTTCAAAAGGGATGATGGCGTTGTTGCCGGCGTTGTAGAGAACGGACCCAATGGTCCCGAGTTTTTGCGCTTCTTTAAAGAGTGCGTCGACCTGCTCGGGAACAGTGACATCACAAACCTGAGTGTAGGCTGTTCCGCCGTCTGCGCGTATCTCCTCGGCGACAGCTTCAATCTTTGCAGCCGTGCGGCCGACGATTAAGACGGGCGCACCCCCTTTTGCAAAACGGTGTACCAGCGCGCCACCAACGCCGTTTGATGCGCCAACGCCGATAACAATGCTTAGACCCTGTGCTGTCATGAGATCGCCTCGCTGTTTCGTTAATCCTCATGTGGGGCGGGGTTTGCGCCATACAAGGTGGTGTGGTTGGGTTTTCTCAAGCTGCCTTGCGCGACAGGGTGTAACGGATGGGTAGTCGTTTTAATCCGGAGACAAAGTTTGCTGCGACCCGGCTTGGTTCACCAGCGAGCTCGATGCTGTCTAACCGAGGCAAAAGCTCATCATAGAGTGCCTTGATTTCCATTTTGGCAAGATGTTGCCCCAGGCAAACATGGGCACCATAGCCAAATGCCAGATGTTTGTTCGGCGTCCGGTCAATTCTGAACTGGAAGGGATCATCGAACACTTCTTCGTCTCTGTTGCCTGAAGGGTAGAACAGAAAGAGGCTGTCCCCCTCTTTTATGGTCTTTCCTCGCAACTCATAGTCGGCAGTTGCGGTGCGCATGAAATGTTTCACCGGCGTCGACCAGCGGATCATCTCATCAATGGCGGAGGGGAGAAGATCTGGATTGGCCCGTAATTGTGCCAGCTGATCGGGGTTCTCAAGCAGTGCCAGAAGACCGCCCGCCGTTGACGAGCTCGTTGTGTCATGTCCGGCGGTTGCCACAATGATGTAATAGGACATGGCTTCAAGATGACCGATGGGCTCTCCGTTGATTTCAGCATTGGCGATGATGGAGGCAACGTCGTCCTGTGGGTTGGCACGGCGGGCTTCCGTGAGCTTTGTGAAATAATCAAAAAACTCCGTGACCGTATTCATATCAATGCTGGTGTTTTCATCCTCTCGCGAAAGGTCTGCATCGGTTGAGCCGAAGAGTTCCTGGGTGAGACGCAGCATGGTTGGTTCATCTTCTCGGGGTACACCTAGGATCATCATGATCACGCGCAGCGGATACCAGACGGCGACATCGGAGACGAAATCACATTCGCCGCCTTGCGCTTCCATCCGATCGACAAACTCTTTGGCCAACTCCGCAAGGCCCGTTTGGAGCTTTTTCAGGTTGGGCGGCATGAACCACCCCTGAGTGAGCTTGCGGAAGACCATGTGATCAGGATTATCCATCTGGACAAGCGACCGGATCAGGATGTGGCTGCCCCCGGTAAATTTCTTGATGTCTTCTTCCTGCTGGATGGTGGCGAGCGTTGTGCGCGGGTCGTTGATGAAGAGCTCGTTCTGGCGCTCAATTTCCATAATGTCTGCATGTTTGGAAATGGACCAGAATGGGCGAATTCCTTCTGGCTCGGTCCAGTGGACAGGATCATCCCGGCGCAAATCTGCCCAAAGGGCGTGTAGGCTAGCCTCGTCTGTGAAAGTGGTGGGATTGACCAGTTGGTCGTCCAATGCCGTCATTTTGCTCTCCATCCGCTGTTCGGTTCCGGGATTTTGCGACCTCTTTGAGCTTCTCGCAAGGATGCCTGCATTTGTCAGCGTGCGCCGGCGTTTCAGGTGGGAAGAAATGGGCGCGCGGTCTTGCAAGGCGCCCGCTGCTATGTCAGCGTCCCAAAAAACTGGAGGCTGAAACTCATGGGGCGACCCCTTCTATTCATTATTGCTGCGCTGACACTGGTTTCTGGCCTTGTGTGGTTTGCCTTTCAATCGGCTGACGAGGCTGGCGACAGGGGCACTTTCACCAAAGTACATGGGCCGGTGATGACGCTGGACACCCATGTTGATATTCCGCCGACCTACACAACGACCCCTGACGTTGATCCGGGTCTCGAGACAAGGCTTCAGGTCGACCTGCCGAAAATGGAAGAGGGTGGGCTCGACGCTGCGTTCTTCATTGTCTATGTGGGTCAGACCGCAAGGACTGATGAAAATTATGCAGCGGCGCGTGAAGCAGCACTTGTGAAGTTCAATGCAATCCATGCCATGACGGATGCGCTGTATCCCAGCCGCATCGGGCTGGCTGCGACCCCTGCGGATGTTTTGGATATTCATGGGTCGGGCCGCAAGGTCGCCGTCATCGGGATTGAAAACGGGTACGTGATTGGGAAAGATTTGTCGCTGGTCGCTGAATATTACGCACGTGGTGCGCGGTATATGACGCTGGCCCATGTTGGGCACAACGATATTTCAGACAGCTCCATGCCACGTATTGATCTGGGGGATGTGCCTGCAGAACATGGTGGCTTAAGCGCGTTTGGGCGTGACGTGGTGAAGGAGATGAACCGGCTCGGCATGATGGTCGACATTTCCCACATCTCCCATGATGCGATGATGCAGGCCGTTGAATTGTCAGAGGCACCGGTGATTGCATCGCATTCAGCGACGACGGCGCTGGCGGACCATCCACGGAACATGACGGACAATCAGATGCGGGCCCTTGCTGCCAAAGGCGGGGTCGCACAAATCGTTGCGTTTTCAACATATGTGAAAGCGGACCCTGGTCGGACAGGTGCGGGCATGGCGCTTCGCAACCGGATTGCCACCGAGGCAGGTGCGCCGCGCTTTAGCTATCTTGCCCATGGCAAGCTGCCTGCCTTCATTGAGGGCATGGAAGAGATTAACCGGCTTTATCCGCGTGCGACGCTCGCGCAATTTGTTGATCACATTGACCATGCGGTCTCTGTCATGGGCATTGACCATGTGGGCATTGCGTCCGACTTTGATGGCGGCGGCGGTGTGGTTGGTTGGGATGATGCGTCTGAGACAGCGAATGTTACGGCAGAGCTGATCAAGCGTGGCTATACGCGCGACCAGATCGAAAAGATTTGGGGCGGCAATTTTCTGCGGGTCTGGTCAGAAGTAGATGAAGTCGCCAAGCGACTCCAGAGTGCTGCAGCGAACTAGGTCATCTGTTTCGGGGTTCATCGATCAGAAAGGCGACCATGGCCAGTGCGAGCAGCATGAAAGCCATGGCGCACCAAAAGACGGCTGTGTAGGAAAACCAGAGCGCGACGAAGCCGCCCATGAGCGGACCCAGTCCCATCATAAAGGAATTGCCTGCGTTAGAGATGGCAATGCGCATGGGCAGGTCCTGGCGATCGCCAAATTCCAACACCATGTTTTGCGACGAAATCTGGAAGCCACCAAGGCCTGCGCCGAGGCCAGCGAACACGAGCCCCAGCAGGAGAATGTCACTGGCAAAGAAGAGCAGCACAGTCGATAGGATCCAGGTGATGAGCGTTGCCATGAAGACGAAGCGGTTGCCTGTCTTGTCTGCCAGCGCGCCCCAGCCCAAATTGGTTGCGGTTTGGCTGAGCAGGAAAGCGAGCGACAGAATGCCCAGATTGGTCCCGCTCAGGCCTACGACTTCCCCGGCATAAAGCACATAGAAGGGCACGGCGATGGTGCCAAGCGCCCCCAATGATCGCGCCATAAAAAAGCGGGTGAAGCCTGGGTCAGCACGAAGAAGGGCAGGTAGCTCTTTCATGCGGCCAAAAAAGCTGGCCTGGGCGCGTATCACCGGTGGTACAGGCTCTTTGATAAAGGCTAAGAGCCCAAGACCTACACTGGTCAGAAAAAAGGCGGTCAGGAACGTCGCTGAATAGCCATTGCCGAGTGCATTGGTTTCGATGAAATATTGGCCGCCCAGGTAGGCAACGCCTGAAGCTGTCAGGCCCGCCATGAAATTGCGCAGGCCCGTTAAGCGCCCGCGCAGGTTTACCGGAATGACCTTCGACATCATGTAGTTGAAAATCACGGCCTGCATGCCATTGAAAAAGCCGAAAAGGCATAAGAAGAGGCAGGCGGCGACGAGCGCGACTTCGCCGTCCAGAAAGAGGCCAGCCAGGGCAAGGCCCAGAACCTGGAGACGCATGAGGCCGCCGACCAGAAACCCGATGGGAATGACTTTCTTGCGATGCTCGATAAGGGTGGCACCCAAAAGGGAGGAACTGGCGGCGCCAAAATGCTGCGCGGCAAGTGCCAAACCAACTGCGAGTTCTGAGCCTGAGAGGATGTAAATGAAGGCAGGTACGAAGGTAGGTGCCTGAACCAGTCGGAAGCCGGTCTGACCTAAGAGGCCATGCACCATGTTGACCGCATAGTTCCGCGGCAGGTCGCGACGGACTTGCTCGTCGAACGCCTTTTCTGCGGTGGCCAGGTCTTGGTCGGTGGGGTCTTGGGGCGTGGTCGTCTGCCGGTCCGTGGTGCTCAAAGGATCACTCTCTGCCGCAGATGGTTCGGCAGTAAGAAGAAAAAAAGTGGCTGTGTGGTGGGGACTATAAACCCAGATCGCTGAACATAGAAATTTGCTGAATATTTTTCCTAAAACTCTATCCCCGGGTGGTTTGGGTGCTTGTACGCTGATTGGTCCCGAGTCACAGTCCTTGAGGTCTACGTCTCGCGGATCTGCGGCCCGAACATGAGGAAATAATATGCGAAGCTGGTCACTTCTGACTGCAATGGCTCTGTCGATTGCCCTTGCTGGGTGCGAGGAAGAGGTTGCTGAGGGGCCAGCGGCCCCCCCGCCGGTTGTCAAACTTGAGACTGTGAGCGAGCGCGCAACGGGTCAGGTACGCAGCATTTCCGGTGTTGTGGAAGCTTCGGACAGATCTATTTTGAGCTTTCAGGTGGGGGGCCGTGTCACCGAGGTGAATGTTTCCGCGGGCGAAACCGTTGTTGCGGGACAAGTGCTGGCCCTTCTCGATCGCACGAACTATCAGATTGCCGTCGATAGCGCCCGATCTCAGCTTAGCAGTGCGCGGGCAAAACGATCTGAAGCCAAGGAAGATCTGGACCGGAAACTCGCGCTTATCGATAAGGGGTTTGTGACCCAGGCTGCAGTTGATAGTGCGCGGGCGGCCTTTGATGGCGCAAATGCCAGTGTCAGCTCGGCAACCAGCGATTTGGAGCGTGCCCAGAAAGACTTGGATCGCACTGTTCTCTCCGCTCCGTTCTCGGGAACGATTTCAAAACGTGATGTGGATCCGTTTGTTGAAATCGCCGCTGGGGCAACGCTTTTTGAAATTCAATCAGACGGGAATTTGGAAGTCCGGGTGCTGGTGCCGGAAACCATCATCCGCGAAGTTGACTACGGACAACCGGTCTCCGTTTCGTTTCCGACGCTCAAAGGTGAGCTTTTTGGCGGTGCTGTTTCGGAAATTGCGTCCCGGGCTGAAGCTGGCAATGCGTTTGCTGTGAAAGTAGCCCTGGTCGAATTGGGCGCCGCAGACATTCGCACGGGCATGACCGCGAAGGTCACGTTCAATTTTCAGTCTTACTTGAATGGACGCGAGGCGTTTCTCATTCCGCTGACCGCTATTTCCATCAAAGATGCTGACCTTAGCGCGCAAGGAGAGCAATCGGGTGACCAGAACAAAGCGCCGGTCTTTGTTTATGATGCTGAGAAGGAAGCCGTCTTCCAACGGCTGGTGGGTCTTGGTGATATTCGCGGCAACAAGATCGAAATTTTCTCTGGCCTTGAGGAAGGTGAGCAGATTGTGACGGCAGGGGTGGCTTTCGTCCATGACGGGATGGCGGCGCGTCCCTGGCAGCAGAACCAGTAGGCCAACATCATGGGAAACATTGCTGCTTACGCCATCAAGAATGGCCGCTTCACCCTTTTCGCCCTGATTGCCCTCGTGCTCACGGGCATCACGATTTACTTCAGCCATCCCAGCCAGGAAGACCCCGAGATCACGATCCGGACAGCGGTCGTTACCGCTTTCTTTCCCGGCATGTCGGCTGAACGCATTGAACAGTTGATTGTGAAGCCGATTGAGGAGACGGCGAAGCAGATCTCTGAAGTTACAGATATCACCTCTACCGCATCGACGGGCCGCGCGACCGTCGAAGTGGCGGTGGGCGACAAATATTTTGACCTTGATCCGATATGGACGGATCTCCGAAACAAAATGACCGACCTTTCGCCTGATTTGCCGTCAGGGACGTCGGGCCCCTTTGTGAATGATGATTTTGGACGTGTTTCGGTTGCGACGCTGGCTCTCACCGGGCGAGAGTTCTCCATGGCCGAAATCCGTGATGTCGCCCGTGACCTGAGGGATGTGATCGGTGCTTTGCCGCTTGTGAGCCAGGTGGACCTTTATGGCATTCAGGATGAGCAAGTCTGGCTGACGGCTGACCAGACCTATATGGATCAATTGGGATTATCGCAGCAGTCGGTCATTGCCGCATTGCAGGGGCAGAACGTCATCCTTCCCGGCGGCTCCATCGCTGCAAATGGGCAACGCATAACGATTGAGCCATCGGGCAGCTTCACCTCTGTCCAAGAGATTGGCGATGTGCCGCTTGAACTTCCAGATGGCGGGCTGGTTTATCTGCGTGACATTTTCATTGTGGAACGCGGTTATGTTGATCCGCCAAGCCGTCCCGTTCGATTCAACGGAGACCCTGCTGTGATACTCGGCGTTGCAATGGTGACCGGGTCCAATATCGCAGAATTTGGCATTGCTCTTGAAGCATTGCTGGCTGAGCTGGACCAAGGTCTGCCGCTTGGTATGGCGCTTGATTTTGCGACTTACCAACCGCCGCTCGTGGCCGCTTCGGTGAGCGATGCGACGAACAATTTGCTGCAGACGATTGCGACAGTGCTGGTTGTCGTCATTTTGTTTTTGGGTGTTCGTACCGGTCTGATTGTTGGGTCCATTGTGCCTCTTGCAATCCTGGCGGCACTTGTTGGCATGAGCCTTTGGGAGATTCCGCTCCACCGGATTTCGATTGCGGCGATCATCATTGCTCTTGGACTTCTCGTGGACAATGGCATTGTCATTGCGGAAGATATTAAGCGGCGCCTGGAAGAAGGCGAAGACCGATTGCAGGCCTGCATCGGGGCGCCCAAAGAGCTTGGCATGCCGTTGCTTTCGTCTTCGCTGACAACGATCCTCGCCTTCATGCCGCTCTATCTGGCAGAAGATGTGACCGGTGAATATGTTGGTTCGCTGGCGCAGGTCTTGTTTCTTGCGCTCATTGCGTCGTGGTTTCTGTCTGTCGCGATCACGCCGACGCTTTGTTATTGGCTGCTGGAAGCTGACACGAAACGAGACGATGGTGCGGATGTCTATGACAATGCGCTCTACAGGTTTTACCGGCGCATTCTGTCCTTGATCCTTGCTCAGCGGCTGATTTTTGTTGCGGGGATGGTGGGTCTGCTCGTCCTTGCCCTATATGGCATGGGATTTGTGACCTCGCGGCTCATGCCGCCGTCTGACCGGGCTCAGTTTGTGGTCCATATTGAGTTGCCCACCGGGGCCGACGTCAACGAAACCATTCGTATTACAGATGCATTTTTGGGCTGGCTTTCAGACAAAGAGACCAATCCTGATGTCGTACAACACACTGCCTACATAGCTGATGGCGGACCTCGCTTCTTCCTCGCCATGTCACCTGTGGACCCTGTTGCCCATAAAGCTTTTATTCTGATCGATGTGACTGATCTGGATGTTGTCGGTCCTATGATGGAAAAATCTTCGGCCTATTTCCGCGACCATGTGCCAGAGGCGCAAGGCCGTCCGGAGACCTTGTTCTTCGGGGCAACACCGCCCGGCACCGTTGACATCCAGATCACAGGTCCGGAGGTGGCACAGCTTTACCTGCTTGGAAATGAAGTAGAGGCGGCGTTCCGCGCTGTACCTGGGGCGGCGAACATCAGAACTGACTGGGGGTCCCCGATCGTGAAGGTTCTGGTTCAAATTGATCAGGAGCGGGCAAGGCGTGCCGGTGTCTCCAGTGAGGATGTCGCGAACTCACTGGCAAGCTATTTTGACGGGCTGCACATCACAGATTTTCGCGATGGCGATACAGTGATCCCGATCAAGATGCGCGCTGCGGCTGACCAAAGAGATGAACTGGATAAACTCCGGTCCATCACCGTCTATTCGTCTGCAAGCAATGTCGCAGTGCCTCTCATTCAAATTGCAGATATTGATGGGGTGCTGGAACCGTTTGAAATTCACCGCTTTAATCAGGAGCGGGGATTAAAAGTCTCCGCGATTTTGCCCGGACGTCAGGCAAGTGAGTTTTTTGCAGAGCTTGAACCGTTGCTCAACGCAATTGAGCTGCCGCGCGGCTACGCGGTCGAAGTGCAAGGAGAGTTGAAAGATTCCGGTGAAGCAACCGGCGCTCTCTTCGCCTATCTGCCGCATTGTGCGGCGGGCATTCTGGTGTTGCTGATCTGGCAGTTCAATTCTTTCCGCAGGCCTGCTGTGATCTTGTTGACGATCCCGCTGATTATGATTGGTGCGGCGTCGGGCTTGCTGCTGACCGGTGCGTTCCTCGACTTTAACGCCATGCTGGGGCTCTTGAGCCTCGGGGGCATTATTATCAATAACGGGATCGTGATGATTGAGCGGATTGATCTGGAACGGGCTGATGGCAAATCGGTCGATGACGCGGTTGTTGCCTCTGCGCTGGTGCGCGCGCGGCCCATTATCATGACGACGCTGACGACTATTCTCGGTCTCATGCCGCTCATGCTGTTTGGGGGCGAGCTTTGGTACGCCATGACCATCGTTATTATGGCGGGTCTTGCGGCTGGGACGGTGCTCACTTTGGGGGTTGTTCCGGTGCTTTATTCCCTGTTTTTTGATTTCCGACGGTCAGATGACCAAAGCGCAGCGGTGTCCGCGCCTGCGTGAGGACCCAATTGGCGTCAAAAACCTGAAAAATGTCTGTTATTCGGCTGTTCACAAAGCGGCTCAGGCCCTTATGATGGCCGCCAAATGCGAGGACTTACCTCGCTGAAAAAATGTGAAATGGGCTCCGGATTTCTGGGGCCTGCCTTAATCTCAGGAAGGCCTCAACGGAGGAAGCCATGAAAGACACAACAAAATTCTACATTAACGGTGAGTGGGTCGACCCAACCACGCCGAAGACAATGGACGTGATCAATCCCGCGACCGAAGAAGCATTTGCCACCATTTCTATGGGGAGCTCTGCAGACGTTGATAAAGCAGTTGCTGCGGCAAAGGCTGCGTTTCCGGCTTTCTCCCGCACGACACGCGAAGAGCGGATTGCGCTCATCGAAAAGATCATGGAGGTCTATCAGGGCCGCTATGCGGAAGTTGCTGAAACCATCTCCAAGGAAATGGGAGCGCCTGCGTGGCTCTCTCAGGCAGCGCAGGCTGCAACCGGTCTTGGCCACTTCGCAACGACGCTTGAAATTCTGAAGAAGTATGAGTTTGAAGAAGACCGTGGTGCGACACGGATCGTGAAAGAGCCTGTTGGTGTGTGTGGTTTCATCACGCCGTGGAACTGGCCGGTCAATCAGATCGTCTGTAAGGTTGCTCCAGCCCTTGCCGCTGGTTGCACCATGGTTCTAAAGCCTTCAGAAGTTGCACCGCTTAACGCACACCTGTTGGCTGAAATCTTCGATGAAGCTGGCGTGCCTGCTGGCGTGTTCAACCTTGTTGATGGGGATGGCCTTGAAGTTGGCGCCCCTCTCTCTTCACATCCTGATGTGGACATGATGTCCTTCACCGGATCAACCCGGGCTGGTGTTGAAGTGGCTAAAGCTGCTGCTCCTACCGTGAAACGCGTTGCTCAGGAGCTTGGTGGTAAGTCTGCCAACATCATTCTTGATGATGCAGACCTGAATGCCGCTGTCGCGGGGGGTGTGCAGAGCGTGATGACCAATTCCGGTCAGTCCTGTAACGCGCCAACACGGATGCTTGTACCTGCTGCAAAGCATGGGGAAGCTCTGAAGATCGCTGCAGCGGCTGCTGCGGAAGTCAAAGTTGGCGACCCATTTGCTGAAGACACGAAGATCGGCCCTGTGGTCAGCGAAGTGCAGTTCAACAAGATCCAGGATTTGATCCAGAAGGGTATTGATGAAGGCGCTGAGCTTGTTGCTGGCGGTACCGGACGTCCTGATGGCCTGAACAAAGGCTATTATGTGCGCCCAACTGTCTTTGGTGGTGTCAACAACGACATGACAATTGCTCGTGAAGAAATTTTTGGCCCTGTGCTGACGATCCTTCCCTACGAGAATGAAGAAGAAGCTGTCGCGATTGCCAATGACACAGTCTACGGCCTGTCTGGCTATGTCTCTTCTGGCTCGATCGACCATGCCCGCGATGTGGCCTCACAGCTGCGGACAGGTAACGTCCACCTGAATGGTGCTGGTGCTGACTTCAACGCACCGTTTGGCGGCTATAAGCAGTCTGGCAATGGCCGTGAATGGGGTGAGTTTGGCTTCGACGAATTCCTCGAAGTGAAGGCAGTGATGGGTTACACCGCTGCTTAAACACTCTTTCCAGAGTTTTGGAAAAGGGCGTCCTTCGGGGCGCCCTTTTTTGTTTCAGAATGCGTCACGGCGGCTGGCGTCTTAAGGTCTTCTTAACTCTCGATCCAAATGTCTGCGGCCAAAGTCCTGGGTGTAACGAAGTTTTAGACGGCATCCTTCAAAACTCACCTGCAGATATTTGAATGCCCAGAAGGTGGCAGGGGAGGACAAGGAATGTCCAGAATAAGTGGGTTTATCGCTGCCTCTTTAGGACTCTTGTCGGTCTTTGCTCTGAGTGCCTGTTCAGAGGCGCCGAGTGACCCTCTGCGCGTCGGGATTAATCCCTGGCCTGGGTATGGGCCGCTTTTCCTGGCTGCTGAAAAAGGATTTTTCGCGGAGGAAGGTGTTGATGTTGAACTTGTTGAGCTCACATCGCTGACCGATGTTCGCCGTGCCTTCGAGCGTGGCCAGGTTGATGGGATGACATCAAGTCTCGTTGAGGTTTTGGACGCTGATCGGGCAAGTGACCGGCGCCCGGTCATTTCTCTCATGACTGACTATTCAAACGGTGCAGATGTGGTTCTGGCGCGTGACGGCATCCCTGATGTCGCCACGCTTCGGGGAAAACGAATAGGCTTGGAAGCAAGCTCTCTTAACCGCTTTGTTCTCTCACGCGCCCTTGCGGCGGGCGGGCTGACAATCGCCGATGTACAGGTCGTCGATCTGCCACAGCTGGCAATTCAGGAAGCTGTCGTGGACGGTACCGTGGATGCTGTTGTGACGTATCCTCCAATGTCGGTGGATATAGAGCGGACAGGAATGGTGAGCCATGTGTTTAGTTCCGCAGACATCCCTGGCGAAGTCGCCGACATTGTCTCTTTTGATCGAACCATTGTTCAGCACCGCCCGGAAGATGTGGACGCATTTGTGCGCGCATGGGGGCGGGCTGTGGCATATGTCGAGAACCATCCGGCTGAAGCTCATGAAATCATTGGTCAATATCTTGGCATAAGTGCCGACGACCTCGCGGCAGCCTATGAAGGTGTGGTGATCATTCCTGCCGACCAGCAGGATGAATTTTTGCGATCAGATGGGCCGCTTGCAGACAGTATTCTCACGCTAACAGCTATTCTCTGGCCGGAGGAAACCGAGGGAAACGACAAGCCCTTAAGTCGGTTCTTCAGACGCTCTGCTGCTATTGCCTGGACGGGAGCTGAGTAGTCCGATGATTTTTGGAAGTACCTCCTGGCTCGATAATCTTTCTGTGAAGTGGAAGATCCTAGCCCCCTTTTGCTTCCTGGCTGGTGTTGTTGGGCTCTCTCTCATCACGCTCTTCTTTATTGCCTTTAGCCGATATCAGGATTCTGTTGTGGAAGGTCGTGCAGAGCATTTGTCCAACAGCATTGTCTATGCTCTTGAGACCATGCAGCATCATAGCGAACTCCAGCGATATGTTGCGATCGTCGGCGCTGAACCAGACGTTGATCTACTGCTTGTTGTCGACCCGATCTCTCAGGAGGTTCTGGTCAGCAATCAGGCCATTTTTCGCGGTGTGTTGGCCAGCGAGCTCTCTGACCCGGCACTGAGCGCCGAAGTTCTTCAAGGCTTGAAGGATGCTTCAGCCCGCGCAGCGTTGATGTGGGGTGAGATGACTGCAAGCTATGCGGTCGTTGCGCCTAGCCTGTTGACACAGGAGGCGGATCTCAGTGAGACGCTGGTGTTTGTGCGATTGAGAACGAAGAGTGTTACGGCTCAGTCCAGCGGAATGGCTCAGCAATTGGTAATTGGCTTATTGGCAGCATTGGCGCTTGCCATGCTGATTGCATCGAAGCTTCTCTATGATCTGGTTATCTCGCCTCTCTCGAAGCTTTCATCTATTGCCCATGCACGTAACGTTGATCCTCAGACCATGGCGCCGTTCACGCGTCGCCTTGATGAGTTTGGTGAGCTGGCGCGTAGCGTGCTGCATTCGTTTACGGAAGCGAGGGAAAATGCAGATCGGTTTGAAATTCAAGCGCAAAGCGACAGCCTGACGGGCCTTGGCAATCGGGCCCTCTTTAAAGAGCGGCTTCAGATGGCGCTTGCTCATGCAGAAAGATCCGGCAAGCTTGTTGCGCTCATGATCCTTGATCTCGACCATTTCAAAGATGTGAATGATACGCTTGGACATGATGTTGGTGATCAGCTGCTGCAGCGTGTTGCAACCATTCTTCAAGAGACGTCGCGCCAGGTCGATACCATTGTTCGGTTGGGCGGCGATGAATTTGCCATCATTGTGGATGAACTTGAACGTGTTGATGGTGTGGTTGTCCATGCAAACCGAATTTTGGAAGCGCTGTCGCACCCCCAACTGATCGAGGGGCATGAGGTGCATCCCGGCGTTAGCATTGGCATCACCAGCTATCCTCAAGATGCACGTGACCCGGATGTTCTTTTGAAAAATGCCGATCTTGCTCTCTATCGTGCGAAGGCGGAAGGGCGCGGCAATATTCAGCTCTACCGCCATGAACTGCATCTGAAAGTTATTGAGCGCAACGCCATTGAAAGGGATTTGCGGGCAGCCATCACAAACAATCAGTTTGTTCTCTACTATCAGTTGAAGGTTGACATAGAGACGGGTGGAATAGCCGGTGCTGAAGCGTTGATCCGTTGGCACCACCCAGAACGCGGATTGATCCCGCCAGATGTCTTCATCCCTGTTGCAGAACAGAATGGTTCAATCTGCAACTTGACGGACTGGGTCCTGGAGGAAGCGTGTCGTGAAATCCGGCGGGTGGCGGATGCGGGTCTGGAACCGGTCAGCATTGCCGTGAATGTGTCTGCGCTTGATTTACGCCGCCCAGACTTTACCGATCAGGTTGCTGCAACATTGGTGCACACCGGCGTCTCGCCGAAATATCTGGAGATCGAAGTGACTGAGAGCACCGTGATGCATGACGTCGATCATGTAATCGGCACGCTTCGCCGATTGCGCGCACTTGGTGTGAGTATCAGCATTGATGATTTTGGAACCGGGTATTCTTCGCTCTCCTATCTCAAGCAGTTTCCTGTGCAGACATTGAAAATTGACCGGAGTTTTGTGTCAGATATGACGCAGGACATAAACAGTCATGCCATTCCCAAACTTATTGTCGATCTGGCGCGTAACCTTGGTGTGAGCGTAATCGCCGAAGGTGTTGAGACAGAGGAACAGAGAGAAATTCTTTTCTCAATGGGATGTACGCGGGCGCAAGGATACCTCTTCAGCCCGCCGGTTCCTTCTGCAGCCTTTATGGAAATGCTTGAAGACCAGGTTCGCTTCCCCAGGCAGTGCGATGAACTTGAAATCATCGAAGAGCTGACGCCCATTTCCGTCGCGTAATCAGCGGCTGTTTTCAGCGCAGATGACGGCAGCTTTTTAGGCTGCTAGTACACTCTCCAAATTGTCTCAACGATCGCAGCCTGTCTTCGGCGCTGCGTTGCTTGGAGGGTGGCTTATGGATCTTGCCTATGGTGCGGAATATGAAGCGTTTCGCGAGGATGTGAAGCGGTTCGTTGAAGAAAACAAGGATGCGTCGCCTCGACAGAGTGGCACTGGGCGCCCTAACGCAGAGCAGCGCAAATGGCAGGATCTGCTGATCAAGAACGGCTATGCCGCGCGGACAATTCCTGCCGAATATGGTGGTTATGGCGCTGAGCCTGATATTCTGAAAAGCCGCATCATTGCTGAGGAATTCACCAAGGCGTCTCTCCCGCTCGGTCTCGCCAGCCAAGGTGTGTCCATGCTGGTCCCCACGCTATTGGAATTGGGGACGGAAGAGCAGAAGAAGCAGTGGATCGAACCAACCATCCGCGGTGATGTTGTGTGGTGTCAGGGGTATTCTGAGCCGGGCTCTGGTTCTGATCTGGCGAGCCTGCAAACCAAGGCGACAGAAGATGGTGATGATTTCATCATCAATGGTCAGAAGATCTGGACAAGTACGGCACAAGTTTCCGACATGATCTTTTGCCTTGTGCGCACGGAGCCTGATGCGCGAAAACATGAGGGGATCAGCTATCTGATCTTCCCAATGGATACACCTGGTATTGAGGTGCGCCCGCTGATGACCATGACGGGATACGCAGAATTCAATGAAGTGTTTTTCACCGATGTGCGTGTGCCGAAAAACCAGATCGTCGCTGAACGCGGGCAGGGCTGGTTTGTTGCCAATGCAACGCTGAAGCACGAGCGCGGCATGTTGGGTGATCCCAACCAGGCAGGAACAAGGCTTGCCGCTATCATTGACCTGATGCATGACGAAACGGTGTCTGGAGAACGGCTGATCGACAATCCGCTTTTCAGAGACCGTCTGGTTCAGTTGCAAGCCCGTGTTGCGGCGATGCAGTTCCATGGCATGCGACTATTGACGGCAAGTGCGAAGAAAGAAGATCCGGGTATTGCGCGTCTGGTTGTTAAGCTGATGGGGTGCGAGCTGAACCATCAGCTCGCGGCGTTGGCGATCGACGCGCTGGGCGAACTAGGTGTGCTCTATGAACGTAGCCCGCACCTGCGCGCCGGGGGGCGCTGGCAAAGGTCCTATATGTTTGATCTGGGTCTCATTATCGGCGGGGGCACAGCGCAAATTCAAAAGAATATTATTTCTGAACGCGGTCTGGGCATGCCGCGCGAGCCAAAACCGGCGCGTCAAGAAGGAGCTGCATAATGGAATTCGCTCTCTCCGAAGAACAAAGAATGTTGCAGGACACTGTCGGCCGTTTTCTCATGGAAGCCTCTGATCTCGATATTGTGCGGAAATCAGCGGAAGCTCATGAGGCTTTTTCCAAAACCGTTTGGGCAGGGTTTGCCGACCTCGGCGTTGCCGGGATCCTGGTGCCGGAAGAACATGGTGGCTTGGGCCTTGGAATTCTCGAAGCA
>JAJFGY010000033.1 GCA_021775935.1 Alphaproteobacteria bacterium
TGACGATATGGTCATGCTGCGCGACATCGACCTGGAAAGCCATTGCGAGCACCATATGGTGGCTATTCTTGGCAAAGCCCACATTGCATATGTGCCTACCAGCAAAGTGGTCGGGATTTCCAAACTCGCCCGCGTGATCGAGATTTACGCCAAGCGGCTCCAGACTCAGGAAACAATGACGGCTCAGGTTGCCGACTCGATCAACCGGGTGCTGGCCCCAAAAGGCGTTGCAATTCTGATCGAAGCCAAGCATCAATGCATGACAACCCGCGGCATCAAGAAGCCTGATGTTGCGACGATAACAACGCAGTTTACCGGCGTCTTCAAAGAAGACCCGAACATGGAACGGCGTTTCCTGTCGATGATCCGGGGCTACTAAGCATTTCCAGCTGAGGTTGCAGACTTCAGCGGTTCGGAAATGCGGCAAGAAAGTCAGCTCCGCTTCTTCACCGGGATACCGCTCCACACAAGACAGGAGCGGCCCCGGTGAGTGATCTCCCTAGCTTTTCGAATGCATCGTCCAAGGACGAGCTTGAAAACGGCACTCTGTTCGCGCCCAAGTTTGATGCGAACGGATTGATCCCCGCTGTCACAACAGATGCAACATCCGGCGAGCTTCTGATGCATGCCTGGATGAGCGAAGAAGCGCTTGCCCGCACCATTGCAAGCGGCGAAGCCTGGTACTGGAGCCGCAGCCGCAATGAGCTATGGCACAAGGGCGCCACCAGCGGTCAGATCCAAAAGGTCATCGAAATCCGCACAGACTGCGATCAGGATACAGTGTGGCTAAAAGTCGAACCACAGGGCGATGGCGGCTGCTGCCATGTGGGGTACCGCTCTTGTTTCTATCGCGTGAGCCCAATTGGCCAGTCAGACGGCCCGGCAACCTTGGTGAATGATCGCGAAAAGCTCTGAAGCGCGTGGGGCCAGGTCATGCAGATTGAAACGGAACGCCTCCTCATTCGTCCCTGGCGGGACGAAGATCTCCCGGCATTTGCCGCAATCAATGCCGATCCGGACGTGCGTCGCTACTATTACCCCTCAGTCCTCACCCGCGCTCAATCAGATGACGTGGTCGCTGAGTGCATGCACCACTTGCACGAACATGGCTTTGCATTCCTTGCAACGGAACGGAAGGACGACGGCGCTCTCATCGGCGGCACCGGCATGTCCTGGACCGATGACATACCCGGCGCCCCTGCCGTCGAAATCGGCTGGACTTTGGGGCGCGCGTTCTGGCGGCAAGGCTATGCCCGTGAAACTGGCATGGCCTGGTTCGCCAAGGCCCGGTCATTGGGTCTGACCGAAATCGTGGGCTACACCTCAAAGGTCAATGCCCCATCGCGTGCGCAAATGGAAGCCCTTGGCATGTGCTGCAACCCTGCAGATGACTTTGCTGATCCCACGGTCCCCAAGGACAATCCCTTAAGCCCGCACGTGCTCTATCGCCTTGAAAATCCCAACACTGAGAACAAACCTTAACGAACTCCAAACGCCCGCTTCAGTTTTGGATCAGCGAACCCCATCTAGTCTTTGCAATTTGGAAATCCCTTACCGTCATACTAAAGGCACAATGGGGGCCATAATGGCAGGCATGAAAATAGGTATCGCGTTTGGTTCGGGCGTCGCCCGAGGGTGGGCCCATATCGGGGTCATCAAAGGCCTGATGAAGGCTGGGTATAACCCTGACATTATTTCGGGCACGTCCATTGGAGCGCTCGTCGGCGGCAGCTTCGCCGCCGGAAAGCTCAACGAGCTTGAAGAATTCGCCCTCTCCTTCCATGGACGCAAAGTCATCAACTTTATGGACCTGCGCCTCGGTGGTGCCGGGCTTATTGGCGGCAAACGCTTCACCAAATTGATGAACGAGCATCTTGGTGATCTTAAGATCGAAGAGCTGGACCACACTTTTGTGGCCGTCGCGACGGAGCTTGCAACAGGCCACGAAGCCTGGATCCGCAAAGGCTCGATTGTCGATGCAATCGGTGCGTCTTATGCGCTGCCCGGTCTTTTCGAGCCTGTGCGCCATGAGGGGCGCTGGTTGATCGACGGGGCACTCACCAACCCGATCCCGGTCTCCGTCTGTCGCGCCCTTGGTGCGCGTCTTGTCATCGCCGTCAACCTCAATACCGACGCGGTCGGCAAAAGCAATCACCATGACGGCCACATGATCGAGACCTTTCATTCAGACGATCATGATTCTGGCTGGCGGAAACGATTGGTGGACACAGGTCGCGCAGAGCGCACCATTGCCCGTCAGTTCTTTGGCAAAAAGAAGGAGTCGCCGGGCATCGTCAATGTCATGATGGGATCGCTCAACATCATGCAGGACCGTCTGTCCCGCTCTCGTCTGGCAACAGATCCAGCGGATGTGCTGATCGCGCCCCATGTCGGGCACATCAGTCTGATTGATTTTGATAAAGCGCCTGAACTCATTGCGCAGGGCGAAGCAGCCGCTGCGCACGCCCTCCCCTTTATTGAGGACGCGCTTTTCCGTCTAAACGGTCACGAAGACCCAGACCAGGAACTGGCAGAAGATCAACCGCTGGCGATATAAAGCCGCAGCTGTTCTGCTTCCATTTCCGTTTCCGCCATGCGGTGTTTCACGACGTCACCAATCGACACGATGCCGATCAACTGATCATCCTCAATCACCGGAATATGGCGGAAGCGACCACCGGTCATTGCGTCCATCAATTGGTCAAGCGTATCGCTCCGCGTACAGGTGATCACGTTGGCGGTCATGACTTGTGCCACCGGCAGATCAAGCGCTTCAGCGCCCGCAATATTGATTGATTTGATAATATCGCGCTCCGACAGAATGCCGCGAACACGGCCACCATCAACAACCACGACAGCACCGATCTTCTTGTCACAGAGCAAGTTCACAGCTTTGGCAAGTGTTTCAGACGGCGAGATTGTCGAAACGTCCGAGCCTTTCGACTTCAGAATAAGTTCTACATTCATGCATCTTCTCCCAGATCGTGGGCCAGAGTGCGTTAAAAGGGCGGTCGACCAGGTCAGCAATCCTGTCGGAAATGCTGAACCAAGAGCCAGATCGGAAAAAGATAAATCATTGCGAAATATCTTATCCTCCCCTCACGCACGTTGGGTAAAATCATGGTCGAGGAATTCAAAACACGCAAGGGCTCGAACACTTTTTAGGTAAACAGGACAGCTTTCCTGCCTCATTTCTGCCCCAGTCCGCGCCAAACTGGTATGCAGCAATAAACCTGACGCACCCGTCATGATTATCCGTTCTCGGAGAAAAAGCCATGTGGCCAACATCTTATGCAAAGCGAGTCGCAGCCGACCTTGAAACATGGGTCGCAAGAGGTTGGGTATCGGCCGACAATTCCAAAGCCATCTTGACCTCCCTCAACAAGGATGACGCACCAAGCAAATTGCCCGTGGTCATCACAATCTTGGGGGCGGTGCTCATCGGGTTCTCTGCAATGGCGTTCGTTGCCGCCAACTGGGCAGAGATGTCAAAAGCGCTTCGTCTGGGCATGCTCGCTGTTGCCATGTGGACCGCTTACGGGTCCGCTGCATTTCTGCACGTCCGCAATCAGGCCGCATTCTCAGAAGCCGCTCTTCTGGTCGGTGTCGCCGTCTTTGGCGCGAGCATCATGCTCATCGGGCAGATGTACCACCTGCCCGCAGACTTCTCAGCAGGGCTTCTCGCCTGGGCACTCGGTGGCCTCGTCACGGCCTGGGCCGTGCAATCCCGCGCTGCCCTAGCAGCAACACAACTCCTGATCATGGGCTGGGCCATGTCCGTGATCTTCGAAGGTGACCTGCATCTCTCGCATTTGCTGCTCTGGGCACCTGCAGCAGTACTTGCGTACCGGCTTGATTGGGCACCTGCCAAACATCTCGCCCTTATCGGCCTCTTCGTCTGGTTGTTGGGAAATGCCCCCACAGTTGCAGAGGACCTGGGCTGGAATCCACCCGAATTGCTGACTTTCCTGACCGCGCTCTTTGTTCTTCTCTGGGTCAGTGGGACGATTGCTGAAGACAAGGCCCAGCCCTTTGGCCGCGCACTTCAGGGATACTCGGCCTTTATTGTGGTCGTGATGTTCTGGCTGAGCCACATTGTCGAAGAAGGCATCAGCCCCAATGGCGAATATCTCATTCCTTTGATCGCTGCGGTGCTGACACTTCCAGTTACATTTGCCCTATCCCGGCAAACTAACTCCATTGGCCTTCATGACGTGATTGCCTGGAGCCTCTTTCCGGCAGGAATTTTCGCGACGGGCGTCATTGCCAATCTGGGAACAACAGAACAGCTCATGCTCATCGCGCCCCTATTCCTTGGCCTCTGCATCTGGCTGATCACGTTCGGAACCGGGCGCCATAACCGCTTCCTGATCAATCTGGGCTTTGCAGCCTTCGGCTGTGAAGCGCTCTATCTCTATCTGGAAACCTTCGGCACCCTGCTCGACACTGCGGCCTTCTTCGCCATCGGCGGCATCCTGCTCATCGCAGGCGGCTTCGTCTGGGAACGCTTGAGACGCCGAGCGACAGCCACACAAGTGGAGGCATCCTCATGAGCACGCAACGTATCCTGATCGGCATTGCCATCGCCGTCCTCTTTCAGACCGCCGTTTTGGGCCAAATGGTCTGGGCTCAAATCACGCTCTTGAGTTCACCAACAGAAGTGGTGCTCAAGACAACGCCCGTGGATCCACGTGACCTTTTTCGCGGCGACTACGTGATCTTGAACTATGAGATTGAGTCACTCGATCATCAGAAAATCAACGTTGCCGACGACCTAGAGTATGGCGACGATGCGTTTGTCCTGCTGAACACCGCCCAACCCACTGCAGTACCGATCAAGGTACTCTCAGAGGCCCCGGAAAACTTGCAGAGCGGGCAAGCAGTCATTCGAGGAAGGATCAACTACATTGACCATCAGCCGCGACCTGTGACTGGCGAAGCATGTGAAGACTGCGCAAACGTCTTCATTTCCTATCCCATCGACAGCTACTTCGTTCCAGAAGGCACCGGGACAGAGCTTGAGGAATATCGCGACGAGCGTGCGCTGGGCGTCATCGTCGCCCTCAACGATGAAGGCGACGCGGCCATCAAGGGCCTGATGATTGAAGGCCGGAAGATTTACGACGAGCCGTTGTTTTAGAGAACAATCAGAAGCCGTCACCCCCGGACTTGTTCCGGGGGTCCAGGAGCG
>JAJFGY010000034.1 GCA_021775935.1 Alphaproteobacteria bacterium
CGTGGGCAGCCAAACAGGTGCACAACTCAAACTCTACCCCGCGAGGATCGAAAGCTTCGCTCTTTTCAAAGAGCGTCACCCAAATGGTATCATCTTGGTCCCCAGCGACCCATCGCGGCGAGACTATGGACGCAATCCCTACCGCGCCTATGACGCTCCAGGGGCAAGCCCTTTCCTCTTTGAAGGCGACATGCCTAGCGACATTGAACCGATGGCCCGGGTCGTCGCGGTTGAGACCCCGGATGGCCATGCGGCATGGTCGCTCTCCTTGCTACGCGAACAGGGAGAGATCATCGCCGGTGACCTCAAACTTCAGTGGGCCGAAGGTCAAGCTTCGGCCCTGGACACCGGCGAAATCGCGGAAGGCCGGGATGTGGGCAACGTCGTGGTTCAACGCATCGTGGAGGGCGACCCGGGTTTGATCGATGTTCCCTATGACGTCACTTTCGCCTTTGCGTTCCACGCCTTTCGACCAGACAGCCCCATTCATACCGAATAGAGAAATTGGCGCAATTCCTGCAGTTCTCCCATTATGATGTTGGATTATGTACGAAATCGGCAGCAACGCCTGATCGACCTGTCTCATTTCGGGACAAGAACGCTTGTGCGTCCTGCAATGGGGCTAACAGCCCTTCTGCTCGTGTCCCTGGTTTCCCTCAGCACTGCCTCTGGTGAGAGCCGGAGCGGGGCCAGTGAGGGCGAACTGGTGCGACTTTCCGAAATATTGGGAGCCGTCCATCATCTGCGCGAAGTGTGCAACGCCAATGAAGGGCAGCTGTGGCGCATGAAGATGCAGGATCTTCTCAAACATGAGAAACCGTCTGCCGATCTGAAGGAGCTCATGGTTGCGCGTTTCAACCGAGCCTATCACCAGCACCGACAGGCCTACTCCCGATGCACCGGCCAAGCGCGCACTGACGCGGCCCGGTTCCTTGACGAAGGGTCGGGGCTTGCTCAGCGGTTAGCCGCCAGAACCCGCGGCTAGGCTCGGCAATTCATCAGAATATCGCGGCTTTTTCATTCACTTGTTAACCTTTGACCCAACTTGTAGCGGGACAAACCGGACACATGTGTTAAAAGGGATCCGTTACTTTGTTCCAATTCGGCACAGAGCAACGCATGTTCCCTTAAGCAGCTGTAAAAGCTGCCTGTTTCAAGAAAGGCCGCTGCCTGATATGGCCGACTCTCGCGACACTGCTACCGATGACCTGCTTCACGATGATGAAGAATTCGATTTTCCGTTGCCAAGCGATGACGAGCAGCGCCGCATAGCATTGCAAATTTTTCTCGATGCATGGGATGACGCACTCGCCGAAGGTGTGGACCCTGATGTGCTGGCCAGCACCGCAATTTTTGCTGCGTTGAGCGACATGGTGGAAACCTATGGCGAGGAAGCTGTCAGCGAGATGGCGGACGGTATGAAGACCCGCGTGCAGCAGGGTGAGTTCACACTGAACCAAACCCGCCACTAGAGCCTTTTCCCGCCGCGTTTCCAGACGGATAACCGGCATTCACTTATCCTGGAAACGCTCTAGACACATCCCCTTCAGCAAAAAAGGCGCTTTGCTAGCCAGCAGAGCGCCTTTTTGTTTGTCTCAAATTTGAGGCACCGTGCCCTCAGACCACCGCCTCGATGAGATGAGGGCCCTTTTCTCTCATACAGGCAGCAAACTGCTCCGCAAACTCTTCTGCGGTTTCGGCGCGCATCGAATTTACACCCATGCCCTGCCCCAGTTGCACCCAGTCGAGCTCTGGATTGTGAAGGTCGAGCATGGAGAGTGCCTTGGGGCCGGGATTTTCTGCTCCCACCCGCATCAGTTCCACGTTCAAAATCGCGTAGGAGCGGTTGGCGAAAATAACTGTCGTAACATCCAGTTTCTCCCGCGCCTGGGTCCACAGAGACTGAAGCGTGTACATCGCCCCCCCGTCCCCGTGCAGACAGACAACTTTCCGGTCGGGACAAGCGACCGCTGCCCCCGTCGCAACAGGCAGGCCCTGCCCGATCGCGCCGCCAGTAAGCGAGAGATGATCATGAGGCGCCGCACTAGCAGTATAGATCGCAGGTCCAATGCCGCTGGTTGCTGCTTCATCCGAAACAATGGCCCCTTCCGGCAGGTAATGCGCGACCACTTGACCAGCGGTAAAACTATCGAGCTTGCCGGTTGGCAGGTCCGGCAGTTCCAACTTCGCCACATTGATCGGATCAGCTGGCGCACCAACTGCTTCGGCCAAAGCCTCCAGCGCGCCTGTGCCGTCTTCGTGGGGATGAGCCAACACGTTGATCTCGCAACCTTCAGGTGTCATCCAGCTTGCCTTACCCGGATAGGCGAAGAAAGAGACCGGCGGGTTTGCCCCGACGAGCACCAATTGATCTGTTCCCGCTAAGTCTTCTTCAATCTGCTCGGAGAAATAGGGCAAGCGGTCAACCATCACCCGGCCCGCGCCACGCTGTATCCTTGCGGTGAACGTGTCACACATGATCCGCGCGCCGGTTTTTGCAGCGATGCGCCCGGCGGCCAGAAGTCCCTCTTCTTTCAGTGCGGCTCCGCGAATGAGGATTGCGGTTTTTTTGCCGTTCATCAAAAGAGCAGCTGTGCGATCGACAGCAGTCCCATCAACAGCGGCCGGACCGACAATATCAAGTGCCGGTGCGGACCCTTCTGCATCCAGCCAGGCGGTGTCGGCAGGAAGGACGAGCGTCGCGATTTGCCCGGGTGCCGACATGGCGGCCTGCACAGCGCGCGCTCCATCTGCTGCCACAGTCTTTGGAGACGGCGATGAGTGGTACCAACCCGAAACAGGCGAGGCAAAGCCCTTCAAGTCGGACGCCAAAGGCGCATCATATTGCGCGTGGTAGGTGGCGTGATCACCCACAATGTTGACGAGCGGTGTCGCCGCGCGGCGCGCGTTGTGAAGATTAGCCAGTCCGTTCGCGAGACCTGGCCCTAGATGCAGAAGGGTCGCGGCTGGCTTTTCTGCCATGCGGCCATAGCCGTCCGCCGCTCCTGTTACCACCCCCTCAAACAGTGCGAGGATCGCGCGCATGCCCTCGACCTTGTCGAGAGCTGCAACGAAATGCATTTCGGATGTGCCAGGATTTGTGAAACAGACATCCACGCCGCTATCGACGAGTGTTCGGACCAGACTTTCCGCACCGTTCATGGATTTTCTCCCTCAGAGTTTTACTGCCGGATCTTCCAGAAATGCCCGGCTGGTTTGCCTTTATGATACACGGATCACATCCCAATGCGAGATGCAGAGCACTAGAGAGACAACCAAAGCCTGAGCAGATGCCGGCGCTCAGCGGGATCCTCATGATCTTCATAGTCCGTGCGCGCGTGAAGGTTTGTATGATTAGACAGCAGCTGAATGTCGCCGGGCTGTAGATCCATATCGAGATAGATGCCGGGCTCTGCCGCAATTGCTTCATAGGTGTCGAGAAGTGCCTGCTCATCAGGTGTAAAAGCCGGCACGTCTGCATGACGGACCGCGGACCGAAAATAGTCCGCATGGTAGAAAGTGCGGAGTTTCCCTTGCGCATAACAACATGGCGTAATGGGCATGCTTCCAGGCGCGGTTCCTTTTGTTTCATTTCTGGAGTCCAGCTGAAACGGCTCGAAAAGGCGGCTCACCAGATCAGGGCGCCGTTTCACCAGTTCATTGAAAACCGTGACAGAACTCACGATCCGGCTCTGACCTCCTGACTTTGCTTTCTTGAGGCAGAGGAGGCCGACCACATCAGCCGCGTCGCAGTGATAGTCAATATTGGCAGAGGTCTGGTAAAGGCGGACCATCGGATCCTTTTTGCTCGCCGCCGTGTCCGTGACGTGCCCTAAAAGATCGCCCTGCGGGTTTTGGCCGCCCGGCCTGCCCAGATGCAATCCGAGACCCCAGAAAAAAAGTTCAGCGTCGACGCGCGACCAGCGGTCCACTGGCACACCGCGAACGACCTGAAAGCCGACACCTTCACCGACCGTTTTTCGCCATTCCAGAATGCGGGGACCAAGCGTCGGTAGCGGGAAATCGTCAGCCAAGAGATCACGAGCGGCTTTGCCAGATGCTTTGGCTACATTCAACGCGAGATCAATCTCGACCACATCGGTATCGCTCAAGACATAGGCCATTGTCTCCAGCGGAGGCAGATCACGTCCTACCCAAGCGGCTGGACTGTCGACTGTGCCGGTGGCGACGCTGTCATGGGGCCGATCAAAATAATGAAGCGCCTGCTCTCCGAAGGAGCGGAACCCTGCTTGTGAACCCGGCATATTTCACCTCCCCATAGTCGAATTTGGTGCTCAGCCCCATTGAGCCCACAGAAGACGCCCCAAAATTGCGGTTCCGAAGAGAACGATGATCACAGCCGAAACCTTGTTCAGGATTTTCAGGCCATTGTCGGTCATCTTGTCTCGAAACAGCGAGACAAATCCGGTGATCGCCGCCCACCAGAGGACAGAACCTGCAATCACCGACACGACAAGCAGGCTTGCCCGCATATAGTTTTCGGTCCCAATGGTAAAATCAGCCACACCGCCAAAGATCGCAATAAAGCCCAGCATGGTTGCCGGATTGGTGATCGTTAGGAAAAACGTGACGGAGATGACCGGCAGTAAATCGCCCAGACTTCCGTCCGGCAGTTTGTCATCAAGATGAGGATGATCAAACCAGGTGCGCACACCAAGCCCCAACAGAAACACCCCACCGACAAGCTGTAACCAGCCGGAATAGGCAGCTATCAGGGTGATGACTGCGGTGACACCAAAAGCGGCAATGATCGCAAAGACGCCATCGCCAACGGCAGCACCCGCTCCGGAGACAAAGCCGTTCAGCATGCCGTATTTCAACGTGCGGCGAATACAAATGAGATTGACCGGTCCGATGGGCGCGGCAACGGCAACACCAATCACCAGCCCGCTCAAAATCAGGATCACAATGTCCATGAGGCTATCCGCGCCCGTCTATCTCTTAGAGAACAACGACATCATTGCCCGGCGTCTCATTGTAGAGTTTCAACACAAGGTCGTCCCGCCGTGCCAGAGCTGTTGATTGATTGATGTAGCCCTTGTCCGTGAGCTCGCCCTTATCAACGCTTGGTGGTTCCACCATGAGAAGTGCCCTCTTAATGCGGGTACTCGATCCAGGGTTTGCCTGGTTGTGGGACCGCAGACCTTCTGCCAGGGTTTCCAAAACCTTTGGGTGGCGCACAAGCTCTTCAGGCGTCAGCCCTTGCTCATTGGCACATGCCTGACAGGCGGCAATGTTGGGGAAGCCCAGAATGCCGACATAGGCCCGGTCGAGACCCGCCACCAATGCATCTTGCAGAAGTCCGTTGGAACTTTCCACCGTCTGCACCCGCAAGCGCCCAGCGCTCACCCATGTTCCTGTGGAGAGTTTGAAATCTTCCACAACCCGTCCGTCGAACACGAGGCCTTCCGCAGGATTTTCAGGGTCTACAAATTTTGCGGCATCGCCAAGCTTGTAAAAGCCCTCTTCATCAAAGGCATCAGCGGTTTTTTCCGGGTTTTTGTAATACCCCGTCGTGATGCACGCACCTTTCACCCGAACTTCATGCTTGGAGCCGGCTGGCACAAGTTTGATGTCAATACCAGGCAGGGGCAAACCAAGAAGGCCCATGCGTTCCGTTGCCCAGTGTACATTCATGATGGTGGGCGCGGTTTCCGTCGCGCCATAGCCCGATGACAGGATCATGCGTTCGCCGATTGTGCGAATTGAAACCTTCTGCAGGCGGTCATAGAGGTCCTGAGCCAATGCCGCACCGCCGTAAGAAAGCAACTTCACCTTCGAGAAGAAGTTTTTGGCAAGCGCCTCATCTTCCTCTAAAGCGGAGATCAAGAGACCATAGGCCGCAGGCACGTTTGAATAGGTTGTTGGTGCAATCTCTCGGAGATTTTGAAGTGTTTCCTCAAAGCCGCCAGGTACTGGACGACCCCCATCGATGTAGAGCGTGCCACCTGCGGTGAGGAGATTGTTCAAGATCGCATTGCCACCAAAGCA
>JAJFGY010000035.1 GCA_021775935.1 Alphaproteobacteria bacterium
GTCCCGCTGATATCGGCTTTCGGAAACTTTGCAATATCAGTCGATTTGCGCCGTTTATGAGGGGGCGTTTTCAAAAGCAGATGACCGAGCAGGGTGGGGCTCGTTATGCAGGCGATGAGCCGGGACGGGCCCGTTGGTCGCATGACGCCTTTCCAAGTGATCGAAATGTACGCTTTAACGAGATGGAATATGCGGTACCTGCTGAGCGCGGGGCAGATTGCGTGCGCGAAGTGGCTGCCCACATGAAGGCTTGCGGCGTGAACTTTTTGTTCCCCATCGAATATCGCTATGTCGCTGCGGATGATGCGTGGCTCAGCCCGTTTTATGAACGTGATGCTGTGACGATCTCCGTCCATCAGTATCATAAGCAGCCTTATGCAAAACTCTTTGCTGGTGTGGAGAATATCTTCCGCAAGTATGACGGACGCCCCCATTGGGGGAAGCTGCACACCTTGTCTGCGACAGAGTTGAAGGACCTTTACCCCCGGTGGGAAGAGTATCGTGATGTCCGTGCACGGCTGGACCCACAGGCCAAGATGCTCAATCCCTTTTTGAAAACGCTCTTTGGCGTTACCTGAAGACTAGTCCTCGTCCATTAGAGCGACTGTCTGACCTTCTTCGATGGCATCTTCCTCGGCTACCAAAATTTCAACAAGCGTTCCATCAACTGGCGCCATAATCGGGATTTCCATTTTCATGGACTCCAGGATGAGTATGGGATCGTCTTCTGCCAGCTTGTCGCCTGGCTTTGTTTCGATCTTCCACACCTTTCCGGTGATTTCGCTTTTTACTTCGACCTGAGCCAAGGTGGCCTCCCTCTGTCATATGTTTTGGTGTGTGAAACTATCATGAGGTGGCGTCATCATCGAAGCGCTTCCAGGTCGATGTCCGATGCCAAGACGACTGCTTTTATCAGGGCCCAAATTGGCTGGCCTGGCTGTAGGTCCATCTGGGTTGCCGCGCGCCTTGTCACCCGCGCCCAGAGCGGCGGTGCTGCACTTGGGTCTGGAGGGCGAACCAGAATGTCGACCTGCGCGCTACCTGCCTCTGTCATTGTGCCGACTTCGCCAGCGATAATGTTGCGGATGGAGAGGCCGGTTGGCTTGACTGTCGAGAGTACAATGTCGCGGGCGCGAATGCGGAGCCGGGCGGAGCTTCCCGGAGCTCCAGCGATGTCGGGTGCGGCCAATGTTCCCCAGGGTGTATCAATCGCATAGAGGCCATCTGACGCCCTTGCGCCAATGGTTGCCGCCATGATGGTGACGGGCTCAGGGTGACTGCCACCGGTTGTGCCGCCCAAGATGAGAGATTGAACGTCAATGCGGCTCAACGTCTCTTCAACCGGCCCACTTGCCACAATGCTCCCCTGATCCATGACGATGACGTGGTCTGCGAGCCGCAGGGTTTCGTCCAAATTGTGACTTACATAGAGGATAGGGAGTGCGAAGCGCTGACGGAGTTGCTCCAGGAACGGCATGATCTCTCTGCGGCGTGCGAGGTCCAGGCTTGCCAGTGGTTCATCCATGAGAAGCGCCGAGGGCGCTGAGAGCAGCGCGCGACCGATTGCAACGCGTTGTTTTTCGCCACCTGAGAGATGATGGGGACGACGGCTGAGCAAGTGGGGGATGTCGAGCAGGTCAATGATTTCGTCAAAGGTCGCGAGGGCAGCCTGAGTGTTCCGGCGTGCATAATTCAGGTTGGACTTAACCGTCATGTGCGGGAAGAGCCGTGCCTCCTGAAACACCATGCCGAGTTCTCGGTGTTCCGGCGCGAGTTTGATGTTGCGTGCGGGATCGTAAAGGGGAGCTCCTCCAAGATGAATGGTCCCCTCGTCTGGTTCCTGCAATCCAGCGATTGTCGATAAGAGCATGGACTTACCGGCACCTGAGCGGCCGATGATGCCGGTGACACCTTCGCCCGCGATGAAATCAACGTCGAGCGTGAAAGCCCCCTCAACCTTTTTTACGGCGACTGCCAGAGACCGGGTCATTGTGGTGCTCCTGTAAGCCTGCGGCGTACCGAACGTCCCAAAAGTTCTGAGGCAGCAAGTGTTGCAATCGCAAGCAGCACGGAGAGCCCAACTAGGCGGTATCCCATTTCTTCCCCGCCAGGAGATTGCAGAGCGCTATAAAGCGCCAAAGGGAGCGTCTGTGTTTCGCCGGGCAAGTTGCCAACAAAGGCGATTGTTGCTCCGAACTCGCCTAGCGCTCTGGAAAATGCAAGCAGTGAACCCGCGATCAATCCCGGTGATACGAGTGGCAGGATGATGGTCACAAAGACCCGAAGGGGGGACGCGCCTAATGTACGGGCCGCTTGCACCAATCCAACGTCAATCGCTTCGATTGAAAGGCGCAACGCCCTTACCAAGAGTGGAAAGCCCATCACCGCGGCCACAATCGCGGCGCCTTGCCAGGTAAAGACCAGCCGAATGCCAAACTGATCATTGAGCCAGCTGCCTAGCGGGCCATTGACGCCCAACAGAACGAGCAGCAGATAGCCCGTTGCAACCGGCGGCACAACGAGGGGAAGATGAACCAGGCCATCAAGCAGGAGTTTTCCGGGGAATGTCTTGCGGGCAAGCAACCAGGCGATTGCAAAACCAAATGGCAGCGAAACTGCAACACCTGTCACCGCCACCTTGAGAGACAGGACGAGGGCAATCCATTCAGCGTCTGTGAGTTCCAGCATCACTCAGCCGATACCCGACTAAAGCCGTATTCTGCAAAGACTGCGGCAGCCTCATACGACTGCAGATAGTCATAGAATGATTTTGCGGCAGTGTTAGGTGTTTTGCCGACCAGAGCGAGAGGGTAGACAATCTCAATGCCGTCTACGGCCGGGATTGTTCCTGCGACACGGACATTTTCAGCACCATACGCGTCAGTTCTAT
>JAJFGY010000036.1 GCA_021775935.1 Alphaproteobacteria bacterium
AGCGATACCTGTAATTCAAACTGGGAGTTCCCTCATGAGTGTATTGGTCGGCAGACCTGCCCCTGATTTCACCGCAGCAGCCGTACTGGCGGATGGCGACATTGTTGATGATTTCAATCTGCAAGAACATTTGAAGGGCCATTATGGCGTCGTGTTCTTCTATCCCCTCGATTTCACCTTTGTGTGCCCCTCAGAGATTCTCGCCTTTTCAAACCGGGTGCCCGCCTTTGAAGAGCGCAATACCAAGGTAATTGCGGTCTCTGTAGACAGCCAATACAGCCATTTTGCCTGGCGGAACACCGCCCCGAATGAAGGGGGCTCGGCCCGGTCCAGTTCCCGATGGTGGCCGATATCACCAAACAGATCGCGCGCGACTATGACGTACTGATCCAGGAAGACGGCGTCGCCCTGCGCGGCACATTCCTGATCGATAAAGAAGGCATTGTTCGCCATCAGCTGGTCAATGACCTGCCCATCGGCCGAAATGTGGACGAAGCCATCCGCACCCTAGATGCCCTCCAATTCCACGAAGAACATGGCGATGTCTGCCCTGCAGGCTGGAACAAGGGCGATGACGGCATGACGGCTGATGCCGACGGTGTCGCTAAGTATCTGGGAGAGCACGCAGAAGCGCTCTAGTCACAGACTTGCGACTGACCCTTTTGACCCTGGGCGGGAGTCCCTATATTTAGGGCCCGCCCAGGGCGTTTTCGCCGATTCCCCGGCGACAAAACCAACCGAGTACGCACTATGTCGAACCACCATCATTCCAAAGTGACCATCATTGGCTCCGGCCCTGCAGGCTACACAGCCGCAATCTATGCCGCCCGGGCCATGTTGGAACCCACCATCATTCAGGGCATTCAGCCCGGCGGTCAGCTGACCATCACGACGGAAGTGGAAAACTATCCAGGCTTCGCCGAAGAGATTCAGGGGCCTTGGTTGATGGAACAGATGGAAGGCCAGGCACGCCATGTCGGCACAAACATTGTGGCCGACACGATCATGGAAGTGGATCTGAAGGCCACGCCCATCCGCATGGTCGGCGACAGCGGTGACATTTACACAACCGACGCGCTCATCATCTCAACCGGCGCCCAGGCAAAATGGCTGGGACTTCCCTCAGAAGAAAAATTTCAGGGCTTTGGTGTCTCAGCCTGCGCCACATGCGATGGGTTTTTCTATCGCGGTAAAGAAGTAATCGTCGTGGGCGGCGGCAACACCGCAGTTGAGGAGGCCCTCTTCCTCACCAACTTTGCAAGCAAGGTTACCGTGGTTCATCGCCGTAACGAATTTCGAAGCGAGAAGATCCTTCAAGACCGCCTCTCCAAAAACCCGAAGATCGAAGTCGTTTGGGACACGGTCATCGACGAAATTGTTGGTGACACAGATCCGCTAGGTGTCACTGGTGCAAAAGTGCGCAACATCAAGACAGGGGAAGAAAGCACGATCAGCGCTGACGGTGTGTTCATCGCCATCGGGCATGCACCCTCGACAGAACTCTTCGTCGACCAGCTTGAAACCAAGCAGGGCGGATATCTGGTGACTGCACCGGACTCAACGGCGACGTCTATCCCCGGTGTCTATGCAGCAGGAGACGTGACAGATGATATTTATCGTCAGGCGGTGACCGCGGCCGGCATGGGCTGCATGGCAGCGCTTGAAGCAGAAAAATATCTGGCGGCTCAAGAAACAACGGCAGAAGCGGCTGAATAAGAGCCTGGCCGCGCAGCTTGAGTCTCCTACATCACACGATGTCGACGGAATAGACCCAGGCAGTATAAAGAACATAGAGGGCGACAAACACGGCGCCCTCTAAGCGTCCAATTGATTTGCGCCCCCAGACCATGGGTGCCAGCACAACAGCAACCCCGAGCATGATCCATATGTCGATGTCCGCAATTCGGCCCCCGATAGGCATAGGCGTGATGACCGCCGTCGCCCCCAAAATCCCCAACGCGTTGAAAAGATTGCTGCCCATAATATTGCCCATCACAACATCTGCGTGACGCCGGTAAGCGGCAACAATCACCGTGGCGAGTTCCGGGAGCGACGTGCCGATAGCAACCAGCGTCAATCCGATAATCGCATCAGAGACACCCAATTCTTTTGCAATCGCCGTTGCGCCTTCGACCAGCGCATAAGCCCCTCCGGCAAGCAACACCAGCCCTGCCAGACTGAACATCACCGCTGTCGACAGCCCAATCGTCGGGGCGCTGATGTCCCGCTCCACCCGTTGAAGAAGCGCGTCGCCCTTCTTTTGGTGGCGACGCTCCATGAAATAGGCATAGGTGAGGTAGGCGATGAGAGCAGCAATCATTCCCACGCCCGCCGAGCGCCCAATCACCCCATTAAACGACAGAGCGACCAATACGATGCTGGCGGCCAGCACTGCGAGGGCATCTCGCCTGATCTCACGTCCACCGCAGGACACCGGCGCCAAGATCGCTGCCAGTCCCAGGATCAGCAGGATGTTGGCAATATTGGAGCCCACGACATTGCCAAGCGCGATATCAGACACACCGCCCATGGCCGCGGTCACTGCGACCATGAGCTCGGGAAGCGACGTTCCAAACCCGACAATCACCATGCTCACAAATAGGGATGATAGGTTTAGCTGTCCCGCAATGGCGATACTACCGCGAAGAATTGCTTCGCCACCAAGAAACAGAAAAACCAGACCGACAATGAGGAGAAATATGTCCATTTACGCCACCTTCTTTCCCTGAGATTAGGGCGAAAGGCAACGCGCTACAATGGCAAGTGCAGAAATCCGAGCGTTTTGAGAAGCGAGAGTGCCTACGCAAAATCCGATCTGGATCCGCCAGACCCCTGCACGCATCGCCCTGCACCGCCGCACTCATGGGCAAGCCTCCAGAACGCATATTCGCATCACTGCCGACGATCACTTAGAAAGTTGCATTATGGTTTGAAACTTGAAGCCGGTTCCATGTGTTGATCATCACGATGATCAGCGTGAGATAATCAATCTCTTCCTGGGAAAAATGTATTTTCAGTTCTCCGTGAAGAAGGTCAAGGTCAGCGCCATTTCCTTGAACGGTGAGCGCCTCTGCCCATGCGAGTGCCGCCTTCTCTGCAACTGAGAACAGGTCCGTATTGCGCCAGACAACAAGATGGTCGAGACGCGCCGTCGTCTCATTATCCTCGCGGGCTTCGCCTGTGTGCATGTTCACACAATAGGCACAGCCATTGATTTGGGAGACGCGCAGCTTCACCAGATGCCGCAAGAGGGGATCAACGGGACAGGTCGAAAACATCTCCTCAATGCCACCAAAAGCACCAAGTGCATCTGGAACCGTTTTAACAAGGGTAACGCGGGTTGCACGAGACATCACATACCTCCGTTTTGAACTGAAATAGCCGTGTTTAAAGATATGACGAGGCAGGGTCCTCATATGTGACACCAAAAATGAAAAATGCCGACAGTTGGTGTGCATGACCGCTCTGAGATAGACTCACTGAGCATCAATGTCGGGGGACAAAAACCATGCTGCGGATTTTTCTCATTTCAATCGTCGCACTCATCGCGCTGGGGGCAACAGCAATCCAATATCGATTTGACCTGGCCGTCGCAGCACTTTCTTCCGACAGCCCACCCCCTCTTCTTGACAAAAGAGAGCTCTCTGCAACCGAACGTTGGTTTGACGACTATTATACAATCGACAGCATTGATGCCCGCACCCACGTCATTGGCGAACCCCGCGCCAGCGGCCCGGTATTTTCTTATCTTATCGAAGGTCGAGATCGCGCTGTCTTGTTTGATATTGGCTATCCGTCTGCAAACATCCTGCCCGTTGTCGAAAGTCTCACCGACAAACCCGTCCTCGCCGTGCCCTCCCATCTGCACTACGACCATGTGGGCAACCTGGAACGCTTTGAAAACATCGCCTTACTGGACACACCGCAAAGACGCAGCCAGATGGAGGGCGACATATTCTCGCCAACCCACGTGCAATATCTTGGGTCGGCCGAAGGGCATGAAATCCCCCGTTGGAAAATCACCAAATGGCTTTCCGAGGGTGAGGAAATCGACCTTGGTGACCGCACAGTGCGCGTGGTTTTCACACCAGGTCATACAGACGAGTCTATTTCCCTGTGGGATGAGACAAACGCTCAGCTATTTACCGGTGACTATATTTATGAGGGGCCGCTCTACGCATTTCTGCCCAACTCGTCTTTGACCGACTATCTCACGGTTGCAGAAAACCTGCTCCTAAAGCTGCCCAAAGAGACAAAGCTCTATACCGCACACCGCATGAACATCACCGGCACACCCGTTCTGGAAATGAGAGATATTGTTGCGCTCCGCGATACCCTGGAAGCCGTCCGCGATGGAGAAGCCGCCGGTTCTGGCTTCTTCCCCACCCGCTATCCGGTCAATGACCGTATCGATCTCGATGCGGACATTCCCTGGTATCAAGGGTGGAGTGAGTAGCCGCTAATACCCGAGCAACTCAGGCAGGCGCCCCATGTCGTCAAAAATTATGGCCCCTGCCCCCTCTAAAGCAGTTCGGTCGGTCAGAGGATCACCTGCATATCCCAGAACCCGCATCCCTGCAGCCATCCCTGCCTGAACTCCCGGCAGACTATCTTCAATCACGATGCAGGTTTCCGGGACGTGCCCCATCTCTTTGGCCGCGTGCAGGAAAAGGTCCGGAGCGGGCTTACCGTTTTCCACCATTGTCGCGCTGAACAGCACATCCTTTAGCAACGGCAGCAAACCTGCAGATCCAAGCGTTGCATGCATTTTTTCAATGCGCCCGGATGACGCAACGCAATGCGGGATGCCGTCGTCGCGAAGCTTTTTCACCTGCGCGACGACACCGGCGATTGCCTCAGTTGTATGGCGAAATACGTCGATCTCTTCACGCTCGATCTTCACATCCCAATCAGTCCCAAGGCTTCGGCCTAACTCCGTCTCAACCTCGGCCTGAACACTCTTCAGCGATCTGCCGACAAACCGTCGACGGCAGGTCTCATAGGAGATATCCAATCCCAGGAGTTTCAGCCTCTCCGCAAGCGACGTGTTCGCCGCCCGCTCTGTATCCACCAGCACGCCATCGCAATCGAAGATCACAAGAGAAGGTTTTATCATGCGCGGCAGTATAGGTTTCCGCGCACCTGAGACCAGTCACATAATGTGTCTCAATCTTACGAAATCACCGATAGAGCGGCTGGTTGTTGCCCGCATAGAGGTGCGCCACTTCTTCGGCATACCCATTGAACAGCTGGGTCGGAACACGACCACCAGTTCCCAGCAATTCTTCTGTCGCCTGGCTCCAGCGCGGATGCGGCACTTCTGGATTTACATTCGCCCAAAATCCATACTCTGCGGCATTGATCTCTTGCCAGAAGCTTACCGGACGCTCAGCGGTGAAGGTAAAGCGCACAATCGACTTGATCGACTTAAAGCCATACTTCCAGGGCACAGCCAGACGTAGCGGCGCGCCAAACTGTTTGGGCAACGGCTTGCCATAGACACCAGTGACCAGGAAGGCGAGATCGTTCGTGGCTTCATCCAGTGTCAGACCTTCAACATAGGGCCAGGGATACCAGAACTGGTTTTGCCCTGTCGCAACCTCGGGGTTCATGAAGGTCTCCATGCGCACATAGCGCACACCCGATTTGATGTTGGCGAGCTTCACGAGCTCAGAGAACGGAAAGCCTGTCCAGGGAACAGCCATCGCCCAGGCTTCCACACACCGATGCCGGTAGAGCCGTTCTTCGAGCGGCATCGCTTTGATCAACTCATCACAATCAAGCGTCAGGGGCTCAGCCACATCCCCATCAATCACCACCTGCCATGGGCGGATTTCCAAAGCCTGCGCGGCACTGGAAATGCGCTTGTGACTGCCAAACTCGTAGAAATTATTGTAGCGCGATGACACATCTTCTCGGGTGATGTCGCGGGTCAGCGTGA
>JAJFGY010000037.1 GCA_021775935.1 Alphaproteobacteria bacterium
GACCGACATAAAGACCCGTTACAAAGAGCTTGTGAAGAAATTCCACCCCGACACAAACGGGGGCGACCGGACTGCTGAAGACCGGCTCCAGAAAGTCATCCAAGCACACGACTACCTGAAAAAGAGTGGCTTCTGCTAATCGCCTGCCGCGCTTTTTAAAGGGCGTAGCATGAGATCGGCAGGATCTTGTTTGGGTGCAAAACCAAACAGGCTCTAGCGCAGTCTGCTTTGCCAATTTGCAAGGTAGGGCGAACACGTTTGAACGTGAGATAGTACCGACTGACCCCCACTGTCTTAGTTGCTGGGGTTGGACAGCGAAAAAGAGAGAAGAGCAGAATGGAATCGGAAGTACAGGGCACTTTGTCAGTAACAGGCCCAGACACCACGGTGAAAGTCCGCGAGGCTTTCGGCATTGATATCGACATGGAAGTTCCAGCTTTTTCGGAACGCAGCGAGCATGTGCCTGATTTCGATGAAAACTATCTCTTCGATCGCGAAACCACCCTCGCCATCCTTGCAGGATTTGCTTTCAATCGCCGTGTAATGGTCCAGGGCTATCACGGCACAGGCAAGTCGACCCACATTGAGCAAGTCGCGGCCCGTCTCAACTGGCCATGTATCCGCGTCAACTTGGACAGCCATATCAGCCGGATCGACCTGATCGGTAAGGACGCCATTGTTCTGAAAGATGGCAAGCAAGTCACTGAATTCCGCGAAGGTCTTCTCCCCTGGGCGCTACAGCACCCTGTTGCTCTCGTATTTGACGAATATGACGCGGGTCGTCCCGATGTGATGTTCGTGATCCAGCGCGTGCTGGAAGTCCAGGGCAAGCTCACTCTGCTCGACCAGAACAAGGTGATCCGTCCGAACGATCATTTCCGTCTTTTCGCCACAGCAAACACCATTGGTCTGGGCGATACGAGCGGCCTCTATCATGGGACGCAGCAAATCAACCAGGGCCAGATGGACCGGTGGAACATCGTCACAGTGCTCAACTACCTGAGCCATGATGCCGAAACAGACATCATCCTGGCCAAAGCGCAGAACTATGCGAAGACTGAAGAGGGCAAAGCAGCCGTCTCTTCCATGGTCCGCGTTGCCGACCTCACCCGTGCCGCCTTCATTCAAGGCGACATTTCAACGGTGATGAGCCCACGGACAGTGCTCACCTGGGCAGAAAATGCAGAAATCTTTGATGATGTTGGTTTTGCCTTCCGGGTGACCTTCCTCAACAAATGCGATGAACTGGAGCGGGCAACCGTTGCTGAGTTCTATCAACGCTGCTTTGGCGAAGATCTGCCCGACAGCGCTGCAAAAATCATGGTGGCCTAGACACACACCTGCAGGATCTAAGGATCGCGTCTATGCAAAATAAGGAAGGTCCGGTCGAACCGTTCAAGCGTGCTTTAACGGCGACCATGAAGACCATTGCCGAGCAGGAAGAACTGGCGGTGACCTTCGGCACAGAGCCGCCAGGCCTGCGTGGCTTGCGTGCGCGCCTTCCCTTGCCAAGTCGGGAGTTGGAAGCAGGGGAGGTCGCAGAAGTTCGCGGCTTTGCAGATGCCTATGCGCTCCGTCTTGCCCATCACGATGCAGGCATCGATACAAAACTTGCGCCTGATGGCAGCAATGCCCGCGCAATTTTTGATGCCGTTGAACAAGCCCGTGTGGAAGCCATTGGTGCGACCCAGATGGCGGGCATGGGCGACAACCTGACAGCTGCGCTCGAAAAGCGCTGCAAAGCGCGTGGCTACGATAAAGTCACCAACAAAGACGAAGCACCTCTGGCTGAAGCCGTTGCCATGCTGGCCCGCGAGAAGCTGACCGGCGCCCCTGTGCCAGATGCAGCCCGCAATCTGGTCGATTTTTGGCGCCCCTGGATCGAAGAAAAAGCCGAGGGCGACCTGGAACGTCTTGGCGAGGTTCTGGAAGACCAGGAAGCCTTTGCCAAAGTCATGCGCGATGTGCTGACCGATCTCGAAATGGGCGACGAACTGGGCGACAGCCCGGAAGATGCTGATGACGAGCAAGACGGCGAAGAAGGCGGGGAAGACCAGCCTGATGATGATGCCCAAGCAGGCGAAGCTGAACAGCCCGAAGGGGCCAGCGCTGAACAGGCCGAGATGGCCGAAGGCGATGGCGAAGAAGGCGAAGAACAGCTGGTCGAAGTTGATGCAGACGACATGCCCGCTGATGCAGAAGACATGGAAGACATGGGCGACGGCAATCAGCCCTGGCGCCCCGATGGCATGGACGACAGCTCCCGTGCGCCCTCCTACAAGGTGTTCGCTCAGACCTATGATGAAGTGATTGGTGCTGAAGACCTGTGCGACATCGAAGAGCTCACACGGCTGCGTCAATATCTCGACCAGCAGCTGCATCAATTGCATGGTGTTGTCTCACGCCTCGCCAACCGGCTGCAACGCCGCTTGATGGCCAAGCAAAACCGCACCTGGGAATTTGATCTCGAAGAAGGCATTTTGGATGCGGCGCGCCTGACCCGCGCCATTACCGATCCAATGATGCCGCTTGCCTACAAGATGGAGAACGACACGGAGTTCCGCGACACAGTCGTGACACTCCTGCTCGACAATTCAGGGTCGATGCGTGGTCGCCCTATCACGGTGGCGGCACTCTGCGCGGACATTCTTGCCCGCACTCTGGAACGCTGTGGCGTGAAGGTGGAAATCCTCGGCTTCACGACCCGCGCCTGGAAGGGCGGTCAGGCCCGTGAAAAATGGCTCGCGGAAGGCAAACCCGGCAATCCCGGTCGCCTGAACGATCTACGCCACATCATCTACAAATCCGCAGACAGCCCCTGGCGTCGCGCACGGCGCAATCTGGGTCTGATGATGCGTGAAGGCCTGCTGAAAGAAAACATCGACGGCGAAGCCCTTGTCTGGGCCCATAACCGCCTGCTGGCCCGCCCCGAGCACCGCAAAATCATGATGGTGATCTCTGATGGTGCGCCTGTGGACGACAGCACCCTGTCAGTCAATGCCGGCAACTATCTGGAACGCCATCTCCGCCAGGTGATCGAGGACATTGAGACCCGGTCACCTGTAGAACTTATCGCCATCGGTATCGGCCATGACGTGACCCGCTACTATGAGCGCGCGGTTACCATCATTGACGCCGAACAGCTGGGCGGCGCCATGACCGATAAGCTCGCCGAACTGTTCGATGATCAGACCGGCCCTAAAGGTCGGCGCAAAGACAGGCAGGCTGCATCAAAGAAATCTCCTGGTCGCGGGCCGAGTTCTTTGAGCAAAACCAGCTTTCAGGATGTTGCCGCTGCCCGGCGCTGACTAGTAGGCCCTGGGAGCGATCAAGCGGCAGGCCACTTACTCATGATTGTGGCCGCGTCAAAATAATCGCGCCATACACAGATCTTGCCGTTATGTACTTCAAAGACGCTCATGATGGGCAACTCGACCCAACCGTCAGGCAGGTGATGGCGATCGACCCTCTCGACCATGACCGTCACACCATCAAAGGCGACACGTTTCCAAACGAACTCGTTTTCAATTGTTGGCGCAAAAAACGGTTCGAGTACCTCCTTCACACCCTGTGGACCCCTCACGGTCCCCAAGGGGACGTTGGTATACTCGCAGTCGGCCGAGAAATACGCGCTGGCAGCGTCATATTCCTTTCTACCAAGTGTCGTGAGTGCGGTCTTGATCAGGTCGAAATTTTGGGATGAGGTCATCGGAGCTGTTCCATACGTGGGGCGAGAAGATTGCCTAAAATTATGTAGCGGTTACTAAATACTACGATATGTAGCGACCGCTACAAGAAAAAAGTGAGACGAGATGTCATTTAGAAACCTCTCCCCGACGGCTTGGCTGACGCTGATAGCGGCCACTCTCATCGCCATCGCATCCTTCAGCTTTTTCAACACGCCAGCTCAAGGCGCGAAAACCCTAGACATAGAAGCGCGCAACATTGCTTGGAACCCGGAAAACCCGAGGGACTTGACCGCCGGAGAACTGACCTATGTGGGTGGGTTGGAACTCTCATCTGATCATCCAGACTTTGGTGGCCTCTCGGGGCTGATCATTGGCAAAGAGGGAGATGCTCTCATCGCAGTCAGCGATCAGGGCAACTGGTTCACAGCTGATCTCACCTCTGAAGATAATCGGCCAACGGGATTGAGAGACGCCCTGATCGCACCAATGATGGGCCCGGACGCAACACCTCTTTCTGGTAAGCACAATACGGATGCTGAAAGCTTGACGGTCGCATATGGGACGGACCCGCGAACATCCCCCACAATCGTCAGTTTTGAACGCAACCATCGACTGCGCAGTTACGACCTGACAAGCCTCGGCTTTGATGCCCCTGCCCTTCCCATCGCCGATTTTCAGATGTTCAATAACCTGGAAAACAATGGCGGACTGGAAGCCATCACCTATCTGCCCGATGGCTCGCTCCTCGCACTCTCGGAAAAATCCTTCGACGAAGACGGGCACATAGTTGGCGCCCGCCTCACTGATGAAGGAGCGGTCCCGGTCCGTCTAAAACAGCATCTGCCCTATGCGCTCACAGATATTGATGTCCTGCCCGGCGGCGATCTGATCACCCTGGAACGTCATTACAGTCCTCTGGCGGGGGTCTCTATGATGATGCGGCGTATTCCAGCAGGAGCACTCGAAAGCAGTGCTCCCCTAGATGGCGAGGTGCTTGTGGAGGCCAACCACACGAGATCGATAGACAATATGGAAGGGCTCTCTGTCCGGCAGGACAAGGACGGGCGCACCCTGCTCTATCTGATTTCAGATGATAATTTCAACTCCGTCCAACGCACGCTGCTGCTTGTCTTCGCATTGAACGAATAGACGGAGTTAAGCCCCACCAAAGCCTGGCAGGGGCCGAATAAGCCGCCGCAGCGCCCAGTAGACAAAGACGTTCACAAACGCAGCGCCTGCATAGATACCAGCCATGACAGCCAGACGGTTGGCCCAGGGTTCTTCTGAGCCATAGGCCATCTGCCCGTAGAAAAAACCTGCAAAGATCAACCCACCAAAGAGCGCACCATAGAAGGGCGCCCGCCACCATGGAATGCCACGCACCTGATCGAACGTGTAGATAGAAACCAGCTGACCGGCAAAGAGCGCACCGAAAAACGTCGCCGCAACCCCAATGGAAGCCACCTGCCCCTCAACCGCACTCAGCCCATAGGTCATCACTGCCCAGACCAGCACACCAGCGGCAAGACACCAGGTGACAATGGCCGACGCGATTGTCGTCCCTGGCCCATATTTCCGGTTCACAAGGTTTAGGACAAGAAAGGTGAGCGGCAGCGCCAGATGACCATAGGTCAGCCAATAGCCCGGATTAAGAAACCATTGCTCTGGCGGAAACACGTCAAACTGCGTCACAAACCGGGTTGAGCCCAAATAGGCCAGTGCCAGAACGCCAAACAGCGCTGCAACCGGAAAGACAAGTCTTCCAAGCGCGTCGAAAAATCCGCGCATTCCTCTCAACCCTCCACTCAATGAGTGCCCAACTGAACTCGATGTTAGCGGAGGGGAGAGACATCGCCTAGCCGAAGGCGCACGTCTTCACAAATCAACGTAAACACGCCCGGAACAACACTCAAATCTGCCCGTTTGACAGGCAAACAGCCGCAAAAAAGGGCCTCCCGATGGGAAGCCCGTTCTTTGTCCAACTGCGGTGCCAGGCTTAGCTGGCAGCAGCTTCCGCTTCAGCTTTTGACAGCGCGCGCTTGATCCGTTGTGCCTTCAGCGACAGCTCAGATGCATGGGCTTTACGAAGATAGCCGTCCAGGCCACCACGGTGCTCAACAGAGCGCAGCGCATGCGCGGTAATCCGCAGTTTGAACTGACGGCCAAGCTTTTCGCTCATCAGGCTCACATTGCAGAGGTTCGGCAGGAACCGACGACGCGTTCTGTTTTTCGCGTGGCTCACATTATTGCCTGACATGACTGCTTTTCCGGTCAGCTCGCAACGGCGCGACATAGCTTCTTCCCATCTTAGACAAACCCCCCGCTGCCATAGGCCGGATCGTTCCGGATCAGCGCCCAGACTGTTCTGAGCTGGCGCAAAGGGTTTTTGAAAACTCTTGCAGAGAATGGCGCAGGCTATCGACCGTGCACCTTTCGTGAGCGGGGAGGTATAGAGCCGAGAAGGCCTTCCGTCAAGCCTGCTTGGCGGTGAAAGGAGGAGCGATTTTCTCTTTTAATTCCAAGAGCTTAAGAAGCCCGCTCCGGGAACAAAAGCGCCAACAGTCGGTTCGCCGCTGTCGTCGGGGTCACGCCACCCTTCGCAACCTCTTTCTCCAGCTCCCCAACCAGCTGGCTGGCCTCTGCATGGGTTTGCAATTGAGACAGCAGACCCTCGCGAAGCTCCGTCCACATCCAGGTCTTTGCCTGCTCGGCGCGCTGCCCGTCGAGCTCGCCAGACGCTTGCATTTTGGCCCGAAAATCCTGGATCAGGGTCCAGATATCCTCAAGCCCCTCCCCTTTGAGCGCAGACGCCAAAGCCACCTTGGGAGACCAGTTCTGGCTCTTGGGCCGCATTAGATGGAGCGCCGCCCCATATTCCGCCGCTGCCCGGCGGGCGGCGGGTTTCAGATCACCATCCGCCTTATTGACCACAACCAGATCCGCCAATTCCATAATGCCACGCTTAATGCCCTGCAGCTCATCCCCGCCACCGGGCGAGAGAAGCAACAGAAACATATCGACCATGTCGGCAACGGCTGTCTCAGACTGACCAACGCCAACCGTTTCGATCAGGACCACATCATAGCCCGCCGCTTCTGTGAGCAGCATGGCCTCCCTTGTGCGCCGCGCGACGCCGCCAAGCGTACCCCCCGAGGGAGATGGCCGGATAAAGGCGGCCGGGTGGCGGGCGAGGAACTCCATCCGGGTCTTGTCGCCAAGAATTGAGCCCCCGGTGCGGGCAGACGACGGGTCCACGGCAAGGACAGCAACCTTGAGCCCCTGAGAAATCAGAAACAGACCAAAAGCCTCAATGAAAGTCGATTTACCGACCCCAGGCGCGCCGGAGAGACCGATCCGCACAGCACCGCCACTAAGGTCCAAAACCTTTGCCAGAAGGTCCTGAGCCGCGTCCTGATGGTCGGTGCGGCTTGATTCGACGAGCGTGATCCCCCGAGCAAGGGCCGCCCGCTCACCTGCGCGAATGCCGGCCGCCAGAACCGATGGATCAGTCCGTCCAGCCTGCGAGGTTTTGCCTGATTTTGACCCCATACCTGCCATCCCAGATGCATACCGGAGCAATGGGCCCCAATCCAGTGTGTTCTGGCCAGTTTTTTGGCCATTTTCTCCATCCAGTCCCCATGCCCATTCAGATAGGGTTCATTTGACCCCATCAAAATAGAGCCCATGACAACGAACAGCACATACAGTCGGCTCTCAAGCCGCACCATCGCGGCAGCAGCCCTGTCCCTCGTTCTGACCGCTGGGTCTGCCTATGCAGCCTCAACCGACGTCCCAACCAGTCTTGAGGTGGACTACAAAATCGCCTTAGGCGGCTTTGATTTCGGGAGCGCAGACGTTAAGGCTGAAATCAGCAGCGGCGATTATGAACTTGATGCCCTCATCAAAACGGAGGGGATCGCCGAGCAGTTCTTTGAGACAACGTTCGCGCTGGCAAGCCAGGGATCATTTTCAGGCAACAGGGTGAAGCCTGCACGCTTTGTCTCAACATATGTTGATGCGGACAGCACCCGGCGGGTCGAACTCACCTATCCCAGAAGCGGCCCACCAATTATGGCGGCAGAACCGGCTTACGAAGACGGTTTTGGCCCCCATGTTCAGCTCAACGATATCCTGATGACCCAGGACCCCATCAGCGCGCTTCTCCTACCAACACGAAGCGCTACCGCCTCACCCTGTGACCGATCTCTGCCGCTTTTCGATGGGCGTCGTCGTTATGATCTTCAATTGCGCGAAGACGGCATGATGGAAATGAACGATGGCGAAGGCGGATACAACGGTCCGGTAATGCGATGTACAATCGCCATGCTTCCTGTCGCCGGGTACGAGCGCAAGACCCTCATCAAACTGCTCGCGCGCGAAGATTCCATCCGCATTTGGCTTGCCCCCCTTGAGGGGAGCGACGTTTGGGTCCCGGTCCGCCTCACACTGCGAACCCCCTTTGGCGGGGCTGTAATGCGCGCCACCCGGTTTGAGATTGCCGCGAACTAACCAATCTTCAAAGAAAATGTGATCGGGCAGGCCCTTGCTCGCGTATCCTCTAAGAGAGATGATTATTCCATCGTCCAGCTTGAGGATGCCCCACTTAAGGGCACAACGACTGCATGACTTCATTCGAAAGACCATCACTTCGAACCCTGCTGACAACGGGTTTCATCTTTTGCGGCGCTACGCTTTACGCGACTTCACCCAGCGCATCGGAAGCAACCCAGCCGGACAACCAGACGGGAGAGAGTGCGCAGGAAGTTGATCTCACCTTCGAAATCTATGGCGGTGGATTGCACATCGTCTCATTCGGGACACAGGCTGTCCTGACGCCGGAACGATACGAAATTGTCGCCCAGTACCAGACTGAAGGTATCGCCGACACTCTCTTCCATGGGCGCGGCTCTAGCACTGCAAGTGGCCTCCTCACACCAAGCGGCCCACGCCTCCTCAACTATTCGCAGGAATATGATGGGCGCTTTGGCGAGCGCTCCATCACCATGGCCCTTGATGAAAGGGGCCGATATGACGTCGCAGCCAAACCCGAAGATGGAATTCACAAACAGGGCTTCTCTGCATCCACTGTTCAAGGAAAAGTGGACCCTCTAACAGCATCCATATTCACTGCAATCAACTCCACTGCAGCTCCTTGCTCCCAAACGATCCCTGTCTTCGATGGTCGCCGGATCTTCAATCTGAAATTCAAGGAACTCGATGAGACTGAACTCTCGCCAATTGGCGCCGGCACCTATGCAGGCCCGGCTTGGAAATGCTCCGTCCTCTACGATCCCGTAGCGGGCTTCACGAGAGAGTTTCTGGTCGAGCGCGCAAAAAACCCCCTCCCCCCTTTCACTGTATGGCTTGCGCGGTTTGACGAGCAGATGGGGCCAAGCGGCACGCAACCACTCGTACTGCCAGTACGCATGTTGTTTGAAACAAGCATCGTCAATGCCACCGCCCATCTGACGAAAGCAGAAGTTGACGGCAATGCATTGATAGAGCCAGTCACCAACTAGGCTTCTTCTTAGGCAGAACGTTTTTCACGGATCAACCGAAGCACATCTGCTGCGCATTCGATAATGTTTGAGCCCGGGCCAAAGATCGCCGACGCTCCCGCCTTGTAGAGGAAGTCGTAATCCTGCGCCGGGATCACCCCGCCGCAAATCACAACAACGTCGCCGGCACCTTCAGCGTCCAACGCCTTCACAATCTCAGGCACCAGTGTTTTGTGACCAGCCGCCAAGCTGGAAATCCCGATCACGTGGACATCATTTTCAATCGCGTCACGGGCTGCTTCTGCAGGTGTTTGGAACAAAGGCCCAACATCAACATCAAAGCCAAGGTCCGCAAACGCAGTCGCAACAACTTTGGCACCGCGGTCATGACCATCCTGGCCGACCTTCACCACCATCATGCGGGGGCGGCGACCTTCATCAGCCGCAAATTGTTCGATTTCAGACTGGATTTTCTCAAATCCACCATCGCCTTCATAGGCCTTGGAATAAACACCTGACACTGTTTTCACCTCCGCCCGGTGACGCCCGAAGACTTCTTCCATGGCGTCGGAAATTTCACCAACAGTTGCCCGTGCGCGGGCTGCATCAACCGCAAGCGCCAACAGGTTGGCATCGCCTTTGGCACCTTCGGTCAGCGCCTTCAGCGTCTCCTGCGTTTTCGCTTCGTCGCGGGTCGCACGAATATGTTTCAGACGCGCGATCTGCGCATCACGCACTTTCGCATTGTCGACTTCCAGAATGTCGATATCGTCTTCTGTCTCAAGCGTATATTTGTTCACGCCGACAACGACCTCTTCAACCTTGTCAATGCGCGCCTGTTTTCTGGCAGCAGCTTCTTCGATCTCAAGTTTGGGCAGACCGCTTTCCACGGCCTTGGTCATGCCACCCAATTCTTCAATTTCCTGAATCTTCGCCCAGGCTTGCGAGGCGATGGAATGGGTCAGCGTCTCGACATAATAGGAACCGCCCAGAGGATCGATCACATTGGTGATGCCGGTTTCCTCCTGGATCACGAGCTGCGTGTTCCGCGCGATACGTGCTGAGAAATCAGTCGGCAGGGCAATGGCTTCATCCAACGCATTTGTGTGCAGGCTTTGGGTACCCCCCAACACAGCAGCCAACGCTTCAAGCGTTGTGCGCATGACATTGTTGTACGGATCTTTTTCTGTGAGCGAGACGCCAGAGGTCTGACAATGGGTTCGAAGCATCAGGGATTTTGGATCTTTCGCGCCAAACTCCGACATGATCCGGTGCCACAGGAGGCGCGCCGCACGAAGCTTCGCCACTTCCATGAAAAAGTTCATGCCGATTGCAAAGAAAAAGGACAGGCGTGGTGCAAATTGGTCAACGTTGAGCCCCGCACCCTGCGCGGCCCGCACATACTCCATGCCATCTGCCAGCGTGAAGGCGAGTTCTTGAACCTGGGTCGCACCGGCTTCTTGCATGTGATAGCCGGAGATTGAAATCGTATTGAACTTCGGCATGTTCATTGAGCAATAGGCAATGATATCGGCAATGATCCGCATTGAAGGCGCTGGCGGATAAATATAGGTATTGCGGACCATGAACTCTTTCAGAATGTCGTTCTGAATGGTGCCCGCGAGCTTGTCGGGCGTGACGCCCTGTTCTTCTGCTGCCACGATATAGTTGGCAAGGTTCGGGATCACCGCCCCGTTCATGGTCATAGAGACCGACATCTCATCGAGCGGGATCTGATCAAACAGGATCTTGGTATCTTCGACACTGTCGATCGCGACACCTGCTTTACCCACATCACCAACGACCCGCTCATGATCGCTGTCATAACCACGGTGGGTTGCCAGGTCGAAGGCGACAGAAAGACCCTTCTGGCCACCGGCAAGATTGCGCCGATAAAACGCATTGGATTCTTCTGCTGTGGAGAAACCCGCATACTGGCGGATGGTCCATGGCCGGCCCGCATACATTGTCGCTTGGGGTCCGCGCACGAAAGGCGCCATTCCGGGCATGGAATTGGCTTCATAGCCCTCAGCGGCAATCGCATCGAGATCGGCGGCCGTATAAAGCGCTTTCACGTCGATCCCCTCTGGGGTCTCCCAGGTCAGGCTCTCGACAGGGCGGCCTTTCATCTGCTTTTCAGCCAAAGCGCGCCATGTCTCAATCGGAGTCTCATTCGGGGGGGTATCGCTGCCCATAACGTTCACATTCCTAGCCGGTCAGAAGTTGGCGCGGAGTATCGTGGAACCGTGCCGCCCGGTCAACAAAGCCCGAGAAACAGCCAAAAACTCGACAAAATCGGAGGAGAACGCCCCAAAGCCCCTGCGGCAAGGCTCCCAGATATGCGGCGACGGGCCATAGGGTACGCAAACCCGTCGCCGCGATCCGGACAGACAGCGCTTAGGGGTGTACCTAGGGGGCGCCGCACCAGACCATAGTCACGCGTTCGGGCTGGGAGTCCCTAGCGCGCGCCCCATATTTCCCGATCTTCTTGAGGGAGACAAAACACGTGCATGCACGAGTGTGTGAAGTGCGCTGGTAACAATGGATTAAGCACGATCAGCGGTTTGGGGCCTAGTGAAGCGGTTCTGCGCGCAAATTTAGACAATGTTTCCTCATACCCCAGAAGATAGATCTAAGGAACAGATGTGTCCGCAAGGGGAGAGCACCTTAGCGAGCACATATTTGGAGTGTGGATGGTGCTGCAGAGTTGGCGTTTGATATGGGGACTGGCAGGTCGCGCTTGGCGCGGGCCTTTTGTCGCAAATTCCCTGTCGCCCGATTGCGTCCGCCGGATCAAGGCCAGCCAATTTGGATCAATTGTCCGAGCATACAGAGCAGCGCCTTTCCTCATGTGTGGGGTTGGCACTGCCTTGGTGGTTTTTGTCGAAAGCCAGGTGTCACAAACAGTCAGCGTGATCTGGCTGGTAGCCGTCTACCTGTCTTATGGCGTCAACCTGCTCTACCAGGAACAATATTTCCGCACGCCGAGTGCCGACCTTGATCCGCAAAAGTGGATTAACCGATACGCCGGTATCTATTGGGCGATCAACATTATCTGGGTCGCCTTCCTACCGCTTTTCTGGCATCCGGAAAACCAGATTCAAAACATGTTGCTGCTGATGATCCTGACCTGTCATATCGTGACAGTCACAGCCATTTCATTCCGCAACTTTACGATTTTTTTCTCCAACAGCGTCCCACCCATCCTCGCTCTCGCGGCCGCAGGTGTCATTGCAGGTGGTCCCATCTTCCCGGTGATGGGTTTGCTGATGGGTGCCTTCTACGTTTTTCTGGTTTTCGTCGCACGCTCCGCGCAATTCCAGAACGTCGATACGTTCCGCGTTCGGTTCAAGAACGAGGAACTCATCACAGACCTGGCACAAGCAAAACAAGCCTCCGATCAAGCACGCGCACGCGCAGAACAAGCCAACCTAAACGTGCGCGAACGCGAGGAACTGTTTCGAGCGCTCGTTGAAAATGCCTATGACACAATTATGCTCACCGACGAGGCCGGGTTCATCCGCTATGCCGCGCCCTCCGTCCGCCAGTTTGATATTCTACCCGAGCAGGCCATCGGCCGCCGCTTGAACGAGGTCTTGAAACCCGTTGAAGAGTCAGCCCTGCTTGACAAATGCCTCGTCCAAGAAGGCCTGCGCGGCGCGGTGCAGGAACTAACCGGTGAAGTGACCACCCCCAAGGGCCGCGATGCCTGGATCGAAGCGTCGATCACAGACCTCTGTGACACGGAGTCCGTCGGCGGGCTTGTCCTGAACATTCGCGATGTTACTGAACGCAAGCGAGCTGACGACGAGATGCGCAGTCACCTCGAAGTTCTAAACGCGCTCGCCAGAGGGATTGCGATCAACGAGATCCTGGCAAAAATCACAACCAATGCCGACGAAAGAGCCCGCGCCGGACGATCTGTCATATTCCTCGTCGATGAAGATCTCTGTGTCACAGACGCCGTCGGCCCGGCCGTAGACAAGCGTCTGCGCGACGCAGTGGTCGGGGTCACCCTCAACCCGACTGATGGGTGTTGCGGCGCGGCCATTGCCAGTGGTGAGCGTGTCATCGTTTCCAATATTGAGGTCGACCCGCTGGAAAAAGATTATCGGAAGGTCTTAAACGAAGTCGGGTATGCCGCCTGCTGGTCTCAACCGATTTTCTCGCGCCAAGGTCGCACACTCGGCACCCTGGCAACTTTTTACGATGAGCAAAGAACCCCGAGCGAAGCTGAAATTGTTTCAATCGACGGTGCCGCACATCTCGCAGGCATCGCGGTTGACCGCCGTCAACAAGAACGCCAATTGCGCGACGCGAGTGAAAGTGCGGAGATGGCAAACCGCGCGAAATCGCGTTTCCTTGCCACAATGAGCCACGAGCTCAGAACGCCCTTAAACGCGATCATTGGTTTTTCAGAGGTCATGCAACAACAAATGTTCGGACCGCTGGGCAACGACCGCTACGCTGAATATACCGGCGACATCCTGACCAGTGGTCGCCATCTATTGAGCATGATCGACGACCTTTTGGACATTTCCAAAATTGAGGCCGGCCGCTATGACCTTGAAGAACGCGACATTGAAGTGGATGACGTGATCCGATGGTCGGCAGAATTGATCCGTCCCAAATTGGCCGAAGGTGAGTTGGCGCTCAATCTAGAGGTTCCTGAGAACCTGCCCCTGGTCTACGCAGACAAACGTGCATTGAGACAGGTCTTGTTGAACCTGCTCTCAAACGCTGTGAAATTTACCGAAGCTGGTGGCACAATTGCTGTCACGGCAAAAGTACAAGACAATGTTGGCCTGACCATCTGTGTAACCGACACAGGTATCGGCATCCCTGCCGACCGCGTTCGAGAAACGCTGGAGCCTTTCGTGCAGGTTGAGAGCTCTATGACCGGCAAGCATCACGGGACAGGCTTGGGTCTCTCAATCACAAAACATCTTGTCGAGATGCACAATGGCTCCTTCGATCTGACCAGCGAAGAAGGTGTCGGCACGCAGGTAAGCTTCACCTTCCCGCCACACAGGCTCATTCTCCCCACCGACCGCATCGCGACAGAAATTGCCTAAGAACAAGGGCCCGAGTTTCCCCGAGCCCCGCACATTCTGACATCGCGCGAGAGCACTATCCCTGAAGTTCGGCAAGAATTTCATCGATAATTGTATAGCCAGCACCCCAACCGCTGCCAAAGCCCTCCATGGCTCCCGCAAAGCAGGCGATTTCCGCCTCGCTTGCCTCATGGGGAACCCAGGTCAGGCGCACCTTCGTCTTTGACCCCGCCTCTGTGAACGTAACCGTGGTCAGCAGGACGCGCGGCCAGTCGGGCATCATCGGACTGGAAACAATGTTCCAGTCGGCATCAGAGGCGGAATGATGCCAAACCAGTTTTTCCTCGGGCGTGATTTCCTTGAACGTCATGACGCTGAAATCCGACATGGACTTCATCTTCATCTCGTTGCGCCACTCACCACCGGGCTTCAAATCAAACTTGTGAATGACGGTTTCGATGTTTGGCCCATACCACCGCGCGAGCAGGTCAGGGTCCGTCCAGGCGCGCCACACAAGCTCACGGGGCGCATCAAACTCTCTGTCTGAAATGAACTCAGGCAATTTACTCATGGGAGGCATCCTTTGCTTGGGATTGTTTTAGGTGAACAAGGAGGTCATCAAGCTGATCAAAGCTCTTCCCCCAAAAGGCTTTAAACTCCGCCAGCCAGTCGACGGCAGCGGCCATATTGTCCGCATTCAGCCGTGCCGGGCGGCGCTGCTCATCAACATCCCGCTCTACGAGCCCTGCTTTCTCGAGCACCTTCAGATGCCGGGAGATTGCCGGTTGGCTGATGTCAAATGGGGCCGCCAGCTCATTGACGGATGCCTGTCCTGCCGCCAGGCGCGACAGAATTGCACGTCGGGTCGGATCGGCCAGTGCGGAAAAGACCGCATCAAGGTTCGGTTGGGCTTTCATATAACCAATTTGTTCCATAACACAAGTGTTATATATAAAACCACATGAGTCAACTGACATCTTGAAAGCCGCAGCTTTTCAGCAGCCGGTCAGGTCTATCAGGTCAGCTCGTCAGAGTTTGAGAGGACCCAGCGCCTAGCGCTGCCAGCAAAACCCATCGTCCCAGTCCACTGAATAAACGGCTGCGTAAGGCAGCTCTTTCCAGAACTGAAAATCAACTGACGGGTCAAGAGATCGAAGGAAAAGGCTGAGAACGTTGCCGTGGGTGCCAACCACAATGTGCCCGCCGCCGGAGACACAGGCAATCTCGATCAACGCGGCATCGAAACGGTAAAGAGCCTCGCGCGCACTCTCACCACCCGGCAGCTTATAGTCCGGCTCGCGAAAAGACCGCTCAAGGTGCGGCGTAAAATCATCCAGCCAGGCGTCAGACCAACGTCTTTCACGCAGCCCGTGATGCACCTCTACATCGTGGGAAAGATGATCAGAAAGCGGTGCTATCGTATCCATGGATCGCTGATAGGGGCTGCTCCAAATTGCATCGACGGGCTCGCTGCCAAGTGACAGTGCGAGATCGCGTGCTTGGGCCTGACCCACATCAGTCAGCGGCCAATCCGGCTCTGCAATGTTTGGGTGCGGTGAAGCAACCGCATGGCGGACAAGGTGAAGGCGGGTCTTAGACATCTTCCAAACCCCGCCTCCGCCAATCTATTCAGCTGCTTTTTTTGGCGCAGCGTTCTTGTTGATAAAGCCAAACAGATGGCCGCCGACTTTGCGGATCTGAATTTCTTCAGCTCCTTCGGTGATCCGGTAGCGCCGGTGATGCCGATAAATGTGCTCAAACGGTTTGTGCCGTGAATACCCAATGCCGCCATGCACCTGCATCGCAAGGTCTGCGGCTTCACAGACCAGGCGGTTCGCGCGGTAGTTACACATGGAGACTTTATCGGAGAGGTGAATAGCCACTTCCGGCTTCGTCATTTGATCCATTTGCCAGGCCGTTTTATAGACAAGGTTCCGGATCATTTCGCATTCCGTGTGTGCTTCCACCAACGGGAACTGGATCGCCTGGTTCGACGCCAGCGGCTTGCCGAAAGGCTTGCGGTCCTTCGCATATTGCACACTCTCATTGATGCAGAATTGCGCGGCGCCAACCCCTGACGCAGCCTGGCGAATTCGGTTCTCGTGTACAAAATGCTGTGCCAAGGCGAGACCATTTTCGCGCGGGCCCAAGATCGCGGTATCTGGCACCCAGACATTGGTGAGTGAGATACGCGGGTGATCTGTGGGCATGTTGAAGGTCCAAAGATATTCCTCAATCTTGAAACCATCTGCATCCGTTGGCACCAGGAAGCAGGTAATGCCCCGCGCCGCGCCATCATCGCCTGCGGTACGCGCAAAGATCATGTCGTAATTGGCAACATGAAGGCCCGTGTTCCACATCTTGGAGCCATTGATGAGCCAGCCATCAACACCATCACGCTTTTCAGGGACGGCTCGGGTTTCCATCCAGGTCGCATCAGACCCATGGTCGGGCTCTGTCAGGCCAAACGCAACTCTATGGGTGCCTGCAAGCATGCCGCCAATAAACTCATCCCTCTGGTCCGGCGTGCCGAAGTCCCGGAACATCAGAACCTGCGGCATGTTGCCGACAATTGAACTTTCATTCTGAAGATCATTGTGAAGGCCGAGACCCTTGCTCGCCAGATGCTCACGGATCACGGCCATATCGAGATTGGTGCCATTCTGCCCGCCATATTCTTCCGGCAGGGCATAACGCAAGTGACCGGCCGCATCGGCGGTCTTGCGCATCTCTCGAAGAAGATCTTCCCAGTCTTCTCGCGGCAGACCGTCATTGTCCCAATCAGTCCGCGCATGTTCCCGCCTATGATCGAAGAACCGAATATTGTCGTCCTTATTCTCCAGCGGTTTGATTTCATCGTCGATAAACTTATCCAGCACTGCCAGATAATCGCGCAGCTTTTGCGGAATCTCGAAATCCATATGCCATCCTCCCCGGATGTTGGTTTTGAAAACTTGATTTTGATGGGATTGACTATAGAGCGTGGAAGCACCTGCGCTAGACAGGACGTTACGTAAGGGGGGCAACTTATCCACAGATTTTATTAACTCCGTCCGCTCTCCAGCTTGACCAAACACTAGATTTAGCCGTGAACGGATCGGGAAAATGGCGAGGTCGTCGATTCGGACGTGATTCGTTCTCACAATGATCTGAAAGTTAACAAGCCAAACGTTAACGCGCAGCCAGCGCCTCTCTGCTGCCAAATTGCCCTCATTTCAGGGTCTTGCATTCCGCCCCCAGAGCCGCGAAGGTGCGCGCCGACATGGACCTTCCCCGCGCTCTTCCAGCCCCCGACGGCAGCACGATCACCGCTGTTCTGGGCCCCACAAACACCGGCAAAACCCACCTCGCGGTAGAGCGTATGCTTGGCCACAAGACGGGCATGATCGGCCAGCCACTCAGGCTGCTCGCACGGGAGGTCTATGACCGCATCCGCAAGCGCGTATCGCCATCCGAAGTGGCGCTGATGACCGGCGAAGAGAAGATCGTACCGCCCCACGCGCGCTATTTTGTTTGCACAACAGAATCCATGCCTCTCGACAAACGGGTCGACTTTCTTGCCGTGGATGAAATTCAGCTCGCTGCAGACCCTGAGCGCGGCCATGTCTTTACAGACCGTCTTTTACGCGCCCGCGGCGAAGAAGAAACCATGTTCTTAGGGTCAGAAACCGCAAGACCCCTCATCGCGCGGCTCCTGCCTGATGCAAGCATCACCAACCGGCCAAGATTTTCTGTTCTCTCCCACGCCGGACAAAAGAAGCTCACCAAACTTCCACGGCGCTCAGCCATTGTCGATTTTTCCGCAGACCGGGTTTACGCGATCGCAGAGCTGATCCGACGCCAGCGCGGCGGTGCCGCCGTCGTGATGGGTGCGCTCAGCCCCAGGACCCGCAACGCTCAGGTGGCGCTCTATCAAAATGGCGACGTCGATTATCTGATCGCGACTGATGCCATCGGCATGGGTCTCAATATGGATGTGGATCATGTGGCCTTTGCCAGCACATCAAAGTTTGACGGGTCAAGGCATCGCCCTCTGCGTGCCGCAGAACTTGCCCAAATCGCCGGACGTGCTGGACGGCACATGAATGATGGAAGTTTCGGGACAACGGGAGAGGCCCCCTCTTTCGATCCCGAAACAATCGAGCGCATCGAAGACCACCGGTTTGAAGCAGAGCAGATCTTCTATTGGCGAAACAATGATCTCGACTATTCGACCCTCAAAGACCTGATCCGCTCGCTCGAGCTTCCTCCCAATCGACGAGGCCTCACCCGCGCACCGATGGCAACTGACCTTGAAGTCCTGACCCATCTCTCTCGGGATGAAGAAACAGCGGCCATGGCCGCAGGCCCAGCTTCCATTGGCCTTTTGTGGGATGTGGCACAAGTGCCTGACTTCCGCAGAACACTGGCCAGCGAGCATGCAAGCCTGTTGGGCCGCATCTACGCCTCCTTGATGTCGGAAGAAGGACGCATATCTGAAGTCTGGCTGGATACTCAGGTAAAGCGCCACGAAAGGGTCGATGGAGACATAGATACATTGTCTAATCGCATCGCCCACATGCGCACATGGACCTATGTAGCCAACCGCGCAGGGTGGTTGGATGATTCTGCCCATTGGCAAGAGCGCACGCGCGCTGTAGAGGATAGGCTCTCAGATGCGCTCCATGAGCGCCTCACCCAGAGGTTCGTCGATCGGCGGACCAGTGTTTTGATGAAGCGCTTGCGAGAACGCGAGGAATTAATGGCGTCGGTTAATCAAGAAGGCGATGTACTCGTCGAAGGAGAATTCGTCGGCAAGCTGCAAGGCTTTGTC